>JAHBWF010000001.1 GCA_019637105.1 Labilithrix sp.
CAACACGCTGCCGAGCCTCGCCGCGCGCGGCGCGAACCGAGCGGCGGCGCAGGCGCCTACCCGGACCGCTCCTGGTGCGCGACGCGCTCTCCCGTTTCGCGTGGGTGGCGTAGGCTGCGCGTTCGATGTTCGCCTTCGACAACACGTACGCGCGCCTCCCGGCGCGCTTCTTCGAGTGCGTGACGCCCGCCTTGGCCCCGGCGCCGCGCCTGATCAAGGTCAACCGCCCGCTCGCCGAGCTGCTCGGCGTCGACGCGGACGAGCTCGCGTCGCCGGCCGGCGCGGAGATCCTCGCGGGGAACGTGGTGCCGCCGGGGGCGGACGCGCTCGCGCTCGCGTACGCGGGGCACCAGTTCGGGCAGTTCGTCCCGCGGCTCGGCGACGGACGGGCGATCCTGCTCGGCGAGGTCGTCGGCGCGGACGGTCTCCGCCGCGACGTCCAGCTCAAGGGCGCCGGCCGGACGCCGTTCTCGCGCGGCGGCGACGGGCGCGCGGCGCTCGGGCCCGTGCTCCGCGAGTACGTCGTGAGCGAGGCGATGGCCGCGCTCGGGATCCCGACGACGCGCGCGCTCGCCGCGGTGGCCACGGGCAGCCCCGTCGCGCGCGAGGAGCTCTTGCCGGGCGCGGTCCTCACGCGCGTCGCGGCGAGCCACATCCGCGTCGGGACGTTCGAGTACTTCGCCGCGAAGGGCGATCGCGAAGCGCTCTCCACGCTGACGTCCTACGCGCTCGCGCGCCACTACCCCGACGCCGCCGCGCGGGACCCGGGCGAGGGGAGCGACGCGCTGGCGCTCCTCGCGCGCGTCGTCGACGCGCAGGCGAACCTCGTCGCGAGGTGGCTCGGCGTCGGCTTCGTGCACGGCGTGATGAACACCGACAACACGTCGATCTCGGGCGAGACGATCGACTACGGCCCGTGCGCCTTCCTCGACGCGTACGATCCCCGGAAGCGCTACAGCTCGATCGATCACGGCGGGCGCTACGCGTTCGGCAACCAGCCGCGCATCGCCCAGTGGAACCTCGCGCGCCTCGGCGAGGCCGTCCTCCCGCTCGTCCACGACGACGAAGACGAGGCCGTCCGCCTCGCGACCGCGGAGCTCGAGCGCTTCACGTCCGTCTTCGAGGCCGCGTACGGTCGCGTGCTGCGCGCGAAGCTCGGGCTCGCGCGCGAGGAGACCGGCGACGCCGCGCTCGCCGCCGATCTGCTCGAGCGCCTCGCGTCGGGCCGGGTCGACTTCACGCTCTTCTTCCGCCGCCTCGCGGTCGCGTCCGCCGACCCGTCGTCGGACGCCGCCGTCGCGTCGCTCTTCGCGGAGCCCGGCGCGTTCCACGCGTGGGCCGAGGCGTGGCGGGCGCGCCTCGCGCGCGAGGACGTCACGCCGGAGTCCCGCCGCGCCGCGATGGAGCGCGCGAACCCGGCCTTCATCCCGCGGAACGAGCGCGTCGAGGAGGCCCTCGGCGCCGCCGTCCGGCACGGCGACTTCGGCCCGTTCGAGACGCTCGTGGACGTCCTCTCGCGACCCTACGACGATCAGCCGGAGCACGCGCACCTCGCCGAGCCGCCGGGCGCCGCGATGGACGACTACCGCACCTTCTGCGGGACCTGAGCGTCCGCGGTCTCCGCCGAGCCGACCGCGCCGGGGAGCGAGCTCGGGCGGCGAGCCGAGGCGGCGGCGCCGGAGAGCGCGTCGGCGACGCCGGAGAGCGCGCCTGCGGCCTCGGAGAGCGCGCCGGCGGCGTCGGAGAGCGCGCCGGCGGCGCCAGAGAGGGCGTCGGCGACGCCGGAGAGCGCGCCTGCGACGCCGGAGAGCGCGCCTGCGGCCTCGGAGAGGGCGTCGGCGGCGTCGGAGAGCGCGTCGGCGACGCCGGAGAGCGCGCTCGTGGCGCTCGAGGTCGAGCTCGCGGCGCGCGTGCGCCGCGCCGGCGGCGCCGGGGAGCGATCTCGCGACGTGGTCGTGAGGTGCTCGCGTGCGTCGATCGCCGCCGTCCGGCGAGGATGTCCTCCGGGCACGGCGGCGTCGCGGACGGCGGCTACCGTCGCTTGATCGTCGGGAGCGGCGCCGGCGTCGGCGTGATGAGCTTCGCCGGCGCGTCGGGGATCTGCTTCTTGAGCGTCGGCGCAGGCGCAGGAGCGGGCGCGCCCGCCCTCTTCGCCAGCGCGCGCCGCCACGTCGCGACGAGCTCCGCCGCCGACCGCATCAGCGGCTCGATGGACGTCCTCTGGACCGTGAGGTCGCCCAAGAGGTCCGGGTAGAGCCCGATGTGCGCGAAGCCGTCGACGTTGAAGTCGAACGTGCGCTGCCCGGTCACCTGCTTGTCGAAGGTGCCGAAGCCCTCGAGGGTGAAGGGATAGCGGAGGCGCTGCGTCTGGAGCTGCGCCGCCTTCTGGGAGGCCACGCCGCCGCACGCGTCGTCGCCGAAGCGCGGTCCGACGTGCCCGGCCATGCCGTTGAAGTCGCTCCCGAACGCGACGACGCCCATCTTCTTGACGGCGTAGTCGTAGTTCTGGATGAAGCTGACCGAGGAGTGCTTGCAGCGCGTCTGCTTCTCGTGGAGCTCGTCCTCGGTCATGACGGACACGAGGGACCCGTACCCCTTGAGCCGCGCGAGCTGCGCCGCCGTCCTCATGCGCTCGTGCCGGTTCTTGACCTCCGGCGTGTAGACCTCGTTGAACAGGCCGTGTCCGACGAAGAACGGATAGCCGCCGCGCGCGTCGGCGATCGCGAAGACGTCGTCGATCATCTTCGCGGACATGTGATCGATGTCGATCATCATGCCGAGGTCCATGAGCTTGTTGATGAGCACGGTCCCGGCGACCGGTGAGAGCCCCTTGGTGTTGCAGTTGAGCGTCCCCAGGTCGGAGATGCCGGGGCAAGGCGCGCTGACGAACGGCGCGCCCGAGATCTTCACGTTGGCGACGCCGAGCAGATCGTTGAAGAGCGCCGGGCCGCCGATCGCCGTGTCGAAGTCGTGGATCGGGAAGATGTAGCGGACGCCCTTGCCGTAGTACTCGTCGACCTTCGACTGGACGTAAGTCTGGGTGCACTTGGCGGCGTTCGGCTTGCAGTCGAAGAGGATGTCCGACTCGATGCCGAGGATGACGGCGAGCTTGCCGGCGCGGATCGTCTGCTCGGCCTCGTCCGGCGTCTTCACGATCTTGAACCAACCGCCGCCCGGCTGGGTGTTGAGCCACGCCTCGAAGGCCTTCGCGGCGTCGAGCTGCTTGTCGACGCTCGCCATCGAGTCGGTGCAGACGGTGCCGCGCAGGCGCTTCGAGACCGCGCAGGCGAACTCGTTCGCGACGGCGAGCATGACCATGGCGCGCATGCCGCCCCGCCAGGCGCGCTCCACCCACTTGTAATAGACCTGCTGGTGGGTCTTCGAGCGCCAGGTCGGCCACCCGCTGAAGATGGGGGCGCCGAAGTAGCTCTTCGCGCCGTCGCCGTTCACGCCGAGGAAGTCGTCGATCACCGGGATGTGGTCGCCGTGCATCACCTGCGACCCGCACCTCGGGACGAGCGGCGGGCAGGCACCGACGCGCTGCTGCGTCCCCGCGGGGAGCAGGAGATCGAGGTCCGTGCCGAAGTCGGGGGCGAGCGCCTTCGCGGCGCCGCCCGCCGGGTCGTACGCCGCGCCCGCGAGCACGCCGCCGCCGAAGGCGAGGTTGGCGAACATGTGCACGTGGAGGTCCGCGAAGCCGCGCATCGGATCCGTCGGCGCCACCGGCGTCATGTTCGTGCCCGGCTCGGTCATCGCCAGGTTCTTGTTGAAGCACCTGCCGCTCGAGCCGCGGCACTCGCCGTTGCAGCCCGGCGCCTCGTCGAGGCCGGCCTCGCAGGGGCGGTTGCCGATCGCCGCGCGCTCGGCGAGGGTGCACGCGCGCTCGCCGAGCCGCCCGCAGTCGAGCGACGCGCGATCCACGCACCGTCCCGAGACCTCGGCGAGCCCGACGTCGCAAGAGGTGCCGAGCGGCCTCTCGGTGACGATGTTGCACGGTCTCTGGTTGACGCGCCCGCACGGAGGGTGGACGCACATCGCGGGGTCGCCCGGCCGCTCGACGAGGTTCTTGTTGTTGCAGCTCGGGACGCGCTCGACGACGAGGCACGCGCGCTGGTTCTCGTCCCCGCACACGCCGCGCTTGACGCACGTCCCGGCGAGCTCGACGAGCCCGGCGTTGCACGACGGGATCCGCTCGAGCGGCACCGCGAGGCACGGCCTCTGCCCGTCGGCCCCGCACGCGCCCTTCACGAGGCACTTGCCCTTGTAGAGGATGAGGCCCGCCTTGCAATCGGACTTGAAGACGCCGCAGCCGGGCTGCCCGAGCTGACCGCAGCTCTGCGCGGACGACTCCTTCGGGAGCGCGACGAGCCCGACGACGCCGAGCATGACGAGCCCCACGGCGAGCGCCCGCGCGCCCCCACCCCAGCGAGATCGGTTCGACATGCCCGCGACGATAGACGTGCGGCCCGTCGCCCCAAGCCGATTCCGCTCCGTGGCGCGCTCGTGAAATCGAATGGCGCGGCGAGCCCACGGCGGCCGAGCGGTCGACTCCTGCGCGCGTCGGGGCCGTCGTGCGGCGGCCTCCGGCCCGAGGTCGCGACCGCGGTGACCTACGGACGTCCGAGCGTCGCGTGGATCGGCGCTCGCGGCGCCGCCGTCGTTGGGCGGCGGTCCGCCGTCGACGAGGGGAGCTCGCGCGCTCCTCCGCCCTCGAACCCCGCGCCCGTCGTGAGCGTCTCCGTGATCCTGCGCGAGAACGCACGGAACCACGTCAGGAGCGTCTGACCACGCATGTCGTGAGCGAACGCGATGAGGCGACGGCCGTCGATCATGACGTCCACCATCTTTTGTTCGACGTCGGCGATGCGCACCAAAGGCTTCCAGGCTTCGGGGTTCGACATGAGCATGAAATGGCAGCAGAGCTCTCCGTCGAGAGCGCCGAGCTCGCGTTCCGCGTTGATGACGTGACAGCCGCTCGAGACGGGCGTGACGTCGTGGTAGGCCCGGCAGTCCGCGAACCAGCGCGTCACGGAGTACTTGCCGACTCGCTCGAGCGAGGCGTCGAGCACGCCGAGCACGGGATCGACGGCTCGCGCCTCGTCGTCGTGCGGCTCGATCTTGAGGAAGACGGAGTAGCCGAGCATCGCGCCGTCCTGGTCGCGAACGACGCGGGCGCACGTGGGATCGCGCGCCAGCCAGTAGCGCAGCGCGGCCGCGCTGGCGGCGCCCTCGAAGCGATCGACGTATCGCTCGATCGCCTCGAGATCGGCGATGCTCGGCGCCCCGGAGAGCTTGGGGAGCGACATCAGCGGAGCGATCGCGGGGTGGAGATCGAGGAGCCGCCAGATCGAGGCGACGAGGCGGCGACGGCGCTCGGGCGAAGCGGTGCTCTCGAGCTCGGCGAACAGCTTCACGTGGGCGCGCTCGACGAGGAGCCCGAGGCGCGAGGCGTTTCGCCAGGCGAGGTTCGCGGTGAGCGTCGTCTTGGCGAGATCGTGAAGCGCCAACCCCGCCGGGTGCCTCTCGACCATCCCGAGCGTCGACAGCCAGTCGAAGTACGCGCTCGTGGCGGTGTCGTCTCCCAGCATGGCGGCGAGGAGAGGTTCGTCGAGCGCGTCGACGACGGCGAGGCAGTCGAGCGCGTCGCGATGCTGCTTCGAAGGAGCCTCCCTCACGAACGAGTCGAGCAGCGCCGTCGCGAGCCCGTCCGTCGCGTCCGGCAGGGAGCCGTCGAAGCGTCCCGTGCGTCGCAGGGAGTCCGTCGCGAGCACGAGCGTCAGCGGATGGCCGCCCGCCAAACGCAGGATCGAGTCGCGCTCCGTCGGCGCGACGCCGCGGCGTTCGAGCAGCGCGCTGGCCTCGTCGAGGCTCAGGTCTCCGAGCGGGAGCTCCGCGGCCTTTGTCCAGATCGGATCGACGCGCCATCGCATACCGGGCGGGTTTCGGCCGGAGAGCACGAGGCGCCATCCGGGGGGCAGTCGTTGCACGAACCGCTCGCGCAGCCAGTCGTCGATCCCCCCGAGCGCCTCGTAGCCGTCGAGCGCCAGGAGCCCGGCCGGGAGCGCGGCGAGCGCGTCGGGGATCGCGCTCGCCGTCGCGACCCCGCAGCTCGCAGCGATCGCCTCCATCAGCGCTTCGGGGCTCGGTCGGACGTGGGCGCAGGAGATCGTGACGACGGACACGTCGTGCTCGAGCGCCGACGACTCGAGCCGATGGAGGAGCGAGGTCTTGCCGATGCCGCCGACCCCGTGGACCCAGAAGAGCCGGGTGGCGTCGGACGACGGATCCGTGACCCAGGCGGCGAGCCGCCGGAGCTCTGCGTCACGCCCGACGAAGAGGCGCTCGCGGGCGTCGCTCAACGCCGAGGGGACGACGGCTCCGTGTCGCTCGACCGGCGTCACGAACGCGTAGCCGATGCCGTGCACGGTGCGGATGAACCGCTGGTCGTCGTCGTCGAGGGTCCGGCGCAGCGATTTCACCACCGTGTTGACCGCGCTCGGGCTCACTACCTGCCCCTGCCACACGGCCTCGAGGAGCTCGCCGCGGGTCACCACGCTCGGCGCACGGCGGACGAGGGTGCGGAGGAAGGCGAGCACCTTCGGGGCCGCCTCGACCCGCGAGGACGTGTTCGCCGTGTCTCGGGTTCGCCGGCGCAGCTCTCGCCCATCCTCGTCGAGCTCGAAGTCGTCGAAGAAGTAGCGCATGCGACAAGCGTCTCACGTTTGTCGGGGGCTCACCAGCCCGCGCGAGGTCCTCCACGACGACGTAGGCGCTGCCCATCGCCGCCAGCGCCCTCGTCAGCCGGTGCCGATCTCGCCCAGGGACGGCGATCCGTTCGGAGGACGGAGGCGCGACGAGGGGCGCTCGTTCCCCGCTCGCCTGCAGCTCAAGCCCGTCGTCCGTCCGCGACGACGGCGCGACGGCCCGTGCAGTACCGCCCGAGCCCGGCGGACGCGCGTCCGGCGGCGCTCGACGGCGGCCCCCCGCCACGCGCGCTCGGAAGCGCTCGCCGCGCGTCGCCGCCTCGCCGCGGCGCGCGGCTCCGAGCGCGGCGTCGCTCGCGTCGCCGCGCCGCTCACTGCATCTCGTGCACGGTGTCGGCCGGACAGCGCGCGTTCGCGTTCACGGTCGTGACGCGGACGATGAGCCGATCGGTCGTGTTGCAGGGCGCGCACTGGATGTCCGTCGACTTCAGGAGGCACACCTTGAGCCGCCGCGCGGTCGCGCTCGCCATCAGCTCGCGCTGGACGAGGCGCTCGGCGACCTCGAAGGCCACGTGGCGCTCGCCCGACGTGAGGTGCGTCGTGCACCGGTAGTCCCGGTCCATCCGCGTGTTCGCCGCGAGCGCGCCCGACTGCGCGCGGAGGGTGCAGCTTCGCGTCACCGCGTCCACGCGCGCGTACGGCGTCACGTCGACGACGCCCTTGAACCAGGAGTGGAGCGGCACCGATCGGCTCGCCGAGTGCCCCCAGCCCCAGTTGACCTCCAGCACGGTCCGCGCCGTGCTGTCCGGCTCGGTCCAGCGCTTCGTCGACGCCACCCAGCGACGCGGCGAGAACGCGTGCATCCCGAACGCGACGGGGTAGTGCGCGAGGTGACCCGTGCCGATGGCCGTGACGTGGCCTGCCCGAAGCGACGCCACGACGTTCGCGGCGCCCGCGGCGGTGCCGATCCCCCCCGCGTCGAACTCGGCGATCACGCGGGCGGGGACGCGGCCCCAGAAGTACTGGTTCGCCTGCGCCATCAGGACGGGCGACGTGAAGCGGGAGCCGGTCACCGTGCACCCCGAGAGCCCCCAGTCGCCCATCGCGTCGCGCAGCTCGACGGTGATGTTGTCGATCCCGCGGTCCTGAAACTCGGGCGCGACGGCCTCGCGCGCGGAGCGTCCGCGCCCACCGTCCGCCGTGTAGAACCGGGTGAGCCCGCCGAAGCGGGGGTGACCGTTGGCGGCCGCGAAGTCGGCGTGGCCGATCAACATGGCCCACGCCGTCGCGCCGCACCCCGACACGCACGCCGAGCGGTTCGGGCCCTTCGAGCCGTCGACCTGGTTGTACTTCCGCTGCTTCGACCAGGCCTCGACCTCGTCGCGCGCCCAGGGGAACGTCGACGTCGGGGCGGGAGGATCGCAGAGCACCGTGAACTGCTCGTCCTTCCCGATCGTCGTGGCCTTCGTGGTCACCCGGCTCGCGTCGCGGACCTCCTGTGAGACGTACTTCCCGCTGGCGGCGCGGAGCGCGAACGTCCCGCGATCGGACGGGATCGCGCTGAACCTCTCGCGCGCCCCCACCGCCGTCGAGGTCACGGTCATCGGCGCGGCGTCCGTGGCGCCGGCCGCCACGTAGTAGCCGGTGGGGCCGCTGCGGAGCGCGATCGTTCCGTCCGACTGACGCTCGACGTCGAACGTCTCCCAGGGGCCCGCGGTCCAGGAGTCGGTCAGGAGCCCGGCGCCGCCGCCGTCGATCGCGCCCACGAAGCGCATGACCCACGTCTGGAGCGCGACGCGGCGGCAGGTCGGGAACGCGAGCGCGACGGGGCGGACCGGGGTTCGGGCGGTCGGCGTGGTCAGCGGAGGCGTGAGGCTCGGTCCGCCGAGGACCCGCGGCGCGAGCGCGAAGCCGAGGACCTCGCGCTCGCCGCTCCCGTAGGCGATGTCGAGGGTGAGCTCTGCGGTCTCGCGCTCGGGCTCCGAGGCGGCGTGGAGATCGACCCACGCGTAGCCGTCCGCGTCGTCGCCGCGCTCGGCGACGACGCGCGCCGCTCCCGGACCGCGCAGCGTGAAGGTCGCTCCTCTCCGCGCGAGCAAAGGGACGCGGCGCACCTCCAGGCGGTCGAGGCCCTCGTACTCGCCGGCGAGGCGCGCCTCCTCCTCCCACGCCGGGGCGGAGGTCCGGCGCATCACCTCGACGTCGAGGGCGTCGGCGCCGTCGCGCGCCGCGCGGTACTCGGCCCACGACGACCACGAGCCGTAGCGCAGGCCGCCGAGCGCCGTCGGGAGCTCGACGCGCGGCGGCTCGCCCGGCGCGCTCACGGCGCGGCCCCAGCGCTCGCGGGGCGCGAGGTCGAGCGCCGCGCGGTCGAGGCCGTCGACCTTCGGCGGGAGCGCGCCGATCTGCGCGACGACGTCGCCGCGCGCGTTCTCGGCGACGAACGCGAAGAGAGAGGGCATCCAGACGCGCGCGACGACCTCGCCCTCCGCGCGGGCCATGGCGACGAGGGCCGCGGACGCGGGCTCGCCGCCCTTGGTCGCTCCGGCGACGGGGAAGTCGTGCTCGCCGTTCGAGACGAGCAGGTAGCCGCGCGGCTCGCCTTCCGGTCCGGCGACGGGGACCTCGAAGTAGGCCGCGCCCGTGACGCCGGGGCGGAGGATCGGCGTCGCGCGATCGACGAGGTGGGCGGTGTGCCACGGTGAGTCCGAGGTCCGGCGCATCGACTCGAAGTAGCGCGCCGCCCGCCGGTGGAGCGCGAGCGGGAGCGCGCCGAGCTCGCTCGGCGCGAGCGACGCTTCGCGCGGGCCGCGCCCTTCGCTTCGATCGACGGAGCCGCGCGCGTCGAGCGACGCTCGTCCGG
Source organism: Labilithrix sp. (assembly GCA_019637105.1). Taxonomy (GTDB): domain Bacteria; phylum Myxococcota_A; class Polyangia; order Polyangiales; family Polyangiaceae; genus Labilithrix. The sequence continues at coordinate 9,568 of JAHBWF010000001.1, forward strand.
GCACGGCGCCGCCGACGACGACCATACCAAGGAGCCAGGGCAGCACACTGCGCAAGCGCATCTCGTTCCTTTCGTCATGGGCCGAGCGCGCGGCGCGCGCCGACCAGACGAGCAGGCTAGCCGCTCGCCAGTCCGAAAAACGGGGGCCCACGAGAACCCCACGCGAAACTCAGGAGCGCTGGTCCGGAGCGCGCCGGCGCGCTCGAGGGCGCCATGCCCCGCGCGCGAGCCGCGAGAGAGAAAGAGAGGATAGGAGCGCTCGCTCGGCACCCGTTCCGTGCTCCTCGCAGCCACGGAAGACACACGGTAACCCCACCACGACCTCGACGATCTCGCGCTTCCATCGAGAGGATGCGTCTCGATGCTTTCGCGATCCTCCTCGCCGCTACGACTCTCGCGACCCTCGCCAGCTGCGGGAGTGACGGCTCGCCGACGGACGCAGCTCCCGACGACGGCGGCGTCGCCGCCGAGGTCAGCACGCCGACGGTGCCGCCGTTCGACGCGGGAACGTCGGACGCCGACGCAGGGCCCGCCGGGTACGTGGATCCGACGGGGCGGAGCGGGTCACGCCTGCGGCGCGTGTATGTCGAGGCCGGGGCGGACGCCTACCAGACCGTCGGCCTCTGGGACAAGGAGCTCTCGGTCGTGTGCACCTTCCGCGAGGCGCCCGACGGCCTCCTGCGGTGCCTCCCGTCTCGGCCGGTGCCGGTCTACTTTGCGGACAGCGGGTGCAGCGCCGAGCCGTTCATCGTCTACGAGAGCTCCTGCGGACAGGTCTACGGGATGGCGCCTGGCCGCGACACGATCTTCCGCAAGACGACGACCCCCCAGGTGCGCGCGACGACCACCGCCTATTCCCCGATCTCCGGCTGCGTTGCCTACGAAGTGCCGAGCGCCGGCTTCATCGCCGAGGCGGTGCCCTCGACCTCGTTCGTGCAGGGGACGATCCGCGAGGAGCCGCGCGCCGGCGGCCTGGCCCTGCGCTACATCGACGGCGACGACGGCAGCCGCATCCCCGTCTCCCTCCGCGACACCGGTCGCCAGGCCGACTGCGCCGTTTCGCCGGCAGAGCCCGATCGCTGCGTTCCGCTGCAGCGCGCCGGCACGAGCGTCTTCAGCGACGCCGCCTGCACGTCGCCGCTCGCGGCTCGACCGGCGAGCTCGCCGTCGCCCGTCGTCATCACCGAGTCCCGTCGGGTGAACGGCTGCGTCGCGAGCACCGACTACTTCGAGGTCGGCGCCCCGCTCGCGTTGGGGCTGCCGATCTACCGACTCGACGGCGCGGGCGCCTGTGTGACGACGACGCGCACGGCCACCTCCTCCTATTACGCGCGGGGCTCCGTGATCCCGCTCTCCGCGTTCCCGGCGGTGGAGACGCGCCTCGAGGGCACGGGGAAGGTCCGGGTCCGGCGCTACGTCGACGCAGCGGGCGCCCCGCTCGGCCACGGACACGCGCTGTGGGACACCGAGCGCGATTGGTCCTGCACAGCGAGCGCCGTCGAGGACAGGACCCACTGCGTTCCGAGCGACGCCGTCTTCTACAGAGACCGCCTCCGCTTCGGCGACGTCGGGTGCGCGAGCACGGTCGGATGGACCTTCTGCCGCGCGACCCCGGCTCCGTTCATGTTCTCGACGAACGACGAGGAGACCTGCCTCGGGCTCACCGTCCTCGAGGGCGCGCGCGCGCTCGGCCCCGAGGTGACCGGACAGGTCTATGCGGGCGCCGGCGCAGCGTGCGCGCCGTTCGCGCGGGGCGATGACGAACACTACTTCGGCGTGGGGGCGCCCGCCGCCTGGTCCTCGTTCCCGCTGGTCGTGGTCAGGACGGAGTGAGGGCGTGCGAGCGGCTCCACACGAAAGCTCTATCGATCGCCCACGATCGGCTCGCGCCTCCCGGGGTACCCCTTAATGATGAGTGCTGGACAGCGCGCCACCCTTCGAAAGCTCGCCCATCGTCGACGGATGGCGAGCGCCTTCGGTCGCTCGCTCGTCATCGTCGGCGTCTTCGCTGCCTGCTCCGCCGACCCTGCCCCCGTCGCGCCGCCCGCGCCCGAGACGCCGGACGCCGGGCCGGTCGGCGTGGAGGACGCCTCGCCTCCCGTGCCCCCGCCTCCCGACGCGGCACCTCCAGGCTTCGACGATCCGAGCGCCCGGAGCGGAACGCGCCTTCGCGTCCGCTACCTCGAAGGCGGTCCCGACGCCTACCGCACGACGGATCTGTGGGACAAGGAGCTCGCGGCGTCCTGTCGGTTCCAGAGAGCGGCGGACGGCGAGCTCCGCTGCCTGCCGCTGCAGGTCGTCGCGGTCTACTACGCCGACGCGACCTGCACGGCCGAGCCCTTCATGCTCCCGGTGCAGGAGAACGTGTGCGGAGACGCCTTCGGGAAGACGCCCAACCGCGAGACGATCTTCAGGCGCACCACCTCGCCGAAGGAACTCGTTGGAGAGATCGTCTACTATCCGGACGGGGCTGGGGGCTGCACCGCCACGTTCGGCGCGACCGCCGGCGCGACCGTTGCCGAGGCGCTCCCCTCGACGACGTTCGTTCGCGGCGCGGCCGCCGACGAGCCACGCGCCGACGGCATGGTCGCTCGCTACGTGGAAGGGGAGGACGGCAGTCGATATCTGCAGGCGACGCGCGACGTGACGCGGGGGACCGACTGCGATCTCGCCTTCGAGCCCGGTCGGTGTGTGCCGTCCGATCGCGCCCCGGTCGGGCTCTTCAGCAACGCCGGCTGCACCATGCCCGTCGGCAGACACCGCTCGCCGTCGCCTCCCGCGATCATCATCGAGCACCGGAACATGGCGAACGGCTGTCTGGCAGGCGTCGACTACTACGAGGTCGGGGCGAAGCTCGCCGCCGACGCCACGCTCTACGGCCGCGACGCGACAGGGACGTGCACGCCGCGCACCCGCGACGCGGCGTACTCGTACTACGCGCGCGGCGCTCCCATCTCGCTCTCGTCGTTCCCCGAGGTGACCTTGCGTCTCGAGGGGACCGGCCGCCTCCGCGCGCGCCGACACGCCGACGCCGACGGTAAGCCCCTCGCACAAGCGCACGCCTTCTGGGACGCCGAGCGCGACCGCGAGTGCCGCGTGGGACGCTTCGACGACGGAGCGTACCGCTGCTTCCCCGTAGACAGCGGGTTGTACGATGACGGGTACTTCAGCGATGTGGCCTGCTCGTCCGGCGCGCTCGCGTCGTACCATTGCCGAGCCGAGCCAGGCCCTCACATCGTGCGCTCGGACGGATCGCGGGCTTGCGTCGGCGACGTCTACCGCTACGGGCGCGTGTACGAGCGTGGACCGGCGGCGGCGCAGGTCTACTTCACGAACCCGTATGTGCCTTGCGAGGCGCGGCCCGCGCCCCCGTCGATGCAGTACTTCAACATCGGCGCGAGCGTCGCGTCCTCGGTGTTTCCGGCCGTCGAGCTGAAGACCGAGTGACAGGTCAATGGAGGTCATGGTGTCCTTGTCATCCCACTCCTCGCGTGCGTTCGCCCTCGCGGCGCTCCCGTTCGCGATCGTCGCCGCGTGCGGCGGTGACGATCCGGTCAAGCACGAACCGGCCGACGGCGTCACCGACCCCGACAGTGGGACGCGCCAGACTCCGGCCACGGACGCAGCGCCGGGGCCGCCCGACGCCGGCGGCGAGAGCTTCGATCCGACGGGCCAGAGCGGTTCGCGCCTGCGTCGCCGCTACCTCGAGGCAGGTCCAGGGGCGTACCGGACGCTGAGCTTCTGGGACAGCGAGCTCGAGGTCTCCTGTGCGTTCGCCGAGGCGTCGGACGGTCAGCTCCGCTGCCTACCCGACGCCCGATCCCTCGCGAACGTGTACTTCAACGACGCGGCCTGCTCGGAGCCCGTCATGAACCTCCAGGGGTGCGGGCGCTGGTTCGGAAGGGTCCTCGGGACGCAGTACTACCGTCCGACCATCACCACCACCACGTCGGGCTCGGTGCTGTACCAGAAGGAAGTCGACGGTAGCTGCCGGAGCTTCAGCACGGCGCCGATGTCGCTGCTGGTCGCCGAAGCGCTCCCCTCGGCCCGCTTCGTCCTCGGCGCGGCGAAGGACGCGCCACGAACCAACGGTACCGTCGCCCGGTACGTCGACGGCGCCGACGGCAGCGGCCTCCTCGTCGGCGCGATCGACGCCGCGCGGGGCACCCCGTGCGATTTCACCCTCGAGCCGGGCCGGTGCTTTCCGCCGCCCCAGTCGTGGGCGGTCGTCATGGGCTTCGCGGACGCGAGCTGCTCCAGCCCCGTCGCTCAAATCTATGACTCTGGGGAGCCGGCACTGGCCATCCAGACCGCGCGGACGAGCGAAGGCTGTCCCGCCGGCCGCGACTACTACGAGATCGGCGCGCGGATCGACGCCCCCACGGTGTACGTGCGCAACGCCGAGAACGTCTGCACCGCGCAAAGCACGAGCAACTCATACCACTACTACCACGTCGGTGCGCGCGTCGCGCTGAGCTCGTTCCCGCGGGCCGAGCTCCGCCAGGAGGGCACCGGTGAGGTCGTCGCGCGGCGGTATGTCGACACCGACGGCGAGCCCCTTCGGCCAAGCGCATGAGCTCTGGAACACGGAGCGAGACGGAGCCTGCCTCGTCGCGCAACTCAAGGACGACGCGCTGCACTGCGTCCCGGCGGACTCGAGCTACGATCTCGGTCACCTCTTCGGAAACGCGGCGTGCGACCAGCCGGTGGGGGACGCCGTCTGCCGGACGATCCCGCCCGCGTACGTCGTCCGCCGCGCGCCGGCCGCGGAGGGCGCGGCGTGTCCTCTGGACAGCAGCATTCCTCGTATCGATCGAGTCTCGGAGCGCGGCCCAGCGGTGCCCGAAGGGAGCCTCTACAGCAGGCCGGCGGGTGGCTCGCGCTGCTCGCTCCACGAGCCTCGGCCGGGGATCCGCTACTACTCCGTGGGCGCCGAGGTGCCGCCTTCGACGTTCGCGGGGATCGTGCTGAAGACCGAGTAGCGCGAGCCGCGCTCAGCGCAGCCGGGGCGTGCGATGGACGATCGGCGGTCCCGGGTAGCCGACGACGCGACGCGGGGCGTAGCCGCACTCCTCGAGCACGTCGCTCAGAACGACGGTCGCGACCTCGTGCAACGCGAAGGACTCGACTCGCCAGGACTCGTCGTCACCGCGAACGACGTAGAACTGCACGAGCCAGTCCACGTCGTCCATGTCGAGGCGCGCACGTACGCACGCTCGGTCGGCGGGCAGGCTGCCTCCAACGGTGCGCGACGCGTCGATGCTGTGTCCTCGGTTGCGCCGGAGCGCGCGATGCTCCGCGAGGGATCGAAACGCCGCGAGGGGCATCGACGCCCTCCTGCGCGGTGACAGGCCCTGATAGGCCTCGTCGATCTCTCCCGCGCGCGCCGCGTTCAAGAACCCATCGACGCTCGCTTGGTAGCGCTGCGACTGTCGAAAGCTCAAGAAGCCCGCCGCGCTGATGCCTCCGAAGAACAGGACGAGGAAGCCGATCGGCACGAGCATTCCCGGCCCGCGCCGTCGCGCCTTGCGCCCTTGCGCCGCTGCGCCGGCGTCCATCTTCGAGCCCTTCATCGTTCCGCCCGCGTCGGCCCGCGGCCGTTCCCGATCGCCGTGCGACGCCGCCCGCCGGTGCGCTCCTTCATCGAGCCATTGTCACCCGAGCTCCGGGGGACGGGCTGGCGTCGCGCGTGGGGTCTTCGTGTGTTTTTGCGAGCGGAGGCGAGGGCAGGAGGCATGGACGACGTCGCGGAGGCGTGAGCCGAGCTCACGCGCGACCTCACCCGCCCGCGTACGCGAGCACGATCGCGGAGACCGCTCCGCCGACGGCCACGGCGAGGACGGCGCGCCGGAGCCAGAGGCCTCGCACCAGCGAGGCGCCCACGCTGCACGTGCACGGGGTCGCCACGACGACCAGCGACTCGGGGCCACGCGCCAAGAGGTTCGTCCCGTGACCGAGCCGGCCGGCGATCGCGACCGCGGCGCCAGGCCCGACGGTCCACCGCTCCCCCCGCTGCTCCGGCGCGCAGGCGACGGTGTCGATGCCCCACGCGATCCCGGCCGTCCTCACGGTGAGCGTCTCACCGTCGCTCGCGATCGTCAGCGCGCCGTCGATCTCGGAGGACCAGTGGCGGGTCGCCGAGCGCCCGTGGCCGTTGACGTGCACGCTGATCGTGAGCTCTCCCTCTTCGAGGACGCCCTCGCGCACCGTCCACCCGTCGCCATGATCGCGGAAGAGCGCGGCGAGTCGCGCCTCGCCGCGCTCGCGCAGGCAAAGGCCGAGGATCCCACAGGTGCTGCAGACCCACAGGAACGCGGCGGGGAGCCACGCGCTCTCGAGCAGCGGCCGCCCGTTCCTGCCGCTCGCCGTCGGATCGCCCGTGTCGAGCAGCTTCTCGAGCATGAGCGCGCCCCCCGCTCCGAGCGCCAGCGACGCGACCACGCCGAAGACGACGAGGCCCGCCACGAGCTGCGAGCCGAGCGGCCGGCGGTTGGCGCCGACGAAGCGCGGGAGGAGGCGCGCGGTGCTGCCTGGTCGCTGGAGCACGACCGAGAGCCAGAAGGCGAGGTGCATCGCGCAGGCGGCGCCCGCGGAGGCGCGGAGCGACGCGACCTTCGCGATCGCGAGCTCCGGTGGCCAGAGCACCACCCATCGAACGAAGAGGAGGAGCGCCGTGACGGCGAGCACCGCGCCGCCCGCGCGCGCGACCACGCCGCCCGCGCGCGCGGCCACGCCCCGGCGGCCCATCGTCGACGCGGCCTCCGCGCGCTCGGGCGTGATCGCGGAAGCGACGAGCCGCTTCGGAGACGGCGCGTGCCGCGCGGCGACGCGGTAGCGGGCTTGCGTCTCCTGTTCAATCGCGTACTCGGCTACCGCCCCCCGGACGACGACCGCGGCGCCGGGCCGGAGCACACGCCGAAGCAACGCGACGCGAACGTGCGGGCCTGGCGCGTGACTCTCGACCCCGCGCGCGTCGGGATGCTTGGCGAGGCGCTTCCAGGTCTCCGCCGTGCGCATCGGCTCGAGCTCGCTCGCGACGCGTGTCTGCCAGCACGTCTCGATCGCGACGCGCGCGCCGCCGTCCAGGAGGAGGTCGAACGCCCCGTCCACGGAGCGCTCGTAGACCGTCTCGCCGTCCACCTCGAGCGCGACGTGGATGGTCACCGCCTCCTCGGAGGCGACGCACCCCGAGAGCGTCACGTCGTCTGGCGCGCCCGGCGGGTTCGTCGACGTGTGAGCCGTCCGTGTCCTCGGGCGCCCGTCCCTCATGGCCCGAACACCGCCGTACGCGCGCCGCCGGGGAGGTGCTGCGTGCTCGTGGCGAGCGCAGCCGCGGCGAGCGCACCGAGCACCGCGATCGTCAGCAGCGCGACCAGGGTCAGCGCATGCAGCACGAGCGCCCGCCACGCCGCCGCGCGGGCACGGCGCGTACGGCTCCCGAAGACCGCGAGCGGGCTCGCTCCGGCGCCCTCGAGCCGCCACGCGCCGGCTTCTCCCGACGGGCGGCCGACGACGCGCACGCGATCGCCGGGTCCGATGGTCTCCACGAGGCTCATGGGCGTCGGCATCCTCGTGTCCTCGGCGGCGAGCGCCCCCCAGTGCGTGTGAACGTCGAGCGCGCCGCCGTCGTCGAGCGCCACCACCAGCGTGTCGGTCCGCACGGTGTCTCGATAGGTGTACGAAACGCGCGTGCGTGACCGCCCGTCGGAGTCCTCGTAGCTGTCGCGATGGATCGTGTGCTCTCGCGTGCGCGAGCAGGTCCCTCTGGTCACACGGCCATCCATGGCGCCGAGCTCACCCGCGACGTGTACCGGCGGCGCGCGCGCGACGTCCCATAGTCGTCGCCACGCGCGGCGCTCCTCGACGAGCAGCGCGAGCGCGAGCCCGAGCGTCGACACGCTCGCCAGGCCCCACGCCGCGGCGATGCTCGCCGACGCGCCGAGCACCACGACGAGCGCCGTCGTGAGCCCGATCGGGAGCGCCCGAGCCAACCCGAGGCCCGTGCGCATCCCGGCACCGGACTCGTCCTCACCAGGGCGCCGGAGGTCCGGCAGGAAGCGCCGGCGCTTGGCGATGTAGATCCCCGCCGCGGAGAGCTGAAGCCCGAGGGCGAAGAGCGTGTCGGCGGACGCCGCGCGCGCGGCTCCGAGGTAGAGCGCCCCGCCGGCGAGCGCGGCGCACGCGCCGAGGGCGCTCATCGCGGCGGGGAGCAGGAGGGGGATCCGCGAGCCCTCGGTCGCCGTCGACCGGAGGCTGACCGAGGGCACGGCGCGCGCCGCCGACACCTTCGCGGTCAGCGCCGCGCGGGCTCCCACGCCCGCGGCGACGAGGCGAACGGCGACCGAGCGCGTGACGGCGTCGCCCGCGTCGCGGTATGCGCGCCCCGGTTCGAAGCCACGATCGATCCGTCCCAGCACGGCGACCTGGGCCCCGCGCTCGATACGAAGCCCGTGGATCCGCGCGGGGACGTCGTGGGCCGGCGCGTACGCGATGAACGGGACGGCGAGCCCCGACCGAAGGAGCGTGGAGAAGTCGCCCTCCTCGTCGACGTCGTCGACCACCTCCGCGTCGGTCATGTCGAGGAGGACCGTCGCTCCGTCGGCGCGCCGCACCAGCAGCGTGTCGGCGGACCTCAGCCGATGCACCCTCCCTGCGATCACGATCGCGAGCGCGTGATAGTCGGTCTGCGCCCGTCCCTCGAGGATCTCCATGACGCGTCGGCTCGAGCTCACTGTCGTGCGATGGCGCAGGAACGTGACCGCTCCCTCGTTTCGTGCCTGGCGCGCACCCAGCTCCGGTCTAGAACGCGACGTCGAGCCGGCACCGGCGCCTCGTCTTCACGTAGGAGCGCGGCTGATACAGCGGAGCGCCCGCGCCGGAGATCTCGAGCACGTAGTCGCGCTCGTCGGCGTCGAACGCCGCGCTCGCTCGGATCCGGCGCTCCTGTCCCGCGGTGAGCTCCAGGCCGGAGGCCCCGCTGGTCCGAGCGTCGCGGAAGCGGAGGCGGACGTCGCGCGCGGTCGTCGCTGCGCTGTTTCGGATCGTCGCCGCGACCTCGAGCTGGCGCGCCTCGTAGCGCCCACGCTCGTCGGACTCCCCGCATCGAAGGCCTCCGGCGTTGCTCATCGAATGGTAGTAGAGCTTCCCTTGGCGCAGGGCGAGCTTGCGGTCGGGCGGCAACGAAGCCGATGGCTCGATCACCTCACCGGAGAACTGGCAGGAGGGGGTCACCGTGAATCGGCCCGACGCCCCGTCTACGCCCTCGAGGTCGACGGAGCGAAGCGTCTTCTTGCAACCATGATCCAGACCCGAGGCGTCGGCGATCGTGATCCACGCGCGCCCGCCGGCCGGCAGGCGCACAGGCGAGCGGCCGGAGCCATCCAAGCCGAGAACGAGGGTGCCCTCGAGCGCCGGGTTGCCGGTCGGGTTGACCACCTCGACGGCGTACCGGATCGCTCCGCTGGAGTACTCTCCGGAGGACTCCGGCGCGAGACGAACCCCTGCGATCCTCGGCGGAAGCGTCAACTTCAGCGGAGGTTTGCCTGGGCTTTGAATCGTCGGGAGCGGCTTGGGCAGCGGGGTCTTGATGACGGGCGGCGTGCGTTGAGCTCCCGCTGGCGTGACGACGATGCTCGACGCGACGATGAGCAGCGCGCGCGGCAAGGCGCGCCTCGTCGTCTCGCGCATTCCCTGGAGGCCGCCGCCGTCGATCGCGTCGCCATCACCCGTCGCGTTCGCCTGGTCGTCGGTTCGCGCGCCCATACTCTCTCCTCCCGATGTGGTTCGATGCGTGTCCATAGAGGCTCTCGCCGGCTCACTCGACGGACGTCAGCATGCGCCGTTTCATGCACGTTTTGATCGACGCCCCCAAGAACCCCACGAAACGGTCACGACTTTGGCCAGCTCGGGGGCTCCCCAGGCGCTCTCCAGCCTGGGCCTGGCCTCGACGCCGGCGGTCGAGGCGCGCGCGAGAGCACGCGTACAGCGGCGGCAGGCCGAGCCGGTCACCGCCGTCCGCACGCGAGGGGCGCCCGTCGCGACGGGCCAGCTCACTCGCGGACGAGCGTCACCTCGGCGAGGCGCGTCGAGGCGGGCACCGCCGGCAGGACGTCGTAGGCGCCTTCGTCGGCGGTGAGCGGTGTCGGTCCTTCGCAGGTGGTCGTCATCTCGTAGTACGCGGCGATCGCGAGCTTCGGTCCGAGCGGGCGCACGGTCGACGCGTACTCACGGTCGCACGCGTCGCCGTTCTCGGCTTTGGTGGCGATCTGCTTCGGCGTCACGCCGCACGTGCGCGCGACGTAGACCGGCTGCGTGCACGCCGCGTCCTTGTACCGGGAGAGCTCCGAGTAGTAGAGCGTGTCGTCGGCGAAGCAGTAGCGCTTGCCGTCGGCGAACTTGATCGCGGAGCACGATGACTTCGAGGGGGCGTGGAAGAGGACGCCGTGGGCGAGCCGGACGCCGCCCTGGCCGAGCGCCTGGACGCGCACGCTGCCCGCCCCATGGACGCCGAGCTCCAGGGGTGGAAAGGTCGATGCCGGCAGCGACGCGCCGAGCGCGAAGAACGAATCGTGTTCGTGCGCGGCGACCGCGCACGAACCGGTCGTGGTCGAGTACGCGGTCGGGAGGGGCGCGCCCACGGCGTGGAGCGACGTCGCGCGCCCCGAGGAGGCGCAGGCGCCCGCGGCGCCGGCGTCCACGCGCTCCGCGCGGATCACGAGCTCGGGCGGGGGACAGCTCGCCTTCCTCGCGTAGGCTGCCGCGCGGACGGTGCACGACGGATCCTCGTAAGGGCCGGTCTGAGGTTCGCTGAAGGCCCAGCGCGCCGGGACGCAGGCACGTGTGGGCGCCGACGGACCGCCGAACGTCACGCTCCTGCAGTGCGCGTCGCGGGTGCGATCGACGAAGGACTCGAGGACGACCTGGCTGCCGTCATCGCCCGTGAGGCGGACGACGGCGAGCGTCTCCGTCATGGCGACGGGCTCGGCGGTGGCGTGGACGAACGCCGCCAGCGCCACCTCCGCGCCGAGGGCGGTCATCGTCGCCGCGCGCGGGAGGCACGTGCCGTCGGCGAGCCGCTCATGGACCTCGGACACGCCCAGGGGGTCGCCCAGCTCGAAGAGCCGCTCGAGCGGTGGCAGGTCACCGCCGCATTCGCTGGGGGGCAGCCCGCGCACGGAGGCGTACTTGACACCGGCGGGGCACGTGATGACGCCGGCGCCCGCCATCGTCCCGCACCCCGTGTCCGAATAGAGGACCGACGTGGTCGAGGGGAGGCAACGGTACCCGCCGTCCTTCATCGGCTCGAACACGCACGTCTCCTTGCGCGCGGTGTCGTAGAAGCGCTTGAAGATCGTCTCACCCTCGACCCGCTCGACCTCCGCGCGCAGGCGCGCGCCGCTCTTGTAGAGGGTGGCGCCGGCCCCTCCGTCCGTCGGGCGGACGGCGCCGTCGGTCGGCCCGCCGGCGCCAGCCTCCGGGATCGCGTCCGGCGGAGCTCGACCGCCCGCGGGATCCTCGGAGGAGCACGCGTGGAGGCCGACCAGCGTCGCGACGGCGAGGGACGCAAGGACGAAGCGGTGGACGCTCATCGTCACGATGATGTTCGACGCGAGCTTGCATCGCCAGGCCATAGTCGACGACCACACAAACCCCACTCGACCGCCACGTCTCCGGGGGCCCGTGCCCTGGAGGTCGACTCGGAGGCGCGTCCGGTCGTCGCCCTCCGAGCGGTCGCTGTTCGCGGCGACGCAGCCCGAAGTGTTGCCGGTGATGTCTATCGTGACGTCGAGCGCCCAGACGATGACGCGCGGACCCTGACGCCGAGCGACTCCTCCAAGAGCGGACCGCGACTCACTCGCCGTCACTCCTCGAGGCAGATCAGGCCGATCTGTCCCGTGTCGCAATTGAACGCGTACGCCGCGCTCAACGTACCCGCTGCGGTGCTCTGGACGGCGAGCGCCTGGACCGAGGCGCCGCTCGACTCCCAGTCCGCGCACGTCGTCGTTCCGACCACGTCGATCCGCGGCGCGCCCAGCCACCGCCAAGCGAAGCCGGACGGCGTCTGGTCGGCGTGGAGGACGGGCGGCGCGAGGAGCGGTGCGTTCGCAGCAGCCTGCGCCGCCGTCTCCCAGAGCACGACCCCGTCGGGCCGCACCCAGGTCGCGCCGGCCGTCGAGAAGCGGGAGATCGCGCTCGCCGTCGTCGTCGCGAGCAGCGCCTTGAAGGCCCCCGTGAGGACGCCCGCGGCCTCGCCCTGGCAGATGGCGTCGGCCTGAGCGAGCCCGTTCGGTGCGTAGTGGGCGCTGGACGCGAACGCGCGCCGCCCCGTGACCGGCCTGGGCGGGAGCGGCGTGGCGTGATCCTTCCCCAGGCAGTAGATGGGGGTCCTCGCCTGACAGCTCCCCGCGGCCAGCGTGGTCCAGCGGTGGTTGCCTGCGAAGGGATCGCCCGTCTCGACGGCGCCTCCGGAGTCGGGCGACCAGTTCGCGCAGTGCTTGTCCGCGGAGACGGTGCCGTCTTGGAGCGTGCCGGTCCGAGCGTACCTCACGCTGGAGGGCACGGTCGCGCCGAGCTCGTCGACCGCGAGCGGGTAGCGGATCTTCGCTTCGAAGAGCTCGTCGGCGCTCGCGGCGAACGGCCGCCGGTCCGTTCGCAGCCATCCGCTCGCCGTACCGAGGCGGTCGCGGGCGTTGGAGGTCGACGACGAGAGCCACGCGACGTACTCACCCGGTAGCCCCGCCGCCTTCGCGCGCTCGTTGCACTTGGCGTCGGCGCCCTGGACCCCTCCGAGCTCGGTCACGGCGTAGTCCGTGGACGTCACGAACGCGTAGTTGTACGCGCCGTCGCAGATCGCCCCGACAGGGCAACCGGCGTCGGACGCGTCCGACGTGGAGGCGTCCGACGTGGAGGCATCCGATGGGGACGCATCCGGCGAGGCGGCGTCCGGTGGTGACGCGTCCGGCGTGGACGCGTCGAGGCTCTCCCCGGGGAACGCAGGTGGGGCATCGCCATCGCCGCAGCTGAAGGTCCATCCGACGGCGAGGAGCGTGAGTACGAGCGCGACGCAACGGTTCGACGACATCCTTTCGACGCTAAAGCGTCGGCTCGGATCCGCTCGTGGGGCTTTCGTGAGTTCTTGCGAGGCGGCGGCACGCGAACACCTCGGCACGGCGCTCGGCCTCGCTTGCCCGCGCGCGTCCGCGGCTCTCGAGCTCGACGTCTCATGCGCTCAGGTCGTCTGCGGTGGAACCAGCGCCGCGACGAGCGCCTCCAGATCGTCTTCGTGCGCCTCCAGCGCCGCGAGAAAGACCGCGGCTCGACTCGACAGCGGCTCGATCTCCGGCGTCCAGCCATGACCTCGAAGCAGCTCGAGGGCGTCGCGGATGGTGTCGAGATCCCGCTCTCGGAGGCGACCGTCGGCCGCGATGCGCTGGTGCGCGGTGCGAACGCGCTGCTCGAGCTGCGCCACCTCGTTCGCGAGCGCGAGCCGACCGCCGGCCGGCGTCACCGAGACCACGTCGGGCTCGTCGAGCCACGGCGCGAGCGCTGCACCGCGCTCGATCCGGTACTGCGACGGGTAGAGCGGCGCGAACGGGTGAACGCGCCGCTCGTCTACCCTGCACACGTGTCCAATCGCGAGGCTGAAGTCACGGTCGATCCGCAGCACGTCCTCCGTCTGGAATGCGAGCGCGCCCAGCACGCCCACCAGCTGTCCCATCGCGCGGGGCGTGCGCACCGAGCTCGCGTCTGCGGCTACGAGGGTCGGGCGCGTCCAGGCTCCTGCCATCGCGACGCGAGCCTCTCCCGCCCGCACCACGACGGCGTGATAGAGAACGCTGGCTCGGACGGGCTCCTCGATCTCGCCGCCCCGCGCAGCGAGGCGCCGCAGCCGGACCAGCCTCGAGAACGACTCCCGGAGCGTCTGAGTCAGCCCCGGTCCGTGCTCCTCGCGCCCACGGTTCGGGCGGTCTTGCTCGAGGACCTCGCACACGGAGGACGCCGCGCCGCCGACTCCCGGTGTTTTCAGGTTGGTGAGCGCCCAGGCCTCGCACTCCTCCCAGCTGTCGCGCGCCACCGCCTCTTCCAGAGGTGTCCATTGATCTTCGATCGCCATGGACCGCACTCTATTGTGAGACCGTATCTGCACGCGAGCGGTCTGGTCGTTCCGCTTGAGCCGGTCGCGCGCGGAGCTCCTCGGCGGCGGCCTCGACGCCTCAGACGTCGCCGTCGAGCGCGCGGAGGGCCTCGTCCCTCCAGGGCGCGTCGCCGGACGCCCCGGCGAGATCGAGCGGCTCCGCGCGCGTCGTCGGCGGCGTCGTCAAGGCGACGACCCCCTCCCGCTCGCCGTCGCGGACCCAGTAGTAGCCCGCGCCCGATTTCGATCGGAAATGACGGTAGCCGACGGAGTCGAACCACACGAGGCGATCGAGCACCTGCGCCGGCGAGAGCGGCACCTCGACGTGCGCGCGCGCGAGCGACTCGAGCGCCGCGTCCGCGCGCTCGCGTTCGCGCGAGAACCAGTCGAGCATCGGAACGATCGCGTCGACGGAGGCGGTCTGGGCGTCCGCCGAGTCCGGCCGCGCGATCGTCCCGAGCGCGAACCAGAGCGCGGCGTCGGGCATGAGCGGGACGGCGTCCGGGACGAGCAGCGCCAGCACCTTGCTGAGCGCGCCCGCGCCGTGCGGTCGTTCGGCGAGCGCGTTCGCCGCCTCGAGGACGATCGCGCGATCGTCGACGCCGAGCGAGCGCCAGCCGCCCTCGCTCTCGAACGCGTCGATCAGCTCCGACCAGATGTCGCTCGCGGGCGACTCCAGCCAGCGCCGAAACACCGGCGACGGAACGGCGTTGTTCACCAGCCAGCTCGACGCGAAGGCGAGCGAGAGGAGATCGCGGGAGGCGAGTCCCCGAGCTCGCGCCGTCCGGAGCGCGGCGGCGGCGCGATCGAACGCGAACGCCCCCGGCAGTCGGGCGCGGGCGGCCAGCTTGTCGGCGCCGCTCGGGCAACGCCATCGTGTGCCACTCCTGAGAAGCTCGATTTCGTGCGGCATGAGATCACTTCAATTCCGTTATCGATTCATCGTTTCGAGAATCAGGGATAACGAGACGCATCCGTGCGGCATTTTGGCTTGTAAATCAGACCGGTCGAGCTCAATGTCCTTGCCGCTCGGCCCCTGTCAATCAAAGTAGAGCACCAGCTCTAAAGACGGAAAGGTCCTTCTCATGTCTCTCTTGCCCTGCCCCTCGTGCGCCCGCCACGTTCGATCCTCGGAGTCCGCGTGTCCGTTCTGCGCGGCCTCGCTGACGTCCCATCCGAAACGTGTCGTCCCGGCGGCGGGACGACGGCTCGAGCGCCTGGCCGCGTTCACCTTCGCCGCGACCGTCACGGTGACCGGATGCGTCGCGGGCAGCGAGGAGGAGACGGGGCAGAGCGAAGACGAGCTCGGCGCCGTCCAGCCGATGTACGGGATGCCGCCGGAGCAGCCGATCGACGCGGGCACCCGCCCCGACTCCGGCAACGTGAAGCCGGACGCCGCGACCGACGGCGGAGCGGCGGAGGACGCCGGGCCTGCTCCGTGCGACGACGGTGGCGCGATGATGCCGATGTACGGCATGCCCGCGTCCCCCGAGGCGAAGGCCGACGCCAAGGGCAAGGGAGAGCCCGCGTTCGAGCCCTGCCCGATCGAGGAGGACGGCGGGACGATGATGCCGATGTACGGTATGCCGGCCTCCGAGGAGTGACGCCTCGCGCGTAGCATCGACGCTCGACGGCCGGCGTTCGTGAGGACGCCGGCGCGAGGTTTCCCATGTCCGAGATCGGCCCGCGCCCGCGTTTCCTTCCCATCGCGCCCACGGCGAATCCTGCCCGGCGCAACCTCCCGCTCCTCGACGACGCGCGCGCGGTCGATCGGCGGTGGCAGCCGGTCTACGCCGTTTGGGAGATCACGCTCGCGTGCGACCTCGCGTGCCGGCACTGCGGCTCACGCGCCGGCCGCGAGCGCCCGGACGAGCTCACGACCGAGCAGGCGCTCGATCTCGTCCATCAGATGGCGGACCTCGGCGTCCGCGAGGTGACGCTCATCGGCGGCGAGGCGTACCTGCGCGACGACTGGACGGAGATCGCCCGCACGATCGTCGCGCGCGGCATGTCCTGCGGGATCACGACCGGGGGGCGCGGCTTCACCGCCCAGCGCGCGCGTGACGCCTACGCCGCGGGCGTCCGCGCCGTCTCCGTCTCGATCGACGGGCTCCAGCCCACGCACGACAAGCTCCGTGGCGTCCAGGGCAGCTTCGACGCCGCGATGAACGCGATGACGAACTTGCAGGACGCAGGCATCGCGGTCAGCGCCAACACCCAGTTCAACCGCGCGAGCCTCCCGGAGATCGAGGAGCTCTTCGACAAGCTCGTCGAGAAGAAGATCCGCGCGTGGCAGGTCCAGCTGACCGTCGCGATGGGCCGCGCGGTCGACGAGCAGGCGCTGCTCCTCGAGCCGTATCACGTGCTCGAGGTGATGCCGCTCCTCGCGCGCCTGAAGCCGCGCGCGGACGCGGCGAAGATCATGATCTGGCCCGGCAACAACATCGGCTACTTCGGGCCGTACGAGACCCTCCTCAAGGGGAACATGCCGCGCGGCCACATGGCCTCGTGCGGCGCCGGGCGTTCGACGCTCGGCATCGAGGCCAACGGCGACATCAAGGGCTGCCCGTCCCTGCCGACGACGGACTACGTCGGCGGCAACATCCGCGATCACTCGCTCAAGGACATCTGGGAGCGCTCGAAGCCGCTCCGCTTCACGCGGGACCGCACCGTCGAGGACCTCTTCGGCTTCTGCCGTGACTGCTACTACAACGACACCTGCCGCGCGGGTTGCTCCTGGACGACGCACGTCCTCTTCGGCAAGCCCGGCAACAACCCGTTCTGCCATCACCGCGCGCTCGAGCTGCTCCGCGAAGGAAAGCGCGAACGCATCGTGAAGGTCGCGGAGGCCGCCGGGCAGCCGTTCGATCACGGCAGGTTCGAGATCGTCGTCGAGGACTGGCCGGCGGACGAGATCGACGCCGCGCGCGCGCTCGGCTCGTGAACGTGGCTCGCGGCGCGCGATCACGGCCATGGAACGTGACCGCCGTGGCGGGGCGACGTCAGGCGAGGATCGTCACCGGGACGCCGAGGTGCTCGGCCTCGCGCACGACGGTCGACAGGCCCTCGGCGCGGGACGCGTGCACGAGCTCGTCGGCGGCGCCGATCCAGCCGAGCGTCTCGCGGCGCGACACGGTGCCGAGGAAGCGCACGTCCATGCGCCAGGCCCTGGCGAGGCGCTCGAGCTGCGCGCGCTCCGGACCGTCGCCGAGGACGACCAGCGTCCGCTCGTCGCGACGCGTGCCGTGGTTCGGGCTCGTCGCGACGTAGTCGATGACCTTGTCGACGCGCTTGCTCGCGACGAGGCGCCCGGCGCACACGTAGAGGCGGCGCGCGCGCACCGCGCTGCGCTTCGCGCGGGCGTCGTCCTTCACGTCGGGGAGCTCGATCGACCCGGGGACGATCTCGGCGCAGGCGCGGAGCGCGCGGGCGTCGTCCCTCGACAGCGCCGACTCGAGCGCGCCGAGGAGCTCCTCGGAGACGAAGCGCCAGCGCGCGGCCCGGCTCGAGACCGCGCGCACGATCGCCGCGCGCGCGCGCGCCGGCATCCCCACGAGCAGGCGCACGTCGCCGCCGTGCGAGACGATCTCGAGCTCCGCGGTCGCCCGCGCGCCGCGCCCGATCCCTGCGCCGAGCGCGATCGGGAACGCCGACGGCACGCACCAGTGCGCGACGACGCGCTCGGGCGCGAACCGCCGGAGCTCCAGCGACGCGCGCAGCGTCCACGCGGCGGCGTCGAGCGCCCGGCTCGGCCGCTCGCGGATCCGCGTCGGCGCGCCGGGCCAGCCGAACGCGCCGCCCGGCTCCGGCCGAAAGACGCGGACGTCGTGGCCCGCCCGCGCGAGCCCGGCGACCTCCGTCTCGACGAAGTGCCCCGCGGGATCGTCGTCGTAGGAGGGATAGCTCGTGGTGACGACGGCGACGCGCATCGGCCTGGTCCGGGAGGACGGCGCCCCATCGACCTCCCCCGGGGGCTCGTCGCGCCGCTCGATCACGTGGAAAGCGGCTCCTTTTACGCCGAAGAGCGGCCGTCGTGCTAGGACTTTCGGGACCATGCAAGGCCCGTCCGTACGAATCAAGGGGCGCATCCTCTACGTGACCGAGGACGCCTCGCTCCTCGAGAAGCAGCTCGGCGGCGAGGACGTCGACTACGACGTCGCGAAGGACGAGCCGTCGCTCGTGGGCAACATCTCGACGGACGAGCTCACGCCTGGATGGGTTTGCTACTACTACGACGAGACGCTCGCGCGCTTCTGCCTGGTCGGCCTGCGCGGCGGCAAGGTCGGCAAGGACGCGATCAAGAACGGCGGCTTCGGGGTCATCGTCAGCGGCATCTCCAAGGGCTGCGGCTCGAGCCGCGAGACGGCGCCCTACAGCGAGCTGAAGTCGGGCGTCCAGCTCGTCATCGCGAAGAGCATCGAGAAGATCTACCGCCAGAACGCGCAGAACATCGGCCTGCTCACGTCGACCGACTTCGGCCTCATCGAGCGCATCCGGCGCGGCGAGTCGATCCCGATGAGCGAGTTCACGAAGGGCCTCGACCCGATCAGCGCGGCGATCGTCGAGCACGGCGGCCTCTTCGCGTACAACCGCGCGCGCCTCGCGGGGGAGACGACTCCGCCGCCCGTCACGACCCCGGCGCGCCCGATGACCCTCTGCGAGAAGATCCTCGCGGCGCACGTCATCGTGGACGCGAAGTCGGGCGAGCTCGGCGCCGCCGCGGTCAAGCCGGGCGACGCGTTCTTCGCGCGCACCGACGTCCGCTTCAGCCACGAGTACGTGACGCCGATGGCGGAGTCGCTCTTCGCCGCCGAGATGGGCAAGGACGCGAAGGTGACCGATCCCGCGAGCGTCTTCGCGTTCCGCGACCACCTCACGTTCCTCGATCTCGTCATGCCCCGCGCCCACCGCGAGATGGGCCTCAAGGAGCAGGCCGAGGAGCTCGCCACGGTCCAGGAGTCGTTCACCAAGCGCCAGGGCGTGAAGCTCTACGGAGAGGTCCGCCGCGACGGCAAGCTCGTCGGCTCGGAGGCCATCTGCCACAACAAGGTGATCGAGGAGCTCGCGCTCCCGGGGCAGCTCGTCGCCGGCACCGACTCGCACACGTGCATGGCGGGCGCGCTCGGCTGCTTCGCGTTCGGCGTCGGCTCCACCGACATGGCGAACGCCTGGTACACGAAGGACGTCCGCGTCACCGTCCCCGAGACGGCGAAGTTCGTCCTCACCGGGCTCCTCCCGCACGGCGTCTGCGCGAAGGACGTCATGCTCCACATCCTCAGCCAGCCGTTCTTCAAGACGGGGAAGGGGATCGGCAAGGTCCTCGAGTTCGCGGGCGACGGCGTCCGCGCGATGCCGCTCGACGAGCGCGCCACCCTCACGAACATGGCGGTCGAGGCGGGCGGCTTCACCGGCATCATCGAGGCCGACGACGTCGTCGTCGACTACCTCGTCAAGCAGCGTGGCCTCGCCGCCGACGACGTCCGGAGGCGCATCGTCAAGGCCGACGCGGACGCGCAGTACCTCGCGACCTTCGAGATCGATCTCTCCACCCTCGAGCCGATGGTCGCGACGCCCGGCGATCCACGCAACGGCGTGCCGCTCCGCGAGCTCCCGGGGACGAAGATCGACATCGCGTACGGCGGCTCGTGCACCGGCGGCAAGAAGGCCGACATGGACATGTACGCCGAGGTCCTCAAGATCGCCCTCGAGCAGGGCAAGCGGGTCGCCGACGGCGTGCACCTCTACATCCAGTTCGGCTCGCAGGACATCCGGCGCTACGCCGAGTCGAAGGGCTACCTCGACGTCTTCGCCAAGGCCGGCGCCGAGCTCGTCGATCCGTCGTGCGGCGCGTGCATCAAGGCCGGCCCGGGCGTGAGCGACTCGCCCGATCAGGTCACCGTCAGCGCGATCAACCGCAACTTCCCCGGTCGGAGCGGACCCGGCAAGGTCTACCTCGCGAGCCCGCTCGTCGTCGCCGCCAGCGCCATCGCCGGCAAGATCGTCTCCCCCGACGCGCTCTGATCAGCTCGCGCGCGCTCGGGCTGCGTGAAACCGGGCGCGCGGCGCGCTATAGCCAGGGCATCAACATGGCGACCAAGGCCACCATCGAACCGAACGCCCGCGTCGTGCTCGAGTACACGCTGCGCGACGCCGACGACGACGTGCTCGACGCGAGCGACGCCGAGGACGGCGAGCCCATCGTCTACGTCCACGGGTACGGCATGCTCGTGCCCGGTCTCGAGAAGGCCCTCGCGGGGCTCTCGGTGGGGGACGAGAAGGACGTGGTCATCCCGCCCGAGGAGGGCTTCGGCGAGCGCGACGAGGAGCTCGTCCTCGAGATCGACCGCGCCGAGATGCCCCGCCCGGCGTCCGTCGCCGTCGGCGATGAGCTCGTGGCCGAGTCGCCCGACGGCGAGGAGGCGATCATGCGCGTCGTCGAGGTCAAGGCGGACGCGGTGGTCCTCGACGGCAACCACCCGCTCGCCGGCGAGACGCTCCGCTACTCGGTCGTCGTGCGCGACGTGCGTCCGGCGACCGAGGAGGAGATCGAGGAGGCCGCCTCGGCCTTCGAGGAGGCCGCCGAGGCGTGGGAGCCGCACGACCACGAGGCCAACGGCGCCAGCGAGCTCGTCCAGCTCGGCCGCGCGCCGGCCGGCTCGAAGAAGCTCCAGAACTGACCGCGCGCCCCGCGCCTCCGTCGAGCAGAGGCGTGAATAACCCGCGGAATTCCGCGCGGAGAGGACCCGCTTGCGCCGGCACCTGGCGCGGACTAAACGGCCTCAGGCATAAACGCGCTCTTGTGCCGGTTACGAGCACGAGGGCCGACCTGAGGAAGCCCCGATGACGCAGAAGACGAACCAGAACCCCTGGACCATGGACGTGCGCGTGCGCGAGCGCAATCTCAAGTCGGGCGCGCTCACCGACAAGGACCTCGAGAAGTACCTCGGGGCGTTGCCGGATCTCTCCGATCAGGTGGAGTCGTTCGGGACGTCGCAGCCGGCCCTCGCGCAGCCGCAGGTCGCGGTCGCCGAGCCCGTGGGGATCGACGACGTGGCCGACGAGCCGGAGGACGATGACCACGACGAAGTCGAAGCAGAGGAGCAGGCGCCGGCGGAGCAGCCGGTCGTCGAGACGCCCGTCGTCGGCGGCGGCGAGGGCGAGCAGCCGTGAGCTCGCCCCGCGAGGTCGAGCCGGGCGTCGAGAACGATCCGTTGCCGACGATCGACTTCGCGACGTTCATCCTGTCGCTCAGTCACTCGGCGCTGATGCACCTCGGCGAGGCGCCTCACCCGGACACCAACGCGGTCGAAGCGAACCTCCCGCTCGCGAAGCAGAACATCGATCTCCTCGGGCTGCTCGAGGAGAAGACGAAGGGCAACCTCTCGGGGGACGAGGAGCGTCTCCTTGCGCAGGTGCTCTTCGATCTTAGGATGCGTTACGTGGAGCGCTCGAAGGCCGCTCCGAAGTAGTCCGGCCGAGCGCTCGTCGAGGTTCGGTCAGCGGTCCAACCGAACCCGTCGAGGTGCTCGTGAAGTCGAAGGCGATCCTCATCTCCGTTCTCGTCCCCGTCCTCGCGACCGGGTGCGGCCGCTCGAAGGTCGAGAAGGAGGCCGAGCCCGCGCTGCCGCCCGGCGCGGTGCCCGTCGCCGCGAGCGCCGCGCCGACGCTGAACAACGGCGTGCCCGCGCCGCTGCCCGGGGCGGTCCCGGAGGCGAAGGCCGGCCCCCACGAGTACGTGGGGCCTCGGAGCTTCGCGCCCGTCGCGAAGAGCGCCGATCCGAGCGTCGTCACGATCTACACCCTCGGCGAGGAGCAGGAGCCGTCGTTCTTCTCGCGCGGCAAGCGCGGGACGCGCGCGGCCAAGGGCCTCGGCACCGGGTTCATCGTCCAGAAGGACGGCGTGATCGTCACGAACGACCACGTCATCAACGGCGCCGACGAGATCCTGGTGCAGCTCTCCGACGAGCGGCGGCTGCCCGCGAAGATCGCCGGACGCGACCCGCGGACGGACATCGCGGTCATCAAGGTCGAAGGCGCGAACGACCTGCCGGCGATCGCGCTCGGCGATTCGGACGCGCTCGACGTGGGCGATTGGGTCGTCGCGATCGGCAACCCGTTCGGCCTGAGCCACACCGTCAGCGCCGGCATCGTCAGCGCGAAGGGGCGCGGGCGCGACGACGTCCCGCTCGATCCGAGCGGGTACTACAGCTTCATCCAGACCGACGCGTCGATCAACCCGGGCAACTCCGGCGGCCCGCTCCTCAACTTGAAGGGGGAGGTCGTCGGCATGAACTCGGCGATCCGCGGCGGCGGCGCGCAGGGCATCGGCTTCGCGATCCCGATAAACATGGTCAAGCAGATCCTCCCGACGCTCCTGCGCGACGGTCACCTGACGCGCAGCGCGCTCGGCGTCCGCATCCGCGACGCGCGGGACCTCTCGGCGGAGGATCGCGCTCACCTGAAGCTCGGCGATCAGAAGGGCGCCGTGGTCGAGGGTGTCGAGCCGAACGGGCCCGCCGACAGGGCGAAGCTCGAGGTGGGCGACCTCATCGTCGCGTTCGACGGACAGCCCACCGACCGCAGCTCCCTCCTCCAGTGGATGGCGAGCACCGCGGGCGTCGGCAAGACCGTGACCCTGCGCGTGGTCCGGCAGGGCAAGCCGTTCGACTTGAGCGTCACCCTCGGTGAGCTGAAGGAGCCGAAGCGCGCCGCCCGGCCCCGCGCGGCGCCGCGGGTCGTCGATCCCGAGGACGATCCCTTCGTCCGCTGAGCGGGACGTACGGTCGCCTGCGGCATTCAAAAGGCGCGTTCAGCCTGGGGAAAACCTGGCGCATGGACAAGCGCGTCCCCAGGTTGAACGACGTCCCGACGAAGCGTCGGCATGAGCTAGCCCCACGGCTCAAGCCTGTATACGCTAAGTGCGCGAATGGCCGTCGCCCGCCCCGAGCCCCAGACGCCCCCCGAGGCGAACGACGAGCCCGTCGAGGCGCTCGCGGACGGCGCGGACGTGCCCGAGGACGCGCCTTCTTCGAGGGAAGTCGGGGGACGCGTCCCGACGCGCCCCCCCTCGGCGCCGCCCCCGTCGACCACATTGAATCTGAGGGTTTCGGACGCGTCCAACGCGAAGCAGGCACGAATACGAGAAGCGGAGGAGGACCGTGCACTCATCGCGAGAGCGCAGCAAGGTGACGTGGCCGCTTTTCGGCGGCTCGTCGAGCGTCACCAGCGCCGCGCGTTCGCGATCGCACTGTCCCTCGTCCGCGACGAGAACGACGCCCGCGAGCTTGTTCAAGACGCGTTTTTGCGCGTCTTCCGAGGCCTCAATAGCTTTCAGGGTGGCTCCAGCTTCTTTACCTGGCTCTATCGCATCATCACGAACCTCAGCATCGACCTCATCCGCAAGCCGGGTCGCCAGCTTGCCGACATCGACGAAGCCCGGTTCGAGAGCGACGAGTCCCAGGAAGCCGAGTTCCCCCTGCTCAGCCGCGTCGACGGATCCGATCCGGTCGACGTCGTCCGCCGGCGCGAGATCGCCGGTCGCCTCCAGGCGGCGCTCGACGCGCTGCCGCCTTACCACCGCGGCGTCATTGTCATGCGAGAGATCGAAGGGCTCAGCTACGAAGAGATGGCCACCGCCATGGGCGTCTCCAAGGGGACGATCATGAGCCGCCTCTTCCACGCCCGCCAGAAGCTTCAGCGCGCGCTGTCCGACTGCTACGAGGAGCAGATCGGACGCATCCCGACGTCCGAGCGGGAGCCGGCGAACGGGAGCGGAGGTGACGCATGAGCGCGTCCACGTTGTCGTCCGAGCGGATGCTCAAGCTGATGGCCTACGCCGACGGCGAGCTCGAAGGCGCCGAGCGCCTCGAGGTCGAGGGCTGGCTCGCGTCCGACGTGGACGCGGCCCGCTTCGCCAACGAGCTGGCGGGCCTCGGGGAGCTCGTGAAGATGGGCCACGAGGCCTCGAGCGCGGCGAGCGCAGCGGCGTCGTTCGACGTCGCCGACGCGGTCATGGCGGCGGTGAAGGAGGACGCGGCGCCGAAGGTCGCCCCCGTCGTCTCGCTGGCCGAGCGTCGCCAGAAGAACCTCAAGGTCGGCGGGATGGTGGCCGCGGCCCTCGCGCTCGCCGCCTCCGTCTTCGTGATGACGCGCCACGAAGAAGAGGCGCCGATGGCTCGGGCGCCGGCGCCGGCCGTCCAACCCATGGCGAGCGCGGAGCCCGGCGTCGACGTCGATCTCGTCGAGACCGCGGGGGACTCCGTCAGGGTGTTCTATCTTTCGAGCGAGAACAGCCCTACAACGAGCGTCGTGGTCTGGGTCGACGAATCAGGAGGAAAGTGACTCCCATGCGACATGCTTTTCTCTCGGGCCACGCGGTGGGTCGTCGCGGGGCGCTCCTCGGAGCGCTCGTCGTCGGCGCGGCGTTGATCGGCCACGCGCCGGAGGCGAGCGCGGACGCGCCGCCGAAGGCCGAGGTGATGGTCATCCACGCGACCAAGTGCGACAAGAAGAGCGTCGATCCGCGGATCGGCGATACGCCGCCGGCGCTCGGCTACGACTGCCTCAAGCTCGTCGACAAGAAGACGCTGCCGCTCACGTTGAACCAGGCGAGCACGACGGCGCTGCCGAACGGGCGCACGTTCCAGCTCCTCCACACCGCGAAGGTCGCGACCCGCTACAAGGTGACCGCGTCGATCAGCCCCGCGGACGGCAGCGCCGGCTTCACGAAGCTCGCGGACATCACGGCGGATCCGAACAAGCCGTTCAACGTCGGCGGCTTCTCGTATCAGGGCGGTGTCCTCGTCCTGACCGTGCGCATCGTCCCCTGACCGTCCGGCCTCGCGGACGCGTGAAGCGCGCGGACGCGTGAAGCTCCCGGGCTGCTCGCGCGTTTAGCTCTCTGCCAGAGACGGCGGTTTTTCGCCCGTTCCGTCTCGGTTTGGTAGAAAGAACGTCTCATGCGGAAGGACGCGCCGCTCGCGGTCGAAGTGCCGGCGTCGGACCGGGACAAGCCGGGCTGGGTCAAGGTCGGCGTGATCGCCGCCGTCGGGTTCGTGCTCGGGATCGCTTGGCCCCGGGTGATGGGGATCCGGCTCGGGCCGGCTGCGCCGGGAGAGTCGACCGCCGCCGCGGCCTCGGCGGCGAGCGCCGCAGGCCGCGCCCCCGAGGCGCCTCCGGCGAGCGTGACCGCGAAGGGCCCCGCCGCGTCGGCGTCTGCGCCTGCGAACGCCGTCAACGTCGCCCACGCGGCGACGGCCAAGAGCCCGCCGAACATCTCGCTGCAGAAGGGCGCCGTCCTCTCGTGCAAGACGAAGGAAGGCGACACCAAGAAGGGCAGGGAGTGCGGTCCGGTCCCGGGGATCGATCTGCTGGTCCAGCCGCGCGTGCGCAAGATCGCCACCTGCTCCGGGGTCGAGGGGCAGACGGGCAAGCTCTCGCTCGTCGTCAACGCCGACTTCGCGACCGGACGCTTCTGGTACGACGTCGGCAAGTCGTCGACGCTCCCGAACATCGACGCGGTCGCGGCCTGCCTCAAGACGACCTTCCACGGGACGTCCACCATCGCGACGACGCACGAGCACCCGCGCTACACCGTCGCGTACACGGCGATCTTCGCGCCGGGCACCGGCGGCGCGCCCGACGAGCTCGCGGCGAAGAAGCCGGGCAAGGCCGACGCGGACATCGACAAGAGCGAAGCGTCCGCGAAGGCCGCGCCCGACGAGAAGAAGCCCGCGTCGGACGAGAAGGACGATAAGGACAAGAAGGAAGAGAAGACCGAGCGCGCCGCGCTCGCGAGCGGCGAGGCCGCCGTGGCCTGGGAGGTCGCCCTCGTCCGCGAGACGCCGAAGACGGGCGGCCTCGTCGCGCGCCTCCCGCGCGGCGCCAAGGTCAAGGTCGGCACCGCGAAGGACGGCTGGTTCCTCATCAAGTACGGCGAAGGCTACGCCCACGAGGGCTGGGTCTACCGCGGCGCGATCGGCCGCTGAGCCGCGCGGACGGGGCGCGCGGCGCCGGGTGGGGAAGAGCGTCGGATCGACGAGCGGGTTCGCCTTCGCGTACCCGACGCGGATCATGTCCGCTGCGGTGACGTCCGGAGCTTCGTCGCGCGCGCCGAGCGACGCCTGCGCCGAGCGACGCCCGCTCACGCTCGAGCTCGACGGGTGGCGCTTCGTGGCGATGGTTCTGTCGAGCTTCGGCGACCGCGGGCCGTTTCGCGACCGAGCGCGCCGCGGGGCCTCGTTCGACCGACATCGCTTGCTCGAATCGCCTACGCTCCGGGCGGCATGCGGAGGACCGCCTTCCTCGCGGCTATGTGCGTCCTCGGTGCAGTGACGAGCGCCCGCGCGGAGTCGCGTTCGGTCCGCATCGACTACGAGGCCGCGCATGCGTGCCCGGACGAGCGCCGCTTCGTCGAGCTCACGCGCGATCGGATCCGGCCTTGGGCCACGATCGACGAGCACGGGGAGCTCGTCGCCCGCGTGCGGGCCGAGCCCGAGGAGGGGGGCTTCGCCGGCCGCCTCTCGCTGGAGGACACGGCGGGCACATCGCTCGGCGTCCGCGCGATCCAGGACGCCGACTGCGAGGAGGTCGTCCTCGCGCTCGCGCTCTTCCTCGCCGTTGCGCTCGAAGCCGAAGCGGCCAATCCGCACGCGGCGCCGAGCACGCGGCTCGAGGCGCCGCCGGGCCCGAGCCTCGAGGTGACGCCCCCGCCCGCGCGCCCGCGCGCCGACGCGCGAGCGCCGCGGCCACCGCCGCCGGCCCAGAAGGCGAGCGCGATCGACTGGCGGCTCGTCGCGAGGGCGCAGGGCGTCACCGGACGCATGCCGGACGCCGCCCTCGGCGGCGCGATCGCGCTCGAGCTCGGGCCGCGACATCGCTCGTCGATGCTCCGGCCGTACGGGAGCCTCGGGATCGACGCGGTGCCGTACTCGGAGCGTCGCGAAGGACGCGGGCAGCTCGAGCTCGGCTGGGGCGCGGTCTTCGGGCGGGTATGCGCGGGCTTCGACGTGTCCGGCCGCTCCGACGGAGCCGTCGGAGGCTGGCTCGAACCGTGGGCGTGCGGACGGGCCGAAGCGGGGGGCCTGCAAGCCGCGTCGCGAGGGTACGCCGTCAATCGAACGGAGCTCCTCCCGTGGTACGCCGCCGGGCTCGAAGCGGGCCTGGCGGTGCGGCTGAGCCAACTCTTCAGCCTCGGCGTCTTCGCGAACGCGATGGCCCCGATCGTGCGTCACGAGCTCGTTCTCGGCGACGTCAGGGTCTTCCGCGCGCCGATCGTGACCGCCGAGGCAGGGCTAGAGCTCAAAGTTCGAATTTGGTGATCGATCCGCAGACGGGCGGGAACGAGCGTTCGGGGGAGACGAGCGCGGATCCTTCCATGTCGGCCAATGTAAGCAGAGTGCTTCCTCTCGTGGGCGTCGCCGACGTCACGCGTGAGGAGCGGCTGCGACGCTCGGTCGACGAGCACTACCTCTTCGTCTGGCGCTCGCTCCGGCGGCTCGGCGTCCCGGAGAGCGAAGCCGACGACGTCGCCCAGGAGACCTTCCTGGTCTTCTCACGGAAGCTCGATGGGGTCGACGCCAGCGCGGAGCGCGGCTTCCTCTTCCGGGCGGCGACGTACGCGGCGATGCATGCACAACGCAAGTACCGCCGCCAGCGCACGCTCGAGGAGAGCGCGGCGATCCTCGACGGCGACGGCGAACATCCGAGCGTCGAAGAGGACGCCGAGCGGCAGGAGACCCTGGTGCTGCTCGACTCGCTCCTCGCGAAGCTGTCCGACGATCTTCGCGTCGTCGTGATCCTCTGCGACCTCGAGGAGATGACGATGAACGAGGCGGCGGAGATCCTCTCCGTGCCCGTAGGGACCGTGGCTTCGCGCCTCCGCCGTGCGCGCGCGGGGCTCTCGGCCGGGATGACTCGAATCACGAGGAGTATGCGATGAGCGAGCTCGACCCTCTTCTGCGGCGCGCGTTCGACGCGGCGCGCGCGGAGCGACCCCGCTCGGGGAAAGGGAAGGCGCAGACGCTGGCGGCGCTCGGGTTGTCGGCCGCGACCGCGACCGCATCGGCGGGCGCGGGTGGCTCGGTGGCCGGCGGCGCGCGGCTCGTCTCCGCCTGGCCGTGGTGGGGGATCGGCGTCGCGCTGGTCGTGACGAGCGGCGCGGTGCTCTGGTCCGTCGAGGAGTCTGCGGCGCCGCCCGCCGCCGCGAGCGTGGCGGCCGCGCCTGTCGTGAGCAGCGCGGCGGACACGGCCGCTCCGGTGCTGACCGTCGACCAGCTGCCGAACGTCGCCGAGCCGCCGAGCGTGGCGGACGGCGTGAAGCTGGCCGAGGCGACGAGCGCGGCAGGCTCCACGAGCCGTCGCCCGGCGCTCCGCCCCGTGCTCGCGCCCGGGCCGTCGGCCGTGGCGAGCGAGTCGCTCCGCGACGAGATCGAGGCCATCGAGCGCGTTTCGCACGCGCTCTCGCAGCGCCGCTGCGGGCTCGCCCGCGCGCACCTCTCGGCCTACGACGCGAGGTTTCCGAACGGCAAGCTCCGGCGCGAGGCGGACGTCGTCGGGATCGAGATCGCCGGGCGTTCGGGCCAGACCGATCGCGCGCGGAGCGCGGCGCGCAGCTTCGTCGCGCGGTTCCCCGACACACCCTACGCGCTGCGTCTGGCGCCGTGGCTGCGCGACGACGCGACCGAGGGCAGAGGGCCTGCGTCCGTCGACATGTGCACCGACGCGGCAGACTGACGGCGCAGGGATCGAGCGACGTGGCGAAGAGAGGACACCGGCCCCACGCGCGTCGAGCGTGGGCCATCGGCACTCTTTCGACGCTCGCGAGCCTCGCGAGCCTCGGGGCGCTGGGCGGGACGACCACGGGCTGCTCCACCTACGACTTTTCGCTCGGGACGCTCGACATCGGAGCCGCCGCGCCTGGAAGCTCGGACGAAGCCGGCGCGGACGCGGGGATCGCCGACGCCGCGCGCGAGAGCGCCGCGCCCGTGAAGCTCGCCTGCGAGACGCCGCCGTGCGCGGTCGCGCTCACCACGACGCTGCGCGCGAGCGACTCCGACCGCGCCGAGGGCTATTGCGCGCTGCTCGACGACGGCGCCGTCGCGTGCTGGGGGACGAACTTCGGCGGTCAGCTCGGACGCGGCGACGTCGGCGGGCCCGAGGGCGCCGTCCCGGTGCGCGTGCCCGGTCTCGAAGCCGTCACGTCGATCGACCACACGTGCGCGGTCGACGACGCGGGAGCGGTCTGGTGCTGGGGCACCGGGCCCTTCCTCCAGGACGACGACCCGTCGGTCACCGTCGAGGGAGGGCCGGTGCGCGTCCCGCTCCCCGGCGCCGCCAAGCGCGTCGCCGTCACGAGGACGACGGCGTGCGCGCTGCTCCGCGACGAGCGCGTCGTCTGCTGGGGCGCGAACCAGAAGCTCCAGGTCGCCATGGACGAGGACGCCTCGCTCTGGCTCGCGCCGCGAGAGATCGCGCTTCTGCCCGGCGTGACCGATCTCGTCATCGGCGACGCGGCGTTCGCGCGCTACCCGGACGGCACCGTCCTCAGCTGGGGAGGCAACCCGTCCGTGGGGCGGCCGACCCCGTTCCACCTCGACGGATGGCCGGCCCCGATCGCGATCGACGACGTCGCGATGATCGACACCGTCGACCAGGAGGTCTGCGCCGTCGCCGGAGGCGTCGGCTGGTGCTGGGGCGCGCCGGTGCCGCCCGCGTCCGGCGCGCCCGTCGACAGGTACGCGCGCGCGCTGCCCACGGCGGCACCGACCGGGGCGATCACACGGATCGCGACGAGCAGGACGTGGGCGGTGACGGAGAGCGGTAGCTCGGTCGTCGAGCCGCGCCGCTGGTGTGCGACCTCCGAAGCGGGCGAGGTCCTCTGCTGGGGCCTGAACGCGAGCGGTCAGGCCGGAGACGGAACGCGCCGGCACGCGATCGAGCCGGTCGTCGTCGCGGGCCTCCCCGCGCCGGCCGTGGACGTGAAGCTGATGCCGTACTCGACGTGCGCGCTCATCGCCAACGGCCAGGTGTATTGCTGGGGGAACAACCTCTACGGTCAGCTCGGCGCGGGGCTCCCGAAGGGGTCGCACGACGCGCCCCAACAGGTGAAGCTCCCATGACGCGCGCGGGCGATCCATTTCGTCTGCTGATGAAACGCGGTCGCGCGCCGGGCCGGCCTCGCGTCGATGTCGCACCGTGAAGATTTATCGATCGACTCCCTTCGCACCGGGAACACCAAGAGCGATGTCCGTACCCAAGTCTCCGCGACGCTACCTCCGCGCCGGCGTTCAGCTCGGCCTCCTCGGAGGTCTCGTCGCCATCGTGGCGTGTACCGAGAGGCGCACGGATCTCGGGGGAGATCCGGCTTCCCCGCCGGCGTTCATCGAGCCCGACGCCGATCTCATCCCGGATGCCGGGATCGAGCTCCGGTCGTACTGCCCGTCGGATCGCTGCCCGCCCGGGCACACCACGTGTCCGAACTCGCAGTTCCTGTGTGACACCGATCTGCTGTCGGATCCGTTCAACTGCGGAGAGTGCGGGAACTCGTGCCGGTCCTCGACCTCGGGGGCCAATGAAGACTACTCGTGCATCGACGGGCGCTGCGTCCTGACCTGCAACGAGCAGCGCGCCCTCGACTGCGACGGCCTCCCCGACAACGGGTGTGAGGCAGCACCGTCCGACAACGACCACTGCGGCATCTGCGGGAACAAGTGCGCGGCGGACAAACCCTGCATCAACCGCGGGCTCGCGGACTACGGGTGCGGCTGTCGACCGGGCGAGCTCTACTGCTCGTCGATTGGCTTCCTTCCGTGCGTCGATCCGGAGAACGACGACGCGCACTGCGGCGCCTGCGGCAACGCCTGCCCGCGCGAGGGCGACGGCAGCGAGACGCCTCCGCCGAACACGTATTTCGGCTGCGCCGATAGCCAATGCGGGACGCTGAAGTGCACCGGCTACTGGGCCGACTGCGACGCCGTCCGCGACAACGGATGCGAGCAGGTTCTCCTCGACGACGACAACTGCGCTGCGTGCGGGAACAAGTGCCCGGACGGGCAGAAGTGCGCGCTCAACGCGCTCCTGATTCCGGAGTGCATGTGTCCCGAGGGGCAGACCTTCTGCGGCTCCTGCAACGGAGGGGTGTGCCAGGGCACCTGCGCCGACCTGGTCAACGACGACAGGAACTGCGGGGCGTGCGGCGCGCGGTGCGAGCTCAGCGTCCCCCAAGCCTTCGAGGCCTGC
Organism: Labilithrix sp.; assembly: GCA_019637105.1. Lineage (GTDB taxonomy): Bacteria > Myxococcota_A > Polyangia > Polyangiales > Polyangiaceae > Labilithrix. The sequence goes on from JAHBWF010000001.1 coordinate 40,940, forward strand.
GTCTACGGCAAGTGCGAGAGGGACTGCGCGAGCGGCTGGGGCGACTGCAACGGCAACCGCGACGACGGGTGTGAGACCCACGTGGCCGCCGATCCGAAGAACTGCGGCGGCTGCGGCGTCGTCTGCGACGGCATCGCAGGACAGGCGTGCGTCGATGGTCAGTGCATGGTCGAGCCGTGCGACGTGATGCAGGACGCGGGAGATCCGGCGCGATGAAGAATCGATGGCTCTTCGCCGCGCTCAGCGCGGCCATCTGCGTACAGGCATCGGCGACGCTCGCGGCGTGCGCGACCGCCGATGAACCGGGGGTAGCTCCGCCGGAGGACAGGAACACGCCGGTGCCGGCACCCCCCGCGACGGACGGCGGCCAGGGCGCTGGGGACGCCGCGGCGTGCACCGAAGACTGCGAGTACTACCCGGACGAATGCACCGAGGACGCGCTCTGCATGGCATCGCTCTTCGATCCGGACCCGTCGATCGGGCTCGATCTCCGGACCGGGATCCACGCGCTCGTCGGACGGTCGCCGAACGACGCCTGGCTCGCCGGCGCCGCCGGAACGGTCGCGCGCTTCGACGGCACGTCGTGGAAGCGCTTGGAGACCGACACCCAGCACTCGCTCTACGGGCTCTGGCTGCTCGAAGGCGCCGAGGTCGCGTTCGACGATCCGACGCGGCTCCACACGCGCGGCCTCGACGCCGGCGCCGACGCCGACGTCTCCGCCGGCGGATGGTCGCGGTTCGCGCCCGCGACGGTTCCGGCCCAGTGGCGCAACATGCGCATCGAGACGACGTGGGCCCATCCGGGCTCGCGCACGCTCTTCGTCGGCGCGAGGTCCAGCACGCCGAGCGGCACGGCCGCGGGCGGGCTCTGGCGACTGCGCTACTCCCCTGCGGACGACACGTTCGCGCTCGACGTGGCGACGCTCAACCAGTGCGATGTCCTCCCGTGCCGGGAGGTCTACGGGCTCCACGGGCTCTCCGCCGAGGAGGTCTGGGCGGTCGGGCCGCGGGGCGCTGCGTTCCGGGTGACCGACGCCGAGTCCGCGACGCCGGTGCTGACGAGCTTCAACACCCTGACGCTGTACGCGCTCCGCGGCGTCTGGGCGGCGGCTCCCAACGACGTCTGGGCGGTGGGCTCGACCGGCACCGTCCGTCGTTACCGCGGCGACGCTCGGTTCTGGGAGGTGTACGAAGACTTCCCTTCGACGCAGCACCTCAGCGCGATCGCCGGCTCGTCGCCAAGCGACATCTGGGTGGCCGGAGACGAGGGCACGGTCTTTCACTACGACGGAACGGCCTGGGAGCGCGTGAAGGTCGCCGGTCTCGGCGGCAGGCGCCCGCGCTTCGAGCGGATCTGGGTCCCCTCGCCGGGGAAGGTTTGGATCGCCGGCCAAGGCGCGCTCGTCTCGCTCGGAGGAAAACCATGAGAGCCTCGATTGTCCTCGCGACAGCAGCCGCGCCGCTGGCGATCGTCGCCGCGTGCGCGGGCACCGAAGACGATCCGGCGCTGCCGCCGGATACGCCCCCGGTGACCATCCCCGAGGCGGGGGTGCCCGACGCCGACCCCTTCGACGTCGACGTGCCGGATACCCGTCTCCCCGACTGCAGCGGCGCGGGCTGGTGCGTCACTTCCTTCCCCGACGCGGAGCTCGACTTTCGCGACGTGTGGCCGTTCGAGGACGTCGCGTTCGCGATCGCCCAGAGCCGCACGGAGGGCGTGAAGTTCCTCGAGTGGAAGAGGTCCACGAACGCCTGGGAGTACATCGACGACCAGAGCCAGAACGGCGCAGGATCGGGCACCTTCGCCGGCGGCGTCTACGCCCCGAGCACGAACGAGGTGTACTTCGCGGTCGGGAATTCGTCCGTCTACCACGGCAAGCGCGCGGCGGCGCCGGAGAGCAAGTGGACCTGGACGCGCGCCGACCTCCCGGACAACGTCGTCGGGCATCCGACGGCGCACGATCACGGCAGGCCCTACTACAGCGTGCCGCGTGAGCCGACCACGGCGTTCGGGGTCTGGGGCGCCGGTGCGGACGACGTCTACGCCCACTACAGCAACACGATCTTCCGGCGCGATCCGGCCGACGGCACCTGGTCGGCCGTGTACACCGTCGACGATCTCGACGCGGCCGACGAGCACGCCTTCTTCGTCGGCGCCTCCGGGACCGGCCCGGACGACATCTGGTTCGTCGGCTCTCGCGACCGTTCGACGTTGACGAGGCGCAACTTCCATTGCCCGCTCGTCGTCCGCAAGACCGCGGCCGGTTGGGAGCGGGTCGCCGACGGCGTCGTCACCAGCAGCGGCGCTGCCCCGTGCGGCCTGCGCGCGGGCACGCCGCGCATCGGCAACGCCTTCGGCGGCTGGATCACCGGCATCGAGCCGGTGAGCGCGACCGAGTACCTCGCCCTCCACAACGGGAGGACGAGCAACATCGCGGAAGTGGTCAACCTGACGCGCATCCGTGTTTCGGACGGTGGCCTACCGCCGGACGACGGTGGCCTGCCGCCGGACGACGGTGGCCTCCCAGCGGACGATGGAGGTCTCCCGCCGGACGACGGTGGCCTGCCGCCGGACGTCGTCTCGTTCGAGCAGTCGCTTCTCCCGGTGAAGATCGCCCAGAGCACGGCGCCGCCCAATGGGCCTCCCAGGATCATGACCTCGCTCTGGAGAGGAGACGGGGAGACCTGGTTCACCGCGTGGGGGCTCGTCGTCCGTCGAGCTGACGACGACACGTACTCGGTGTCCACGCTCTCGCGTGACGGCGCCCCGGTCCGAGTGCCGTTTCACAAGATTCGCGGGACCTCGAATCAAAACCTCTGGGCGGTTGGAGCGCGCCATGCGTATCACAAGACGACTCCTTGACTCGCGCGCGTACGCTGCCCTCGTCGTGCTCGCGGGCGCCTCGACGCTCGGCGCGATGACAGCGAGCTGCTCGAGCAGCACCGACGGCGATCGCGAGCCGGCGGACGACGACGCCGGGACGGACGCTTCGTCCGACGGCGCGGCCGCCGAGGACGTCGTCGACGCCGGGATCAGGGACGCCGCACGCGTCGACGCCGCGCCGCTGCCCATCGAGTGCGCGGCGCCGCCGTGCGCGATCGCCCTCACCACGACGTTGCCGAGCGACACCCTCTCGCGCGAGGAGGGCTACTGCGCTCTCCTCACCGACGGCACCGTCGCGTGCTGGGGCGCGAACAACGCCGGGCAGCTCGGAGATCCCGACGTCACGACGGTCGACAGCCCGGTCGCCCTGCGCGTCCCCGGCCTCGCCAAGATCACGGACCTCGACCACACGTGCGCCGTCGACGGCGACGGGGCGGTCTGGTGCTGGGGACGTGGCCCGTTCCTCCAGAGCGACGCGTCGGCGACGACCGTGCAGCCGAGCCCCGTGAGCGTGCCGCTCCCCGGCCTGGCGAGCAAGGTCGCCGTCAGTCCGACCGTCGGGTGCGCGGTGCTGCGCGACAAGCGCGTCACCTGCTGGGGATCCAACGCGGCGCTCCAGGTCGCCGAGGATCGGCCGACCACGGCGCAGAACGAGCTGCCGCGCGCCGTCCCGCTCGCCGCCGGCGCGAAGGACATCGCGGTCGGGGGCGCGACCTTCGCGAGCTACGACGACGGCAAGCTCCTGAGCTGGGGCGCCTCGCCCGGCGTTGGACGCCCGACGCCTCTCTTCTTCGACGGGTGGCCTACGCCGGTCGCGCTCGACTACGTGACGATGGTCGTCACGGCCGGCCCGGAGACGTGCGCCGTCGCGAACGGCGTCGGCTGGTGCTGGGGCGCCCCGGACGTCGTCAACACGGCCACCGCCGTCGACAAGCACGCGCGTGCGCTACCCACCGCGGTCGACACGCCGGAGCCGATCGCGCGCATCGCCACGACGCGGTCTTGGAGCGTGTCCGAGAACTACACGACGTACCTCGAGCGGCGCCGCTGGTGCGCTGCGTCGGTCTCGGGCGAGGTCTACTGCTGGGGGCTGAACAACGCCGGCCAGGCCGGTGACGGAACGAAAGAGTTTGCGCTCGGGGCTGTCCGCGTGAAGGGCCTCCCAGCGCCGGCAGCCGAGGTGAAGGTGATGCCCTATTCGACGTGCGCGATCCTGACGAACGGCAAGGTGTACTGCTGGGGTAACAACGGCAACGGCCAGCTCGGCGCCGGACTGCCCAAGGGCTCGGTCGTCGATCCCGTGGAAGTGAGCCTGCCGTGAGGCGCGCGTATTCGCTTGGTGGGCTCGGCCTCGCGGTCGCCGTCGGCGCCGCGCTGTCGACGCTCGGAGCCTGCGGCGCCGACCGAGACCGCTTCGATGAGCCGCCGCCAGGGTTCGACGTCGGGGAGGACGCCGGCGCCGACGCCGAGATCTGCTACGCTCAGTGCTCGCTCGACGGCCGCTCGGTCGTCGACTCGTGCACGGGTGCGGTGCAGGAGGGGTGCGCCGACGACAAGGCGTGCGGCGGGGCGAAGTGCCTCGAGCCCTGCGAGGCCGCCGGCGAGGACCGGAGCTCGGACGGCTGCGAGTTCTATTTTGCCGCCCCGCGCTTCGAGCCGTGGCCGCTGCAGTCGTGCCACGCGGTGTTCGTCGTCAACAGCTCGAACCAGCCGGCCGAGCTCGCGCTCGAGCTCGGCGATCGGACGCTGGATCTCGCCCATTCGGTCTACCGGGCGGTACCGAACAGCACCGATCTCGAGCCTCTCCAGGGGCCGATCGCACCCGGCGAGAGCGCGATCGTCTTCGTGTCCGACCGCGACCAGACCAAGTCACGCACGCTCCAGGAGAAGTCCGACTACATCAGCTGCCCGAAGGCCGTGACGGCGGCCATCGAGGAGGACTTCGGCACCTTCGGCTCCGCGATCGGCAAGGCGTTCCGCCTGACGAGCAACGTCCCCGTCGGGCTCACCTCGATGTTTCCGTACGGCGGAGCGGCGAGCTATACCCCGTCGTCGACGCTCGTCCTCCCCGTGAGCGCGTGGGCGAAGGAGCACGTGATCGTCAACGGCTGGGAGACGAGCTCGGGCTCGCCGACGACCCAGATCTACGCCTCGGAGGACGACACCGAGATCACCATCCTCGGCAAGAAGGCCATCCGCAACGGCAACGGCTTCACCGGCGCCGCCGCCGGGGTGCCGACGAAGATCACCCTCGCGAAGGGGCAGTTCGCTCAGATCCTCCAGGTCGAAGAGCTCACTGGCAGCGCGGTCTTCTCGAGCAAGCCGACCATCACCCTCGGCGGGAACTCCTGCGCGAACCTCCCGAGACGGCAGCCCGCGTGCGATACCCTGGCCCAGGTGATCCCCCCGTACGAGCAGTGGGGCTCGGAGTACGTCGGCGTGTCGTATCGACCGCGCCCGAAGGACGGTGACGAGCTCGTCTGGTACCGGATCGTCGGGGGCCGCGACGGAACGGAGCTCGACTACGATCCGGTCAAGCCCGCCGGCGCGCCCCTCACCCTGAACGCGGGTGAGCTCGTGCTCTTCCGGGCGCGCGCGCGCGAGCCGTTCGTCGTCCGCTCGCGCGACGCCGAGCATCCGTTCTACCTCGGGATTCACATGTCCGGCGGCACCGGTCCGGGCCTCGGTGGGATGGGGGATCCCGACTTCGTCAACGTCGTGCCGGCGGGGCAATACAGGAGCGCGTACAGCTTCTACGCCGACTCGAGCTACCGCGAGAACTCCCTCGTGATCGTTCGAAAGAGCGTGCGCGGCGAGTTCAAGCCGGTGTGGCTCGAGTGCGCCGGCGAGCTGACGGACTTCGTCCCCCTCGGCACGCGGGGCGACTACGAGTACCGGCGCGTGGACCTCTCGCGCGGGTTCAGGGCGGGCGAGAAGTTCGGCGACAAGACGTGCATCGCCGGCCTCCAGCGGACGCGGAGCGAGGGCCCCTTCTCCGCGACGATCTGGGGCTGGGACATCGCCGCGAGCTACGGCTATCCGGGTGGGACGGCGATCCGCAAGCTCGTCGACGTCCCGCTCGCCGGCGTGAACTGACCTCCCGCGCGCGTCCGCTCGACGCGCGCATCGCCGGCGAGGACCGGCGCGCGGCGGTCGACCGTGACCGAGCACGCGCTCCGACCCGCTGGCACGAGACACGTTCATAGGCCCTCCGCTCTCGGAGGGCCTCGCCGGGACCACGTCCCGATCCCGACGTTCCTGACCCTCAGCACGTCCATGCCTGACCTTCACGATCGAGAGCGCACGGGATCTCTTTTCTTTCGTCCACCGCTCGGCGCGGACTCGGACTCCGCCTGGCTCGCATCGACGTGATGACCAGGCGGACTCGACGAGCGCCGGGACAGCAGGAGACAGCAGACATGAAGAGCACGGCAGTTACTCTGGCCAGCATCGCGGTCCTCACGGGCGCGGTGATGGCGATCGGCGCGGCAGGTTGCAGCAACGAAGACGACGGCGTGGCCGCGCCGGACGTCGACGCAGGCGCGACCGACGCGGGGCGCGACAGGTCCGTGCCGAACAACGGCGACGACGACGACGACGAGCCGGCGGAGAGTTGTGCCTCGAAGGACCCAGTCGACGTCACGACGGTCGCCTACGCGAAGGCGCTGAGGTCGCCGGGGGCTTGCTCGACCGCCGAGGTGGCGACGCTCTCGAGCTACTACGATCTCAACGTGAGCACCCTCTCGATCGCCGGTTGGGCCGGGAGCGTGAGCGCGGCCTGCGCGGCCTGCGCGTTCACCGCGTCGGACGCCGACGAGTGGGGGCCGCTCCTCTTCCAGGGTGACACGTTCGTCGGCGCGAACCGCGGCGGGTGCCTCGAAATCGCGAGCGAGAAGGAGGCATGCGGTAGGGCGTACGAGCAGGCGCTTCGGTGCATGCTCGTCGCGTGCCTCCCGACTTCGCAGGGGGGCTTCGGCACGTGCAGGACGCAGTCGGAGTTCGACGCGTGCCGCACCGACAGGGCGAGCCTCCTCGCGGGGCCGTGCGCCGACGCATATGCGTCGCTGCAGACGGAGTGCGGATCGTCGCTGAGCAGCTACGAGCAGGCGTGCACGCCGAGCGGCGCGAAGTATGTCTTCCAGGGCACCATCCCGGCTCATTGCGGCGGCACCGCCCCGGGCGGGGACGGGGACGCCGGCGCCGACGGCGGCTGAGCGGAGGACGACCAGGGCCGCGCGCAGGCGTCACGCGGCCCGGTCGACGGCTCTCGCCGTCGCGGTCGGTTGCTCAGAATCGGAGTGAGCTGCAGCAGTGGCGTGAGCCGCAGCAGTGGTTCGCGAGGCTCTCGCCGCTAGGGGAGGGGCGCGCCCGGAGTCGCGCAGCGGCTCTGCGCCGCTGTATTTCGTGGATTCCAGCGTAACCGCCGTTCTTGCGGTTGGCTGGCCCAACCATTTTGTCTAGGCTCCGCGGCGTGGCCGACCTCCTCGGCGTGTTCGCGGCGAACCTCGGATCGGCCATCCCGCAGGATAGGACCGATGGCGTGCGCGCCTTCCTCGGCGAGGCTTTCGACGTCGGGCGCCGCGCCTGGCCGAAGCTGGGGCTCGAGCCGAGCGCGTTCGTCGCCAGTCTCGCGCGTCACGCGCGCGCGACGCCGGAGAAGGAGCCGGTCCTCACCCTCGAACATGCGGCCGACTACTTCCTCGCCGTCGCGTGCGCCGTGTCGCTTCCGGGGAGCGCCGATGCGCTCCACCAGCACGTCCTCGTCGACGTCCCGCGCTGGATCGGCACGCGGGGTGTCGGCGTCGCCGACGACGTCGGCCAGCTCGTGGCGATGCGGCTCCTCGTCGCGGAGCCGAACGAGCTCCCCCGGATCGCGGAGTACACGGGGAGGGGCCCTCTCGGCGGGTTCGTGCGCGTCGTTGCCACGCGCATCGCGCTCAACCTGCAGCGAAGGCGCGAGCCGCGCGACGATCTCGCGCTCATCCCGCCGGGGGCCGCCCCTGACGTCGACTTCTCGCGCTTTCGCTACCGCGCGGAGTTCCGGAGAGCCTTCGAGTCCGCGCTCGCCGCGCTCTCGGTCGACGAGCGGCTTCTCTTGCGCCTCCACGCGGTCGAGCGGATGCGCGGGGAGGACATCGCGCGGCTCCTCGAGGTCGATCGCTCCACCGTCGTGCGTCGGATCGCGCGCGCGCACGAGCGGCTCTTCGACGAGACGAAGAGCTCGATGATGGCCGCGCTTCGGCTCTCGACCCGAGAGTTCGAGAGCGTCGCTCGCGACGTCCAGAGCGCCGTCGACCTCACACTGAGTCGACTCCTCGCCTGATGCGACCGATGGGGAGGGGAGCGTGTCCGGGAGATCAGTCCGTCGCCGAACTCCTCGGCGGGACGATGGCGCGCGCGGAACGCGCGGCCCTCCTCGCGCACGCCGCCGACTGCGCGGAATGCCGGGTGCTGATCTCCGAGCTTGCTGGAACCGAGGAGGCGCCAGCGACCCTGGAGGCCATCGATCGATACATCTTGCGCCGGACGATCGGCGCCGGCGGCATGGGCGTGGTCTACCTCGCACACGATCGCGAGCTCGATCGCGAGGTGGCGCTCAAGGTCCTGCGCGACGAGCCCACCGACGCAGCCCGAAAGAAGGCGTTGCTCCGCGAGGCGCGCGCGATGGCCAAGCTCGCGCATCCGCACGTCGTGCGCGTCTTCGACGTCGGTGAGCACGACGGACGAGTCTTCCTCACGATGGAGCTCGCTCGTGACGGCACCTTGCGTGACTTTCTCGCGAGTGGTCGACGCTCCTTCGCCGCCATCGCCGCGATCTTCGAGGGCGCCGGCCGCGGGCTTGCGGCCGCCCACGCGTCCGGCGTCGTTCACCGCGATTTCAAGCCCGAGAACGTCCTGCTGCGGGACGGACAAGCGCTCGTCACCGACTTCGGGCTCGCGCGGGTCCTCGACGACGGCCCCGCGCCGACCGATGGCGCGCCGCGGGGAAGGCGAGGCGCCAGGGAGGAGATCGGCGGATCGCGATCGCGGTCGACCGCGATCGCCGGCACGCTGCCGTACATGGCGCCGGAGCAGCTCCGCGGCGAGCGCGTGGACGCGCGGACCGACGTCTTCGGCTATTGCGTCGCGTTGTGGGAGGCGCTCCACGGAACGAAGCCGTTCGCGGGCCGCACACCGGCCGAGCTTTTGGCGGCGATCGCGCGCGGTCCGGACGCGTCGCCGAAGCGCGCCGACGTGCCGGCCCGGGCGAACACGGCGCTTCGCGCCGGGCTCGCGTTCGATCCGGAGCGGCGGCCCGCCTCGATGGAGGCGCTCCTCGAGGCGCTCTTCGCCCGCCCTGCGCCTCGAGCGAGGGCGTGGCCCGTCGTCGCGGGCGCGCTCGCCGTCGTGGCCGGCGGCGCCGTGTTCGTCGCGAGGGATCCTGCGCCCTCGCCCGCCACGCTCACGGCGGGATCTCCCGCGACCGATCCGCATCCGGCTCCGGCGGCGGCGCCGCCGGCGACATCGGTCGGTGCGGCCCTCCCGGCGTCATCCGCGTCGGGGTCCGGCTCGCTTCCCAGCCGGGGGTCGAACCTCGCGCGCGCCGTCACCTCGAAGAGGACGGAGCCGTCCGCATCCTGGGGGCCGTCGGCCTCCGCGGCTCCGCCTCCGCCGCCGTCCGGGCGTGGCCCGGGTGGGGTGTTCGTGCGGCCGCCGTTTTGAGCTACGAAGCGCCGATGCACTCCGCTCTCCACTCCGGCTGGCGCCCGCTGCTCGTCCTCGTCGTCCTTCTCGGCGGTTCGCCTGCCCGTGCCGGCGAAGCGCCGAGCGATCCCACGAACGAGGCCCGGTCGGCGTTCCTCGATGGCGCCTCGCTCGTGGAGGAGGCGCGGTGGGCCGATGCGCTGGCGCGCTTCGAGCGCTCCGCAAAGCTCCGGCCGCATCCCGTAACGACGTACAACGTCGCGGCCTGCCTCCGCGCGCTCGGCGCCTACACCCACGCGAAGCGGCGATACGCCGAGGCTCTCCGCGCGAGCGAAAGGCTCCCGGCGGCCGACGCACTCGGGCCGCAGGTGACGGCCGAGATCGAGGCGCTCCTCGCGCAGCTCGACGCCTCGACCGCCAGGGTCGACGTCACGATCGATCCGGTGCCGGCGAAGGTGTTGATCGACGGCCGGCCGCTCCTCTTCGAGCGCCCGGACCTCGCGCTGGCCGGCGTGCGGGACCCTGGCGCCGCCGAGAACGTCACCACCGGTCGCTTCGTCGTCGAGCTCGACCCGGGGGTGCACACCGTGACCGTGCAGCGGGAGGGCCACGCCGACGCGCTCGTGACCTTCAGCACGCGTGCGGCCGAGCGCGCGGCGCGCGTCTTCAAGCTCGATCGGCTGCCGTCGACGCTCCGCATCGAGTCGAACCGGGAAGACACCGTCGTGCGCGTCGACGAGGTCGACGTCGGCGTCGCGCCGGTCACGCTCACGCGGCCGCCGGGCGCGCATCGCGTCGTGATGGTGAAGCCGGGCTTCGTCACCTTCGACACGCGGATCGCGACGCGCGCCGGTGAGGACGTCCACGTCGCCGGCAGCCTCGAGCGGACGCCGCTCACGAAGAAGTGGTGGTTCTGGACTGCGATCGCCGGCTCGCTCGCCGCGGTCGCTGCCGTCTCGTACGCCGTCGTGCGGAGCGCGCGGGAGCCGGAGGTCGCCCCGTTCGACGGCGGCACGCTCGGCTGGACGGTGCCGGCGCCATGACGAAGCGCTTCGCGCGTGGGCTCGACCTGCGGGCGCCGGCGGGGAGGAGCGGCCTCTTCGTCGCGGTCGTCGCGCTCGCCAGCTGCGGTGCTCCTTCGCCCGCGAGCCGGGGGGAGACCGTGGTCGTCCTCGATACCGACCTCCCCGTGCCGGACGTGGTCACCAACGCGCGGATCGACGTCTACGGCGAGGACGGCCTATGGCTCGCGGCGCGTGAGGTCGTCGCGGACGACCATGCCGCTTGGCCACTGAGCTTCGGGCTCGCCGCCGGGGACCGGCTCGAACGACGGCTCGTTCGCTTCCGCGTGTTCCCGCGGCACAGGATGCGCGGCTATCGCGGTGCGCACGGCGCTTCGAGCGTCGGGGCGACGCCCCCGCCCGAGCCGGTGGTCACGCCTTCGACGCTCGAGGGGCTCTGCGCGGCGCCGCCGGAGCTCCCGCTCGGGGGCGAGGTGACGTTGCGCTTCGGGATTACGCCGGTCACTGCCGCTCCGGATGCGAGCCGCTGCGCGGTGGCGAACGGTGACCTCGTGAAGCCCGTTCTCCTTGGAGGTGCGGCCGCAGCTCGGTTCACAGCGAGCGCGCCTGGCACCTATCGCTTCGAAGCCGAGCGCGTGGTGCCGCCCGAGCGCGAGTTTCTCCTCCTCTTGCGTCGCGACTGCGCCGAGCCGGACAGCCAGGTGACGTGCGCCGGCGTCACGCGCGGCAGCGGGCTGGACGTGGCGCTCGAGGCCGGCTCTTACACGCTGATCGCGACCGCGAATGGGGCCGATCAGGCCGGGGAGATCGTCCTCCGTGCGATACGGGAGGGAGCGGCGCCGCCTGCCGCGTCCGCGGAGCCGGCGCACGACGGAGGGACGCCGGCCCTCTCGCCCGCGTGGCCGCGGCTCGTCGACGGCGACCGCGACGCGACCCCGCCGGAGGAGCCGCGCGAGGAGGTGACGAGCGAGACGTTCGCCCTCGTCGACGTCGAGCCCGGGCGTACGCTCACCGCGACGATCGTCGCGTCGACCGCGTGTGTCGGAAAGCCCGCGGCGACCCTGGCAAAGGACGAGCAGCGGCTCGATCTCCGGCGTCTCCTCACGTGCGTCGACGGATCGATGCAGCCGCCGCCGAGTGCTCGGTCCTCGACGCGGGGCGCCGCGACGCGCGCGGGCGCCGGCTCGGCTCCGTCGCGATGCGAGCCGACGGTGCCCGAGCGCGCTTGCGTCGAGGGCGGGATGTTCGTCATGGGGAGCGAGCTCTTCGGCGGCACCGGCGTTGCCGCGTCGGCGCCCCTCCGCATCGCGCGCATCGCGACGTTCTACGTCGATCGCGACGAGTTCAGCGTCGCCGAGTACCGGGCCGCGCGGGCCGAGGGGTACACTCCGAGGTTCGCCCCGTACCTCGGGACGACCGAAGGACCGCTCGACGCGGCGAGCGGTCGGCCGCTGAACGTGTGCACCTACAGCGCGACGCCGCTCGGACGCGAGGACTACCCGCTCAACTGCGTCACCTGGCCGGTCGCGCGGGCCCTCTGCCAGCGACGCGGCGGCGACCTTCCGACCGAGGCGATGTGGGAGTACATGGCGCGCAAGGCCGGCCGGTCGCGCGCGACGCTCTACCCGTGGGGCGACGAGCCGCCCGACTGCGCGCGGACCGTCTTCGAACGAGACCCCGAAGGCGCGTGCACGAAGAAGCCCGCGGAGGCGGGCCCGCAGCCGCGCGCCGCGAACGCCGCCGACGTGAACCCGCTCGGGATCCGCGGCTTGGGTGGCAACGTCGGCGAGTGGTGTCGCGACACGTTCGCCTCCTACGAAGACCCCTGCTGGACCCGCGCACCGCTCGACGATCCCTGGTGCGACCGTGAGTTCGCGCCCATGCGCGCTGCGCGGGGCGGCCACTGGGCCGAGCCGGAGTCGCTCATCCCGGCAGCCATCCGCGACGCGACGGGCGCCATGTCACGCGCGCCGACGATGGGGTTCCGATGCGTCTACACCACACCCTGAGCCAGCGCGCGTTTCACCCGGTGTCGCTCGCCGCGAAAGCCGTCCTGCTCGCCGCGGCGTGTAGCGGTCCCGATCCCGTACCCGCCTCGCAGGTGTTGCTCGTGATCGAGACCGACGCGCCGATCCCGCGCGCCCGGCTCGCAGGGGACGACCTCGTGCTCTTCGATCGCCTTCGCGTCTCCGTCCACGGCAGCGGTGACGAAAAACCGTGCGTGGGCTGCACGCGTGACTTCGCGCTCGCCGCGGACCAGGACGAGATCTCCGTCGGCGTAGCCCCCACGAATGGGAGCGCCGTCGTGCACGTCGAGCTCTACGCGGAGCGGAACCTCGACGCCGCCGGAGCGCCCGACGTCGGCAGCTCACTCTCGGCGTGGGTCCGGCTCCCGCCGACCGCCGCGCGCGAGCTGCGGAGGGTGAGGACCATCCTCGCGATGGCGACGCTGGGCGAGCCGCGCGGCTCGCGCGAGGAGCCCGTCGACGGGGACGCGGACGTCGTCTCCGTGCCCGCGCGCTGGCCAGACGCGAAGGTCGTCCCGTGCACCGCGCCGCTCGATCCCGACGAGGCGTGCGTCCCGGGCGGCGTCGTCTGGATGGGCAACGCCCTCCGAAGGCCCGGCCCAGCGGGCGGGATCGCGCCGCGCCTGGTGCGCATCTCGCCGTTTCGGGTCGACCTGCACGAGGTGACCGTCGGTGAGCTTCGCGCGAGCGGCCTCGCCGTCTCCCGAGACGACGAGACCGATCCAGGCGTGGCGCCGGAGTCGCCGACGTGCACGTATTCGGCGGGCGCTGGCGCGGACGAAGACCTCCCGGTCAACTGCATCTCGCACGCGCTCGCGGAGGCCTTCTGCCGCGCGCGTGGCAGGACGCTCCCGACCGAGGCGCAGCGTGAATACCTCGGCGGCGGACTGCGCGGCGCTCTCTATCCTTGGGGCAACGACGATCCCAGCTGCGACGACGTCGTCTTCGGCCGGAGCAGAGGCAGCCTCGGGCCGTGCATCGACCGCCCCGAGCGACCGGCGCCCGTCGGCTCCGCGCGTCGCGACGTCCTCCTCGTGGGCGGACGACCGGTCGTCGACCTCGCGGGCAACCTCGGCGAGTGGGCGCGCGAGCCGTACGTTGGGGCCGACGCTCCGTGCCACCGTCAGGGCTACCTCGTCGATCCCGTCTGCGAAGCGGGAGCTGCCGGAGCGTTCGTCTCACGCGGTGGGTCCTACGCCGACGTCCCGCTCGGCCTTCGCGCGGAGGTCCGCTTCCCCGCGCGGCAGGCGGTCGACATCATCGGCTTCCGCTGCGCGCGTGACGCGCGCTGAACGCTCCCGGGCGAAGGCCGAACCGCGCTCGTGCGAGGTCCAGGCTCTCCGCCCGATCGCGTCACCGCTTCACCAGAAGCACTGCCCGGTGACCGACTTCCCCGACGTGCTGCTCATGTAGTAGCGGCCGAGGCCGGCGTTGTACGTGATGAACACGCCGCTGTCGTAGCTGTTCGTCCGGAACCGTCCGCCGACGGACGTGAGCGCGCATTGGACGTCGCCGCCGTTGTAGCCGAGCTCCATCGTCGCGTTGCCGACCAGGCCGCCGTAGTTGTAGGAGCCATTCACGTTGATGCAGCGTGCGCTGCCGTGGGCGTTGCCGCTTCCGCCGATCCACCACTTGGCGCCGTCCGACCAGACACGGACCTCGTCGGTGCTCGCGGAGAAGTTGTTGTCCGTGTAGTACGGGTCCTGGTTCGACACGCGCGTGAGGTAGCAACGGCGCGCGGACGTGGCGGTGGCGAGCTCCACGCGCGAGCCGCCGCTCCACGATTTCTCCGCGGTTTGACCGGCGATGGAGTTGACGCACATCGCGACGCCGCTGAGGCGGGCGCCGTGACCTGTCCCCGAGCGCACCTGGAGCCACCAGCGCCCGTCGGCGGTGTACACGTCGACGTTGGCGGTGGTGTAGAGCGTGTGCCCGGGCACGGTGCCCGGCGCTCCGCCGGACGAGCTGAGATTGCCGCCGACGCCCGCGAGGAAGCAGGTCACGCCCGTCGACGTCCCGAGGTCTACCCTGTTCGCGCTCGTCGGCAGATTGTGAGACCGGTTCAGGCGGGTGAGCGTGCCCCAGCTGAAGGCCTGCGTCGTCGAACCGACGTTCTCGGTGTCGGCGGTGTCGGCGGTGTCGGCGGTGTCGGCGGTGTCGGTCTCGCGGGACGGATCCGTGTCTTCGGAGTCCACCGCGCAGCCTGCGCCGCCGACTACCCCGGTCAGGGCGACGGTCATCAGCGCGGTGAGCGCGAGCCCTCCACGCGGAACGTGCTTGATGAAGTCGATGCGCATCGTTGCATTCCCTTTCGATGACGACGACGCGAGCGGGCCGAGTACGCAGCGCACCTCGCGCCGTGTACCGGACGATGAGCCGTCGTGCCGCGGACGAACGTCCGCGCCCCCCCCTCGCCGTCGAGAACGTGCTCGTCCTCCCTGACACGAGCCGGGCGGATCTGATGCACGGAAAAATTCGCGCCGGGCCAGCGGCCGCCGGGCTGTCCTCCGGAGCCGGGGGCATCGTGCGGCCCGTCGATCCGCGCGGTCGCCGAGCCGCGGGCGTGCGCGTGGAGGAGGCGGACGCGCGTGAGAGGTGCGCCAGCTCGAGTCGTCGGCGAAGCTCACGTCGCGTCATGCGCCGACCGCCAGCCGTGGTGCGAGCTCACCGAGGAGGGTTGGCGCGCGCTCTGGCAACCTCGAAACGCGAGGAGTCGACGTCGCGGCTCGGTAGCTGTTGGCGCTGCCGCGCTTCGCCGCGAGCGGACCGTCAGGGGATCGGCGCGTCGAAGGAGACCGCCCAGTTCGCGAGGCTCCCGCCGCTCTGCGAGGGGGTCGCGTCGGAGTCGCGCAGGTTCCCGCGCGGCCCGGTCGTCGGGCCCGGGCACGTCTGCGGCGTCGCGCGGAGCGCGTAGCGGAGGCGGCGGTTTCGCGCCGTCGGCGCGGCCGAGAGCGTGATCGTGACGGCGTCGTCCCCCGCGAGCGCGACGCTCTCGATGAACGGCGTGTCGGGCCCGTCGTCGGCATACTCGAAGCCGTACGCGCCGGGATCGGTCACGCTCTCGGTGTCGAGCACGAGCGGCGGTGAGGGGACGGCGAAGCGCACGGTGATCGCGCGGTCCGCGAGCGTCACGCTCGTCGGCCGGAGCGGCTCCCACGCCTCTTTGTCGAGGACGATCTTCGTGTACGCCTTGGCGAAGTACTCGCCGAGCCGCCGCTCGCCTTCGCTCGTGTAGTGGATGCAGTCGTCGGCGAACGGCAGCATGTACGTCGGGCCGATCAGCACGACCTTCCCGGGCGCGCGGACGTGCGCGTCGAGCTGGAGGAGCGGGATGGCGCTGTACGGCCGATCGTTCCAGTTCGCCATCTGCGAGACGAGGAGCGGGACGCCTTCGCTCTGCTTCGTCTCGTCGCGGGCGGCGCTCTCGTAGTCGCGCTGCCACTCGACGAGCGCGTCGGCGTAGGTCGCGAGCGCGGCCCTCGCGCCGTCGCTGCCGTCCAGCGGGAAGTCGTCGTCGTAGTGATCCGACTCGCCGTGGATCGCCGTGACGGCGCGCACGACGTACGGGCGGCCGGCGGCGTTCGCGAGGCGGTGGGCGTCCTTCATCTCGCGGAGCGCGTCGTCGAACGCCTTGACGTATCCCTTGCCGTCCTGAAAGGCGCAGCCGCCCTTGCGCAGGCACTCGTAGATGTTGCCGCTGCGCCCGTGCACGGTGACGAGGACGTCGTGCCTCTCGCGCTCTGTCGTGAGGAGGCCGACCTCGTTCGCGAGCCCGGAGGACATCGTCTCGACCGGATCGTCGAAGTAGCGATCGCCCTCGACGAGCGGCACCAGCGCCGTCGGCTCCTCGTACTCGCGGCAGCCCTCGGCGTCGCAGCTCTTCGCGACGATCACGCCGGTGTCGAACATGAGGTTGTCGTACGGCTGCTCGACCGAGAGCACGGCGCGGGCCGCGAACCCGATCGAGTTCGACTGCCCGGTCGACAGCACGTGGTTCACCGTCGGTCCGGTCAGCGGCGGAGCTTCGTCGCCGCTCGACGAGCACGCGGCGACGACCAGTGCGAAGACCGCGGCGGACCCGAGGGCGTGTGTCCGGACGTCGAGTGAACGGCGCATCACCCGCAGGATCGCAGAAATCGCGCTCCGACGCTCCGAGCCGTGCGCGGCGGCGCGCGCGGCGGCCGCGGCACGGGTGCAAGCTCAGCCGTCGCGGTCGCCGCGCGTCTCGAACGGGGCGGTGCGCGGCTTGCCGTCGCGGCCTTCGCCGAGCAGCTCCTCGACGCGCCTCTGCGCGGAGTCGAGCTTGTCCTGCGACGCGCGTGAGAGGCCGACGCCCTCCTCGAAGAGCAAGAGCGACTCCTCGAGCGGGAGATCGCCGCGCTCGAGCTTCTGGACGATCTCCGACAGGCGCTTGACCGCGTCCTCGAACGAGAGGTCCGCGGGCTTCTTCTTCGAGTCGGGTGCGTCGCTCACGGCCTGTTCGCCTCGGTCATCGGGCCTCTTCGCCCTGGTCATCTCTTCGTCTCAGTATACGCCGGCAGCCGGGGCGCGAGCACGAGCCGCGCCTCTCCCGGAGGGAGGCCGGGCACCACGGCGAAGCCCTCCTCGTCGAACGCGATCGGGATCGCGACGCCGTCCGAGCGCACGACCGAGCCGGCGAACGCCTCGCCCGGAGCTCCGCCGTCGACGCGGGTGAGCCTCAGCCACGCGACCTCGTGCACCGCCGGGTCGGCGAACGCGGTCGTCGCGCCCGCGAGCGCGCGGCGCGCCGTCTGCCGGACCGGGCCGTCCGGATCGAGCTCCGCCGCGAGCTCGAGCGTCGCCTTGCGCGCGGGCGCGTTCGCGTCGGCGGTGCGCGCGGCGATCGCGGCGATCGCGGCGCGCCGGACCTCCACGTCGGTCTCGTAGGCGTAGAGCTCCGCGAGGCGGCCCGCGGCGTCGGGGAGGCTCGCGAGCCCGAGGCCGCGCGCCGCGTGCGCCCGGAGGACGGGATCCTTCGAGCCGAGCAGCGGGCCGATCTTGCGCGACGTCGACTCGTCCGCGCGCCGCGCGAGCGCGAGCGCGGCGAGCGGCGCGTCGCCCCCGGCGGACTCGGCGCGTTCGACGAGGATGGACGTCTTCACCGCCCCGTCGGGATCGCCGCCGGCGAGCGCGAGCGCGAGCACCTGCCGCGTGATCGGGTCCTCTTCCTTCGCGAGGCGCGCGAGCAAGGCGCGGGTGAGCGTCGACGACCCGCGCCGCGCCGTCGACGCCATGGCGGCGGCGCGCCGTACGCGGGCGTCCGCGTCGTCGATGAAATCGGTCGCGGCGGCGTCGTCGAGGGCCACGCGAGCGAAGACGCCGAGCGCTCGCTCGGCGGGGGCGCGCGAGCGCGCGAGGCGGAAGACCGCGTCGTCCGACGTGCTCGTGCGCTCCCCGCGCATCAGCGCGCGCACGACGTACGCGCGAGCGGCGAGCGTCGACAGCCGCGTCGGCAAGAGGCCGCCGATCAGCGCGCCCGCGTTGGGCGCGGGCGAGCGCGCCAGCGCGTGCACGGCGTAGTACGCGAGCTCCGGATCCCCGAGCAGCTGCGGCGCGACGAGGGCCTTCGCGGCCGCCGGATCGGGCGAGCGGCCGAGCGCGCGCACGGCGGCGACGCGGAGCTCGCGATCGGGGTGCTCCCACGCGCGCGCCGCGACCAGCGTCGTGATCTCGGGAGAGAAGACCCGCTCCGCCATCTTGAGGCCGATCGCCGTCGTCGCGTCGTCGGCGACGATCGCCGCGGTCGCCTTGAAGCGCTCGGGCGCCGCGAGCAGGATGAAGGCCTCGCCCGACGCCGCGCGGAGCCGGATGTCGCTCTCGGCGATCGCCGTGCGCGCGAGCAGCGTCGCGCGCGTGTCGCCGAGCTCCGCGAGCGAGACGATCGCCGCCGCGCGCACGTTGACGTCGTTCGAGCGCGCGGCGGCGTGGAGCACGTCGAGCGCGCGTAGGTCCCCGAGCTGCCCGAGCAGCCGGACGACGGCCGGCGGCGTCGCGCCCCCCGCCGTGCCGAAGAAGCCCGGGTCGCGCGGCGGGTACAGCGCGAGCGCGCGGAGGGCCGCGCCCTGGCCGCTCCCGCCTCCGCGCGCCGCCCCGTAGAGCGCCTCGAGCGCGCGATCGCCTCCGCCGCGCGCGAGCGCGATCGCCGCGACGTCGCGCGCGAGCTCGGCCCGGGCGATCGGATCGCCCTCTTCGAGCGCGTCGCTCCCGCTCGGCGAGCGCGACGTCGGCAGGCGGCCCACGAGCCCGGGGTTGCCGGTGCCGACGATGGCGAGCAGCCCGGCCCGCGCGCGCTCCTGATCGGCGAAGCGCGCGAGCCCGCGCGCCATCACGACGAGCGCGCGCGTGTCCGCCTTGATCTGAGGGCTCCGCTCGAGCGACTCGACGAGGAGGGCGATCGCCTCCGGCGTCCCGATCGACGCGGCGCGCTGGATGCCGCGGATGCGCTCGTCGGGATCGCCGCTCCGGATGAGGCGCGCGGCGTGGTCGGTGCCGACGCGCGCGCGGAGGTTCGTCGGCGCGGTCGCGCCCGGGACCGTCCTCGCCGGTCCGGGCCTCGCGGGCGGGCGTCCGGGCTGCGCCTCCGCCGCGACCGCGAACGAGGTCGCGATCGCGAAGAGCGCGAGCCGAGCGCCGCGCCGGCTCATGGCTTCGACGCCGGAGCGGTCGGTTTCGCGGGCTCCGCCGGCTTGGCGGCGGGCGCGGGCGTCACGAGGACGCGGAACGCGATGCCCGTCTCCGCCTGGGGTTGTCCCTTCACGGCGTCCCAGCCGACGGTCTCGGCGACTCCGTCGCGACGCGAGAGGTTCGAGAGCGCCCGGACGATCGCGAAGCTCCGCGCGAGCGCGTCGAGCTGCGCGTCCTCTCCGGCGCCAGGCCGCGCGCCGACGGCGAGCGTCCAGTCGGGGTGACGGGAGAGCTCGAGCGCGAGCGCGCGCAGCGTCGTCAGGCTCGCGGGATCGACCTCGGGCAGCGCGCGCGTGCCGGCGAGCTTGATGGGCGCCGCGAGGCGGACCCTGCGCCTGTCGTCGACGACGACGAGGGGCTTCTTGCCCTCGTCCGGGCAGCCGTCTTCGTCGTCCACGCCGTTGAAGACCTCGGCCTCGTCCGGGCACTTGTCTTCGTCGTTCAGGTAGGTGTCGCCGTCGCGATCGTTGCTCGGGCAGCCGTTCCGCGCCGGATCGGTCGAGGGCTCGCCGGCGACGTCGGGACAGGCGTCGTCCACGTCGGCGACGCCGTCCTTGTCGTTGTCGGGGTCGGGACAGCCGTCCTCGTCCTCGAAGCCGTCCTTGTCCTCCGGCTGGTCGGGACACCTGTCGAGCGCGTCGTCGACGCCGTCGCCGTCGCGGTCGCGCGCGGGGCAGCCGTTCCGCGCCGGATCGCTCGAGGCCTGGCCCTTCTCCGTCGGGCACGCGTCGACGGCGTCCTCGACGCCGTCGCCGTCGGAGTCGGCGATCGGGCAGCCGTTCTTCTTCGGATCGCTCGACGGGACGCCCTTCACGTTCGGGCAGGCGTCCTCCTTGTCGATGATGCCGTCGTCGTCGTTGTCGATCTCGGGACAGCCGTCCTCGTCCTCGAAGCCGTCCTTGTCCTCGGGGATCTCGGGGCAGCCGTCGACGTCGTCCTTGATGCCGTCGCCGTCGAGGTCGTGGGCGCGCGGCGTCCACCCGACGCCGACGATCGCGCGGAACGCGGGCACGCCGACGGCCTCCGTCAGCCCGATCTCCCCGCCGATCGTGACGAAGGTGTCGCGGTAGTGCCCGAGCTCGATCCGATCGCTCAGCGCGAGCTGCACCGGCGAGAGCGCGGCGCTGCCCGGATCGCCGGAGCCGAACGGGCCGACGGGCCCCGCGGGCAGCCAGCCGTGGAGCCCGACCTCGAAGCGCTGGCGGTTGCCCGGATCGACGCCGAAGACACCCGGGCGCATCGCGAGGCCCACGCTCCACGGGATCTCGTCGCCGAAGCGCACGCCGCCGGCCGACGCGTCCGGCCACGTCCGGTGCTCGGTGCGGAGCTTGTAGCCGAGGCTCGCCTGCGCGACCGCGACGAGGAGCGTGTATTCTGCAAGAATGCGCGCGGTGGCGGTCGGAGCTCCCTCCCCCGCGAAGCCCGCGCGGTCGCCGGTCGGCAGGCTCACGTAGCCGAGGGCGGCGAGGCCGAAGCCGCCTTGCTCGTTGCGGACGATCGCGCCCTTGAGCGACAGCCCGAGGTCGCCGAAGCCGGCCGTGGGCACGTTCGGCACCTGGGAGACGGAGGCGGGGAGCGGCGCGCTCCCGTCCTGGTACAAGAGGACGGGCACGGCGGCGCCGACCGCGAAGCGCTGGCCGATGCCGAGGTTCAAGATCGCGTCGACGCCGAGGGAGTGCGCGAGCGGCCGGAGCGCGGCGGCGTCGCCGCCGGCGCGCCCGAGGGTCACCGAGCGGAACGCGTAGTGGCCGTACGCGCCGATCGTGAGCACGCCCGGGCCTGGCGTCACGGCCGGCTCGATGACGAGCGACGCGTTCGGATCCGTCGAGGGCCGCCACGTCCGCATGTCGAGCGCGGGGCGCTCCTGGGCGCGCGCGGAGGTCGGCGCGCCCGCGAGCGCGAGGGACGCGCAGGCTATCCCGCACGCGAGTCGAGTCAAGGCGGCGGCTGCGAGCCTCTTCGGGAGCCCCATCGATGCGTCGTACAGTACGCGACGCGCGGCGCCGGGGTCTACCGCATATGGCCCGCGCGTTCGGGCCGCGCGCGCCGGCTACTCCGCTTCGCCGTGCGTGATCGTCGACTCGCTCGGATCGCACCGGACGGGCAGCTCGTGCGCCATGCGCGCGCGCTTCGTCTCGAGGTAGTGTCGCGAGAACGGGTTCGGCGGGACGACGACCGGGAGGCGCCCGGCCACGGTCACGCCGAGGGCCGAGAGCGCGTCGACCTTCGCCGGGTTGTTCGTCATCAAGAGGACGCTCTTCACGTCGAAGTGCTCGAGCATGTGGGCCGCGGCGTTGTACTCGCGCGCGTCGTCCGGGAGCCCGAGGAGGCGGTTGGCGTCCACGGTGTCGTGCCCCTGCGACTGCAGCTCGTACGCGCGGATCTTGTTGGCGAGGCCGATGCCGCGGCCCTCCTGCCGGAGGTAGAGGACCGCCCCGGCGCCGCGCCGCGCGACCTCGGCCATCGCGTGGTCGAGCTGTTCCTTGCAATCGCACTTCAGCGAGCCGAAGACCTCGCTCGTCATGCACTCGGAGTGGATGCGGATCGGCACGGCCTCGTGCCCGCGCACGTCGCCGAAGACCAGGGCGACGTGCTCCTTCGCGCACGCGCCGTCACCCGGCTCGGTCGTCAGGAAGACGTGCGTAGTGAAGAGGCCGAAGCGGGTCGGAAGCTCGGCCGACGCGAGCCAGCGGGTCTGGACCTGAGGCCGGATCACCCTCTCGGGGACGTGCATCTCAATGCTCTCCTGATGTTTCGAATACTTACGAACGAACGGACCAGCTCGACGTGGTGTCGAAAGGCTCTGCGTGTCCGCAAACCCTAAGGCCGACGTGGGGTTCTGTCATCCATGGCTGCGTCACGCAAGGTCAGATGCAGCCGCGCCCGGCGGCGTTGTCGCCGGCGAGGCCGGGGGCTGTCGGCCCTTTCTCCTGCCGTCGGGGCGCGGGGACGCTCTCGGGGCGAGCCGGCGCTCGGGGCGCTCGCGGGACGCTCGGCGATCGCGTCGGGCGCGCGAGGCCGCGGGCGAGCCCGCGGCGCGAGTGTTGCTAGGCGCGTCGTCGGCGGGTCTCGCGCCAGCCTTTTCGCCTGTAAACGCTGAAAATCGCGGCGCCCGTTGCCCGGCGCCAACCAGGATTCACGCCCGATGTCTCGTATCGCCGCGCTCGCGCCGCTCTTCCTCCTCCTCTCCTCCCTCTCCGCGGCGTGCGCGTCGAGCCCGCCGACCGCCGCCACCACCGCGTCCGGCGCGCTCGCGCCGCGCGGGGGAGCCGCCGTCGACGACGAGCCGAGCGACGCGCCGCACGACGCCCCGACCGCGCCCTCCGGCAACGGGTTTCCGCGCGACGAGGCGCGGACGGCCCTCCGCGCAGCCGAGGGCGGCCTCCACTCGTGCAACGACGGCGCGGCCCCGCGGTCGTTGGACGTGACGTTGCGCTTCGAGCCGAGCGGCAAAGTGAGCGACGTCGACGTCGCGCCCGCCGACGATCGCGCCGCCGCGTGCGTCCGCGCCCGGTTGAGCGACGTCTCCGTCGTTCCGTACGAGGGCGAGCCGGTCACCCTCCGCGTGTCCGTCACGCTCTGAATGGACCGAGCATGACATGATTCGGAGTCATGTTCGGCCGTCCTTCCCGAAGGCGGCATAGACGACCGGCAGGACGAACAAGGTGAGCAGCGTGGCGGTGATCAGGCCGCCGATCACGACGGTCGCGAGCGGTCGCTGGACCTCGCTGCCGGGCGCCGTCGAGAGCGCCATGGGCACGAAGCCCAGCGCGGCCACGAGCGCGGTCATCAGCACGGGCCGGAGGCGGCGCTCCGCGGCCGAGCGGATGGCCTCGACGTGCGTAAGCCCGTCCTCCTCGAGGTGGCGGGCGAAGGAGACGAGCACGAGCCCGTTGAGGACGGCGACGCCGAAGAGGGCGATGAATCCCACCCCCGCCGAGATGGAGAAGGGGAGGCTCCTGATCCAGAGCGCGAGGACGCCTCCCACGACGGCGAAGGGGACGTTGAGGAAGATGAGGAGCCCGCTCCGCGTCGAGCGGAAGGCGAGCCAGAGGAGGAACAGGATGAGCGCGAACGCGAGCGGGACGACGATCGCGAGGCGCGATCTCGCCTCGGTGTAGTGCTCGAACTGCCCGCCCCACTCGGCGCGATAGCCCGTCGGGAGCGCCACCTCCTCCGCGACCGCGGCGCGCGCGTCCTCCACGACCGACAGGACGTCCCTGCCGCGGACGTTGAACTCCACCGTCAACCTGCGCGACTGGCTCTCGCGGCTGACCTGGGCGGGCCCCTCGGCGAAGGTCAGCTCGGCGACGTCGCCGAGCGGGACGACCTGACCGCTCACCGAACGGAGCGGAAGCATCCGGAGCGGCTCCGGATCGCCGGCGAAGTCGTGCCGCGTCTTCACGACGATCCCGAAGCGCCGCTCGCCTTCGAGGACCTCGCCCGCGCCGTAGCCGACCGCCATGGTCTCGGTGATCTGGTTGATGTCCTCGATGGTGAGCCCGTAGCGCGCGAGCCTCGCGCGATCCGGGACGACGCGGAGGTACTTGAGCCCCGCCACCTGCTCGGCGCGCACGTCGACCGCGCCGGGGATCGCGCGGACGGCGCCGGCGACGCGATCGCCCAGCGCGCGGAGCTCGTCGAGGTCGGGGCCGTAGAGGAGGACGGCCACGTCGGAGCGGACGCCGGCGACGAGCTCGTTGGTGCGCATCTGGATCGGCTGCGAGACGGCGCCCGCGATCTCGGGCACGGCCTCCTCCGCGACCTCGGCGATCTCCTTCGCGAGCTCGTCCTTGGTGAGGTCCTTGCGCCACTCGCGCCGATCCTTGAGCCCGACGTAGACGTCGGACTGCTCCATCCCCATGGGATCCGTCGCGACCTCCGGGGCGCCCGTCCGGCTCACGACGTGGCTCACCTCGGGGACGGCGGAGAGCGCCTTCTCGAGGCGGAGCGCGGTGGCCACCGACTCGTCGAGCGCGATCCCCGGGAGGCGTCGGGCTTCGACGAGCGCGTCCCCCTCGTCGAGCTGCGGGACGAACTCGGCGCCGATGCGCGTGAAGAGCGCGGCCGCCCCCGCGAGATAGAGGGCGCCCGCGCCGAGCGTGAGCCAGCGGCGCGACATCACCTTGTCGAGGAGCGGCGCGTAGGCGGCGTGGATCTTTCGCAAGAGCCACGTCTCCCGCTCCGACGCCTTCGGCTCCACGACGTAGCTGGTGAGCACCGGGACGACCGTCAGCGAGAGGATGAACGCGCCGGCGAGCGCGAGCAGCACGGTCGTCGCCATCGGGCGGAACAACTTCCCCTCGACGCCGGTGAGCGCCAGGATCGGGACGTAGACGATCGCGATGACGGCCTCGCCGAAGACGCTCGCGCGGCGCACCTCGAGCGTCGCCCGCTCGACCGTCTCCGTCCGCTCCTCGGCGGTGAGGAGGCGGCCCAGCCGAGCGCGTCGCTCGGAGAGCCGGCGGGCGGCGTTCTCGACGATGATGACGGCGCCGTCGACGATGAGCCCGAAGTCGAGCGCGCCCAGGCTCATCAGGTTGCCCGAGAGCCCGAGCGCGCTCATCACGGTGACCGCGAAGAGCATCGCCAGCGGGATGACCGCGGCGACGACGAGGCCCGCGCGGAGGTCTCCCAGGAGGACGAAGAGCACGGCGATCACGAGGAGCGCGCCTTCGAGGAGGTTCGTCCCGACGGTCTCGATGGTGCGGTCGACCAGGACCGACCGGTCGTAGAACGGCTCGATGGTGGTGCCGGGCGGGAGCGAGGGCTGGATCGCCGCGAGCTTCGCCTTGACGGCCTCCGTGACGGTGCGCGAGTTCTCCCCCAGCAGCATCATGGCGACGCCGATGACGACCTCGCCGTCGCCGTTCATGGTCGCCGCGCCTCGTCGGAGCCGAGGTCCGAGCTGCACCTCACCGACCGTGGAGAGCGTGATCGGGACGCCCTCCGGCGTCGCGCCGATCACGATCCGCCGCAGGTCGTCGACGTCCTTGACCAGGCCGTCCGTCCCGATGACGAGCTGCTCGCGGTTGTGCTGGACGTACCCGCCGCCGGCGTTTCGGTTCGATTTCTCGAGGGCGTCGATGACCTGGGCGACCGAGACGCCGGCGGCCTGCAGGAGCTTGGGATCGAGGACGACCTGGTACTGTCGCTCCTCCCCGCCGAAGCTGTTGACCTCGACGACGCCGGGCACGGCGCGGAGCTGCGGGGCGATCTGCCAGTCGAGGATCTCCTCGCGCTGCATCAGCGAGAGCCGTTCGTTGTGGACCACGAACTGGTAGATCTCACCGAGCCCGGAGGTGATCGGTCCCATCTCGGGCTTGCCGTACTTCGCGGGGACGGCGCCCTCGACCTCGCGCATGCGCTCGCCGACGAGCTGGCGGGCGAAGTAGATGTCGGTCTCGTCGGTGAAGACGACGGTCACCACCGAGAGCCCGTACTTGGAGATCGACCGGATCTGCGTCGAACGCGGCACGCCCGCCATCGCGCGCTCGACCGGCACCGTCACGTACTTCTCGACCTCGACGGGCGACAGCGCGGGGGCGGCGGTGATGACCTGGACCTGGACGTTCGTGACGTCGGGGACGGCGTCGACCGGCAACGCCGCCGCCGACCGGAGCCCGAAGAAGACGAAGAGCGCCGTCGCGACGAGGACGACCACGCGGTTTTGGAGCGACCACGCGACGACGGAGGAGAGGAGGGGCACGTCAGTCCTCCTCGGCGAGCGATCCGCGCAGGATCGCGCTCTTCACCGTGAAGGCGCCGTCCACGACGACCTGCTCCCCGTCGCGCAAGCCGGAGAGCACCTGCACCTTGCCGAGGTTCGACCGCCCGAGCAGCACCTCGTGGCGCTCGAAGTCGCCGTCGGGCTGGCGGACGAAGACGACCGGCTTCCCGCCGATCTCGACGATCGCCGTTCGAGGGACGACCAGCACCGGCTCCGTCTCTTCGGCGCCGACGGCGACGTGGGCGATCCCGAAGAGGCCGAGGCGGAGGACGTCGTCCTGGTTCGTGAGCCGCACGCGCGCGGTGACCGTGCGCGCGACGGGATCGATCCGCCGGCCGACGTACTCGACCGCGCCGGCGAACCGGCGCTTGGGGAAGGCGTTGAGCTGCACCTCCGCCCTCGCGCCCACCCGAATGTCGTCGAGGTCCTTCTCGAAGACGCGGCCGAGGAACCACACCTCCGAGAGATCGGCGATGTCGGCGATGGTCTCGTCGGCGGTGAGCGGCTGCCCCACGACCGCGGCGCGCGAGATCACGACCCCGGAGATCGGCGCCCGGAGCGTCAGCTCCGAGCCTTCGCCGCTCGCCCCCACGCCGAGGGCGCGCCGCTGCTGGTCGAGCGCCGCCGCCTCGGCCTCGAGCGCCTCGGCCTCCGCCCTCGCGTCGAGCGCCTCCTGGTTGGACGCGAGGCCCTTCTGCGACAGCTCCTGGAGGCGCGTCGCGTTGACCCGCGCGCTCGCGGCCTTGGCGGACGCGGCGGCGTACGACGCGCGCACCTTCGCCAGGTCCGGGATGCGCACCCTCGCGAGCACGGCGCCCCTCCGGACCGCGCTGCCTTCCTTGAAGAGCACCTGCGACAGCCGACCCGGGACCGGGCTCGCGACGCGCGCGTTCTTGTCGGGATCGACCGAGACCTCGCCCGGGAGCGCGAGCGTGATCGCGAGCGCCTCCCTCGTCGCGGGCTCGACCCTGAGCTTGGCGTCGGCGACGACCTTCTCGGAGAGCTTCACCCGCCTCGGCAGGGCCTCGTGCTCCGGCTCGTCCTCGTGCTCCCCGGCGCCGCCGGGCGCCGCCGGGGAGACGGCCTCGCCCTCGGGCGCGGGCTCACCCGACCTCTTGCGATCGCACGAGGCGAGGGCCAAGGCGACGATCAGGAGGACGGACGCCCTCATCGGAGCCCCTCTTCCAGCGGGAGGCCGAGCGCGCGCGCGAGCCTCACGGAGGCGAGGCAGAGCGCGCGTCGCGCGGCGATCTCGGTCTGGAGGAGCTCGATGAGCGTCTGCTGCGCGACGAGCGCCTCGCGCACGCCGACGCGTCCGGCTTCGATCTCGACCTCGAGCTCCCGCAGGCTCTCGGCGGCGCGCGCGAGGCGCTCCGGCGTCATCGCCTCGAGCGCGAGCCGATGAGCGGTGTACGCGGCGTGAGCCTCCGCGAGCTCGAGCCGGAGCCCGCGCTCGACGCGCGAGCGCTCGATGGACGCCTGCCGGGCGAGGGCGTCCGCCTCCGCGATCTCGCCCGCGTAGGTGCGCCCGACCGGGGGCGGCAGCGGGATGGGGATCGCGACGCCCAGCCCGAAGACGCGCTCGCTGAACCCGTCGTTCTGCGCGAACGCGGAGACCGTCGGGTTCGGCACGCGGGAGCGGCGGAGCGCCTCCGCGCGGTAGGACGACGCGCGCTCTTCCGCCTCCGTCGCTCGCACCTCGGGGCGCCGCGAGACGTCCGCCGTCTCGGCGCGCGCGTCGAGCCCGGGCAGCGGGGTGAGGGCGCCCTCGACGGCGAGGCCCGCCGACGGCTCGCGCCCGAGCACGAGGAGGGCGAGGCGAGCGTTCGCGGTGGCGACCGACCGCTCCGCGGCGAGCTTGCTCTTCAACAGGCGGAGCGTCGCGGCGTCCGCGAGGTCCGCGTCGAGCGTCGCCGCCACGCCCTCGTCGGCGCGGGCGCGCGCGACGACCGCCATCCGCTCGCTGGTGGCGAGCAGCCGATCCGCCAGGCGGAGCTGCTCGCGCGCGGCGAGGGCCTCGAAGAACGCCGACCACGCGAGCGCCGCCGCGTCCCGCTTGCCGAGGAGCAGGCGCTCTCGCTGCGCGGCGAGCGCGGCGTCCGCCGCCCGCGCTCGGCTGCTCCGCTGCCCCGCGACCTCGATCTCCTGCGAGAGCGTGGCGTACCAGTTCGTGGCGGACTCGGACGCGCTCGATCGCGTCCCTCCGGAGAGCGCGAGCACCGGGTTGGCAGGCAAGAGCGCTCCGCTCGCGACCCTCCGCCCCTCGAGGGCGTCCACGCCGGCGCGCTCGGCGCGGACGTCGAGGCTCGCCTCGAGCGCGCACGGCACGATCGTGGCTCGCGTGATCGTCCCGAGGCACTCCGGACGGCCTTGGGCCTCGGCCCCCGAGGCGAGCGACAGGCACGCCGCCGCGACGGCGGCGGCTCTTCCGATCTTCTTCCACATGACGAGGACTCCGACCGTGCTCGCGCGACGACCGCGCGAGGCGACTCCGAGCGCGCGTCGGGACGCTCTGCCGACGTGCGTCGAGACCGAAAATCAGGACGGGCGCGGGGAGGTCACGACGGCCTTCCCCTTGCGGCGTGGTGACGAGCCGTGCTGGCCGCGAACGAGCGGCTTGGTGCCGCGTGAGATGGCGTCGAGGATGGTGCAGTCGTCGATGCCTTCGTCGCCGCTGCAACGGTCGACGAGGGCGCTGAGGGCGCGGCGCATCCGCCGCAGGTCGTTCATCTTGCGGTCGATGTCGGCCAGCTTCGCGAGCCCGCGGTCCCTGACCGACCGACAGGACTTGCCGTGGGTCACCTTGAGCGCCAAGAGCTCGCCGATCTCGTCGAGGGTGAACCCGAGGTCCTTGGCGCGCCGGATGAACCGCACGCGCTCGACGGCGTCGTCCGGATAGACGCGGTAGCCCGAGCGACTCCGGGCGGGCTTCGGGAGCAGGCCCTCGCGCTCGTAGTAGCGGATGGTCTCGACGCCCACGCTCGACTTCTCGGCGAGAGCTCCGATGGTCATGGGCGCGCCCTGCATGCCCGCAGAGTATGGACCTTGGACTCGAATCGAGAGTCAATGACTATTTTTGGTTGTCATTTCATATGGATGTTCAAAACAACAGTTGCGCATATGTACAACTGTCGTTCGGGGGACCGCTGTGCAGAGCTCTCCGGACGACGCGACGGCGCCCGGGTGCGGAGGCGGCGTCGCGTCCGCCCGGGAGGGCGCGTCGCGCCGCCTCCGCGGCGCGCGAGGCGGTATCATCGGAGCATGGGCCTCTTCGACAGGCTGAAAGAGCGCGTCACCGACAAGCTCACGGAGCGCGCCGCGAAGCACGGCGCCGCCGCGGCGAAGGCGGCGGCGAGGAAGGGCGCCGAGGCGGCCACCAAGGCCGCGAAGGACGCGGGCAGGAAGCTCGAGGAGGCGCTCTTCGGCGAGCGCGACGCGCTCCCGCCGCCGGACGACGACGCTCCGAAGAGCTCCGACTCCCGCGCCGAGCGCAAGCGCAAGGAGGAGGCCCGGCGACGCAAGGCCGAGGCGGTCGGCGAACGCCTGCGCGCCGCCGACCGGCGCGTGAAGGAGCGCGAGGCCGAGGCCGAGCGCGCCGCCGCCGAGCGCGAGGCCAAGCGCGCGCGCGCCGAGGTCGAGGTCGACGCCGAGCTCGCCGCGCTGAAGAAGAAGCTCGAGCGACGCTGACGCCGCCGCGCGCCCTTCAAGCCGTGCGGCGGCAGAGGCGCGTGAACATCTCCTCGAGGATGGCGTCGGGCGCGCGTCGCGAGCTCTTGAGGGCCACGTCGGTCTCTTGCACGACGACGAGCCAGCGCTCGAGCTCGCGCGGTCGAAACGCCTTCAGCTTCCTCGCGTGGTCCCGCGCCTTGAACGCGGGGTAGATGCCGGCGCGCCGGGCGGCCTCGTCGACGCTCGCGCCGTCGCGGAGCGCGGACTCGAGCTTGAGGAGCTGGCGCAGCGACCAGGCGATCGCGCCGACCAGGGGCAAGCCGCGGTCGCGCGGATCGTAGACGTCGGCGAAGAGCGCGAGGACCTTGCCGAGGTCCTTCGTGCTCGCCGCGTCGACGAGCTTCCAGGTGTCCGCGAGCTTCACCCGCGTCACGCAGATCGAGACGGCGTCCTCGGTGATCGGCGCGCCCAGCCCGACGTAGAGCGAGAGCCGCTCGAGCACGTCGTCGAGGTACGAGAGATCGGGGCCGCCGATCTCCGCGATGAGCTCGCACGTCTCGGGGTCGATCGCGTGGCCCTTCGCCTCGGCGCGCTGCTTGATCCAGCCCGGGAGGCGGCGGCCGTCGACCGTGGCGCAGTCGACGAGGAAGCCGGCCTTCTTCGCCAGCGTCACGAGCTTGCGCCGGCCGTCGAGCTTCTGCGCGACGAGCACGAGGCACGTGGTGTCGACGGGCTCCTTCGCGTACTCGGCGAGGCGATCGAGCGGCGGGAGCGCCTTGCCGTCGTCGTCTCCGGACGCGCTCGCGTCCGCGGAGCTCGCGTCCCAGCGCTCGAGCCCGCGCACCAGGACGACCCGGCGCTTCGCCATCATCGGGACCGTGCGCGTCGCGGCGACGACCTTGTCGATCGGGGTCTCGCCGGCCGTGAACTTGTCCAGATTCAGCTCGGCGAGGCCGCCGCCGATCGCGGCCTTGGTGATCGCGGCGAGCGCTTGGTCGCGGAGCAGGCGCTCCTCGCCCGCGAGGAGCCAGACCGGCAGGACGTCGCCGCTCTCCGCGCGCTTGATCGCCTCGTCGGGCGTCATCGCTCAGGCCGCGGCGTCGTTCTGCTTCGCGCGCGCGCGCGACGAGCGGCGCCGCGCGGCGGCGAGCCCGATCCCGACGACGGGGAGGAGGAAGAAGAGCGCGGCGCCCGGGCCGCCGAAGAGGCCCGACGGCGTGACGCCGACGACCTCGCAGCCGCAGCCCTTCGGCCGCGTCTTGAGCTTCTCCTCGTCGGTCTCCTCCAGGCCCTCGGCGGGGACGAAGCCGGTGGCGGTCCCGGTCGGCGTGACCTCCGCCGGCCCGTTGTCCACCGGCGCGACGGGCTCGTCGTTCTTCGCCTGGTTGGCGCCGGCGTCGTAGCCGTCGACCTTCTTGATGCTCTTCTCCTTCGCGTTGAACGCCATCGCGCGGCGGTCGACGACCGGGTTGTCGCCCTTGAGGACGAGGTGGGCGGGCGACCCGATGGTGGTGCCGTCCGAGGTGCGGACCTCGACCTTGTACTCGCCGGCCTCGTAGCCGCGCGTGCGCGTCAGACCGAAGTCGAAGCGCGTGCCCTTGAAGATCTTGCCGCTCGGGTCGGCGAAGTCGACGTCGAGGCTCTCGACGCTGGGCGACTGGTTCTGGAGCGCCTGCCGGTTGAGGACCGGCTCGTTGTGCCCGTCGATGAGCGATCGCTCGTACGCGACCGTCTTCGTGAACAGGAACTTCATCGACTGGTGGGCGGTCAGCGGCGCCTTCGGCAGCTCGATGGTCACGTAGATGTGCCACGCGCCCGAGACCTCGGTCGCCTCGGTGCTCTTCAACTTGAACGTCCCCACCGCCTGCGCGGCGCGCGGGAAGGCGACGAGCGTGGCGATCGCAGCGAGGAGGGCGAACAGTGCCTGGCGGATCTTGTGGGCGTGCATCACGGCGGGAACGCTACCCGAAGTCGGAGGGGCCGGACAACGCGCGTTTCTCGGGAATCGGCCGCCCTCTTCCGGGCTCTGCCGCCGGCGATGTCCCGACAAATCCAAGGAATTGGCGGCTGCGGCGTACGTAAGAAGAGAGCGCGTCTCGGGCCCATTTCAGGGGAGTGGCCGCGTTGACACCCCCCGGCCCGACAGGCACACTTACCCGCGGGCGTGCCTTATTTTTCGTAGATTTCCGCCCGCTTTGCCGAATCGAGAATCGGAGCTCCGAGAGTGATGACCGAGGGTCAGGCGACGGCGACGAAGTCGGGGGCACCGGACCCCCTGATCGGTCGCGTCATCGCGGGGCGGTTCAAGATCACGTCGCTCATCGCGCGCGGCGGCATGGGCAAGGTCTACCGCGCGGAGCAGGCGCCGCTCGGGCGTCAGTGCGCGATCAAGGTCCTGAACCCCAACTACAACGGGGACGCCGATCCGGAGTTCCACCGCCGCTTCTTCCGCGAGGCGAGCATCACGTCGAAGATCACGCACCCGAACTCGGTCACGATCTTCGACTACGGCAAGACGGAAGACGACATCTACTTCATGGCGATGGAGTATCTGGAGGGCCAGACGCTCCACATGGCGCTCCGCGAGGTCGGCGTCATGAACGAGCTCCGCGTCGGGCGGATCACCTCGCAGATCTGCCGCGCGCTCCGCGAGGCGCACAAGCTCGAGGTCATCCACCGAGACCTCAAGCCCGCGAACATCTTCCTCACGCGCCCGAGCGCGCGCTCGCCGGACGCGTCGGGATCGATCCCGCCGACGGGCGAGGAGGACGAGGACTTCGTGAAGGTCCTCGATTTCGGTCTCGTCAAGCACCTCTCCGAGCGGCCGGAGGAGCAGCTCACGCAGACCGGCCTCTTCATGGGCTCGCCGAAGTACATGGCGCCCGAGCAGATCCAGGGCGGCCACGTCGACGAGCGGACGGACATCTACTCGCTCGGCATCATCATGTACGAAATGCTCGCGGGGAAGGTCCCGTTCGAGCGCGCCACGAGCGTGAACATCCTGATGGCGCACGTCGGCGAGCCGCCGCCGCCGATGCGCGCGGTGAACCCGAACCTCGTCTGCTCTCCGGCGTTCGAGGAGATCGTGATGTCGTGCATCGCGAAGGATCCGAAGGAGCGGATCGCCTCGATGGATCAGCTGCTGCAGGCGATCCGGCGCGCGCACGGCGGATCGCTCACCGGCCAGATCGCGGCGGTCAACGTCAGCGGGCAGTACACGCCGCCCGGCGGCAACTCGGCGCCGCCGCCCCCGGTCTTCGCGAGCGGGCCGGCGGCGATGGCCGCGGCGAGCGGCTCGCACTCGATGGGGATCCTCCGGGCGCCGCCGTCGAACGACACGGGCTCCGGGCCGCTCCCGCAGCCGCGCTCGAAGCTCTGGATCCCGTTCGGCGTCCTCGTGGCGGCGGTGCTCGGCGGCGGGCTCGGGATGCTCGCGTTCCACTGGACCGCGCCGGAGCCGACGGTGACGTCCCCGGCCGGGACGGCGTCCTCGGCGGCGTCCGTCTCGGCGGTCTCGGCGGCGACCGTCATCGCGGCCGAGAGCACGTCGCCCGCGCCCGCGCCGGAGCCGACGCCCGCGGCGGTCGCCCGCCCCGGCCCCGCGACGCTCGAGCTCACGACGGAGCCTCCGGGCGCGTCCGTGCGCGAGGACGGCAAGGAGATCTGCTCGGCGACGCCGTGCGACCTCACGCTCAAGGGCGATCCGTCGAAGGCGCACAAGCTCGTGATCCTGCGGGCGGGGTACAAGACCGAGACGCGCACGGTCCGGGCGAGCGACTCGCCCGTGCACGTGAAGCTCTCGCACGCGAGCGGCGGCTCGTCGCGTTCGCACGCGCCGTCGACCCCCGCGACGAAGCCGGAGAGCACGACCCCCGAGGGCTTCAAGGGCCTGCCGTACTGAGGTCCGTCCGCGGTCCCTTCCAAGACGTCCGAGCTGGAGCTCCCGTGGTCGATCGGCGAGGCCCCAGCGCGGCGCCTGGACCTGCGCGCCGGCGAGCGAAAGACGCCCACCATGCACGCCATCGAGATCGTCCTCGCCATGCTCCTCGCCGTGGTCCTCAGCGGCTACTGCGCGCGCGTGATTCCCTTTCCGCTCCCGCTGCCGCTCGTGCAGATCGGGCTCGGGGCGATCATCGCGGGCGTCCTCCACCACGGCGTGAAGCTCGATCCGCAGATCTTCTTCCTCCTGTTCCTGCCGCCGCTCCTCTTCCTCGACGGCTGGCGCATCCCGAAGGACGATCTCTTCCGCGACAAATGGACGATCCTGGAGCTCGCCCTCGGGCTCGTGGTCATCACGGTCCTCGGCGCGGGCTTCCTGCTCCACTGGCTCATCCCGGCGATGCCGCTGCCGGTCGCGTTCGCGCTCGGGGCCATCGTCTCGCCGACGGATCCCGTCGCCGTCTCGTCGATCGCGAAGCGCGCGCCGATCCCGGAGCGGCTCCTCCGCATCCTCGAGGGGGAGTCGTTGCTCAACGACGCGAGCGGCCTCGTGTGCTTTCGCTTCGCGGTCGCCGCCGCGATGACCGGCGCCTTCTCGGCGGCGCAGGCGTCGCTCACGTTCCTCTGGGTCGCGCTCGGGGGCCTCGGCGTCGGCGTGGGGGTGACCCTCGGCGTGTCGCGCGTGCAGCACGTCCTGTCGCGCCGCTTCGGGGAAGAGAGCGGCTCGCCCATCCTGATCAGCCTGCTCATCCCGTTCGGCGCGTACCTCGGCGCCGAGCACCTGCACGCCTCCGGCATCCTGGCGGCCGTGTCGGCCGGCATCACGATGAGCTACGTCGAGCTCACGGGGCGCGCGCTCGCGACCACCCGGGTCCACCGCGCCGCGGTGTGGGACACGATCCAGTTCTCCCTGAACGGCGTGATGTTCGTCCTCCTCGGCGAGCAGCTCCCCGAGATCCTCCGAGGCGCCAACGACGTCGTTCGGCAGAGCGGCCGGGAGGAGCCGTGGATGCTCGCGGTCTACGCGCTCGTGCTCGGCGCCGGCCTCGCCGCCCTGAGGTTCTTCTGGGTCTGGGCGTCCATGCGCGTGAGCCTCCTCCGCGCCCGGCGGCGGGGCGAGGAGAGAGAGGCGACGCCGTGGCGGTTGGTGGCGGCGACCTCGCTCGCCGGCGTGCGCGGCACCATCACCCTGGCCGGCATCTTGACGTTGCCGCTCGCGCTGCCGGACGGCGCGCCCTTCCCCGCGCGCGATCTCGCGATCTTCCTCGCCGCCGCGGTCATCGTGCTCTCGCTCGTCGGCGCGAGCGTGGCGCTCCCCCGGCTGCTCGTCGGCCTCGAGCTGCCGGCCGAGGACCGCCACCAGGAGGAGCTCGACCTCGCGCGGCGCGTTTCGGCGAAGGCCGCGATCGCCGCCATCGACGCGGCCCAGCCGGCGTCGTCCGCCGCCGCGGTCGCGGTGGACCTGTACGCACAAGCCGCGGTCCGCGTGATGTCGCTCTACGAGCGGCGCCTCGGCGAAGACGGCGTCACGACCGGCGCCGCGGCGCGTCTCCGCGAAGGGGATCAGGCCGAGCGTGAGCTCCGGCTCGCCGGCTTGAAGGCCGAGCGCGAGGCCGTCTACCAGCTCGCGCGCGACCGGAGGATCTCCGACGATACGGCGCGGCGCCTCGTCCGAGAGGTCGACCTCCTCGAGGAGCGCCTCCGTTAGCCGCGGCCCGCCGCGGCGCCGCGTGTCCGGGCTCGCCGTCGGGCCGCCGATCGGGCGAGATCGGCGTCAGCTCGCCTTGCGGCGCACGAGCGGGACGACGCTGCTCGTCCGGCGCTCGTCGCGCGCGCGGGCCTCTTCGCGCACGTCCTCGAGGTACGCCTGCGCGTGCGCGAGGAGGATCTGGTTGCAGCGGAGATCGGGCTTCAGCTCCTCGAGGGCGGCGAAGAGCGGCGCGCGCTGGGCGGCGGGCGTCTCGCGGAGCGCGCGGAGGACGAGCTCCTTGGCGTCGTTCGCGCGCGCGATGAGCACGGCGTCGAACCGCAGGATTCCCTCGCGCTCGTCGGCGAGGACGGCGCGCATCTTGTGGAGGAGCTGGTCGGCGGTCATCGTCGATCTCCCATCGTGTCGAGAGCAACGGCCGCTCGCGACGAGACTTCAGTCCGTCAGCTCGAGCTCGCGATCGACAGGAGCTGCTTCGTCACGGCGACGCTCCGCTCGTACGCGGTCCGCGCGAGCGTGAACTCGGTGAGCTGCGCGGCGGGGTCGCCCTCGATCTCCTGCTGGAGCTGCTCGGCGATCGCCGTCCGCGTCGAGGCGATCACGTCGACCGCCGTGCGGAAGCGCTCGGCGCCGAACCCGGCCTCGACCTGCGCGCGCACGATCTGCCGGTGCCCGGCCTCGAGCGGGTCGATCGCCGCGCGGATGGCCGCCTGGTCGTCGGAGTAGAGCGCCTGCACGAGCGCGTCGAGGTCCGCGAAGATGTCGCGGCCGCCGGCGGCGGTGAAGGTCGTCGCGCCGCTGATGTTGGCCGGCGTGGCGACGCCCTCGAGCACGGGGACGCGGACGGTCTGGTCGTTGCCGACGAACGCGCCGGTCGCGGGGTCGAACGGCGCCGTGTCCGTCCGGGTCCCGCCGAACAGGTACTTGTTGGCGTAGCGCGTGTTCGCGAGCGTCATCAGCGAGTCGCGGATCAGCTTGACCTCGTCGCCGAGGAGGCCGCGCGCGTGCGCGTCTGCGGTCGTGTTGGCGCCGGCGATGGCGGCCTGCCGCGCGCGAGAGAGCAGATCGACGCACTCGGTCAGGGAGGTCTGCGCGATCTCGAGCTCGCCCTGGGCGCGGGTGGCGATCTGCGAGTGCTGATCGAGCAGCGCGACCGCGTAGTTCTTGCGGATCATCGAGCCGTAGGCCGCCGGATCGTCCGACGGCTTGGTGACGCGCTGCCCGTTCACCGCGACGCGCGACGCCTGATCGAGCCGGCTCGACGCGCGGCTCTGCGCGAGCACCATCATGCCGACCCGCGAGCGATCCGTGACGCGCATCAGAAGGCCTCCATCAGCGTCTGCAAGAGCTCGTCGACCGTCCGGAGGACCTTGGACGCGGCCTGGAAGGCGCGCTGGTACTGCGTGAGGTCGACCATCTCCTCGTCGATCGAGACGCCGTTCGCGCTGCTCTCGAGCTGCTCGGCGACCGCGAGCGTGTCGGTCCGCAGCAGGGTCTCGGCGTTGGCGCTCGACTTGCGCAGGCCGATGTCCGTCGCGATCTCCGCGAAGCGATCGGCGAGCGTCCAGCCGCCGAACGCCGCGGCGCTCCCGAGGTCGCCGAGCCGGAGCGCGACGCCGTTGCCGCCCGGGAGCTCGGCCAGGGACGCCGCCGCCGCGACGTGCTCGGGGCGGCCGAGGAGCGACGGGTCGATCTCGAGGAGGGCGGCGGCGCCCTTCTGGCTCGCGGGCGGGACGAAGAGGCTCCGCCCGGTGGCGCCCGTCGAGTCGTAGCCCGTCGTGTGGATCGCGTTGAACGCGTTCGCGACGTCGAAGGCGTAGGCGTCGAGCTTGTCGCGGCTCGCCGCGAGGTCGACGTCGCGCGCCTCGCGGAGCCCGCCGAGCACGCCGGTGTCGATCCGCGACGTGATCTCGCTCTTCGTCGCGCCCGTCGCGAAGAAGCGCATGGCGCCGTTCGCGTCGAGGTCGACCGACAGCGGCGCGAAGCCGTTGCCTTCGACGAGCACCGTGCCCGCGGCGAAGAGCGTCACGCGGCCGTCGGGGCCCTCGACCGCGCTGGCGCCGATCCGCTCGCCGACCTGCCGGACGGCGAGGTCGCGCTGATCGCGCAGACCGCTCGGATCGCCGCCGGCGCCGAGCGCCGTGGCGATCTGCTTGTTGAGGTCGGCGATGGTGGAGAGGCTCGCGTTGAGGTCGTTGACGACGTCGCGCGAGCGGCCGAGGAGGCTCTCCGCGGTGGCCTCGAGCGTCTTGGCCGTGCCCGAGATGGTGGCGGCGAGGTTCTGCGTCTTCGCGATCACGTCCATCCGCAGCGAGGGATCGGTCGGGAAGGCGGCCAGCGCGTTGAACGACTGGACGAGCGCCATCGCCCGGTCTCCGACCGAGCCGTTCGGCGGAGCGAGCGCGGTCTCGATCTCGGTGAGCGCGTTGCCGCGCGCGGAGGCGGCGCTGAGCTTCGACTGCTGCGCGACCATGTGGCCGAAGGCGAACCGGTCGAAGGTGCGCTGAGGCGCGGCGACCCGGACGCCGCCGGCGAACGTCGTCTCGAGGACCGCGCGCCGCCGCACGTACCCGGGCGTCGAGGCGTTGGCGACGTTCTGCCCCGTCGTCATCAGCGCCGAGCTCTGCGCGAGGATGCCGTCGCGCGCCGTCCCGAGGAGGCCGATGAGGCTCATGGCTCAGAGCTTCGCTTCGAGGCGGCCGCGGCCCGTGGGGTGGCAGAGCTCGATCGCCTCGCGCAGGTAGTCCCGCGCGTGCGCGAGCAAGAGGAGGTTCCGCCGGAGCTCGATCTTCAGCTCCTTGAGCGCCGCCACGAGCGCGGGCCGCTCGGCGGCCGGCGCGCCGTGCACGCCCCGGAGGATCTCCTCCTTGACGGCGGCGGCCTGGGTCACCGCGTCGCCGTCGAGCCGGCGGATCGCCTCGCGCTCCGCCTCGAGCGCGGCGCGCATCGCGGAGAGGAGCTCGTCGGCCGTCATCCCTCGTCTCCCACGAGGCCGACGAGGGACGCGGCGATGCGTCTAGAGTCGACGCGGAAGCTGCCGTCCTTGATCGCCGCGCGGAGCTCGTCGATGCGCGCCGTGCGCGAGGCGAGCTCCTGGGCGCGCCCCGAGACGGAGACCTCGAGCGCGCCGCCGGCGGGCGGCCTGCCCTTGGCGGCCGCGGCGCTCGCGCCGGCGTCGATCTTCTCGGTCTTGTCGACGGGCTTGGCCGCGGCCGGGGCGGCGCGGTCCATCAGGTCGAGGTAGCGATCGGTGATCCTCATGGTCTCATTCCCCACTGTCTCGAACGGCCGGCCCCGGCGGGACTTGAGGGCCGGCGTTCACTTTCTTCGTCTCCGAGCCGGGCGTCGTCGGTGCGACATGTGGGGCGCTCGCGGCGCCGTGCTGCGCCGCGGCGATCGCCTGCTCGATCGCGCGGCCCATGCCGAGCCCACCGGCGGCGCTGATCGACGAGGCGAGCGACTCGATCGCCATGTCGGCGTAGCCGCCGCCCTTGCCGGCGACCTTGGTGGACGAGAGCATCTGGCGGACGAGGATGGCCTCGAAGTCGCGACCGACCTTGGCCGCGTCCTCCTTGGCCTTGGCCTCGCCGGCGCTCGGGGCGGGCGCGTTCGGGGGCGGAGCCTGGACGCGGAAGCTCATTGGACGACGAGCTCCGCCTCGAGGACGTTCGCGCCCCGGAGCGCCTGCAGCACGCCGGCGAGCTCGCGCGGCGCGAGGCCGAGGGCGCCGAGCGCCTGCGCCACGTCGGCGAGCGTCGGCGCCTCCTTCATGTAGCCGACGGTAGGCTTCGCGTCCTCCGCCTTCACGTCCGAGCGCGGGAGGACGGCGGTGCTCCCCGCGCCGAACGGCGCGACCGGCTGCGAGGCGACGGGGGCCTCCTTCACCACGATCGTGAGGTTGCCGTGGACGACCGCCGCGGGCGACAGCCGGACGTCGCCGCCGGCGACGATCGTCCCGGTGCGCTCGTTGATGACGACGCGCGCGCGGCGCACGGGGACGACCTCGAGGTCCTCGAGCGCGGCCATCAGCTCGACGGGCTTCGTCTCGAAGCCCGCCGGCACCTTCACCTTGACGACGCCCCCGTCGAGGGCGCTCGCCGCGCCGGGGAACTTCTGGTTCACCGCCTCCGCGATGCGCGAGGCGACGGTGAAGCCCGGGTTCCGGAGCTCGAGCCGCAGCGCGCCGCCCTCGAGGATGTTGGCGGCGACCTCGCGCTCGACGATCGCCCCCTCGGCGATGCGCCCCGACGTGAGCGAGCCTTGCTTCACGCTCGAGCCGCTCGCGCCGCGCGCGTCGATCCCGCCGAGCACGAGGCTGCCCTGCGCCACGGCGTACGTCTTCTGGTCGGCGCCCTTGAGGACCGTCTGGACCAGCATGCCGCCGCTGAGGGAGCGCGCGTTGCCCACGGAGGCGACGGTGACGTCGAGCTTCGTGCCCTGCTTGGCGAAGGCGTGGAGGTTCGCCGTCACCATCACCGCCGCGACGTTGCGGAGGCGGATCTGCGGAGAGTCGACCTGCACGCCGAGGCGGCGGAGCATGGAGAGGACCGACTGCGAGGTGAACGGAACGGTGACGTCGTCGCCCGTGCCGGCGAGGCCGGTGACGAGCCCGTAGCCGACGAGCTGGTTGTCGCGGGCGCCGCCGGCGTCGACCAGGTCGCGGAGCCGCTCGGCCCGCGCCTCCCTCGGCGAGACGAGGCACACGAGCGCGGTGAAGAGCGCGAGGACGAGCGAGAGACGACGCACGGAGGGGCTCCTGAGGCTCAGAACGGGTTGGCGGATTCGATGAGGCGGGCGAGCCAGCCTTTGCGCTGCTGGTCGGCGATGTCGCCGCGGCCGGTGAACTCGATCTGCGCGTCGGCGATGCGCGACGACGCGATCGTGTCGTCCTTCTCGATGTCGACGCGGCGGACGAGGCCGGAGACGTAGAGGTGGTACTCCTCGTTGTTGATGAGCACGACCTTGGTGCCCTCGAGGAAGAGGTCGCCGTTCGGCATCTCGCGCGAGACGCGCACGGCGATGCTGCCCTTGAGCTCGCCGGCGCGCGCGGTGTCGCCGGCGCCCGCGAAGCCCGACTTCGACGCGTACTCCATGAGCTTCGTCGGATCGATCTCCGGGTAGGCCTTCTTGAGCGCCGGCAAGAAGCCCATGAGCGCGCTCGCGCCGCTCGTCCCGGTGCTCTCCTGCTTCAGGTTCGTCGTCGACGCGCCCTTCGCGTTCGCCTGCTCGTCGATCTTGATGACGACGAAATCGCCCACGCGGGTCGCGCGTGTGTCCTCGAGCCAGCCGCCGCTCGTCTCGCTGAACAGCGAGCCGTTGGCGGGTCGCGCGGACGCGGCGTCCTGCGCGTAGGCGCCGGGCTCGTAGACGCGCTGCCGCGGCTTGAACGGCGCGATGTGCCGAGGGCCGCAGCCCGCGAGCGACGCCGCGGAGGCGAGGAGCACGCCCGCGGCGACGAGCCGGCCGAGGGCGCTCTGGCGGCGCGCGCGCGGCGTCACGGGTCCTCCAGGGCGACCGCGTGGTCCTTGTCGATCGAGCGGGCGCGGAGCACGCGGCCCGACGGCTTGATCGTGACCGGGAGGACGGCGCCGACGTCGCTGTCGATCGCCGCGACGCCCGCGACGCTGACCTCGACGAGGCCGCGCCGGATCACGAGCGTGATCGGCGCGCCGCGCGGGATCTCGGCGAACGCGGCGTCCGGCGGGAGGGCGAGCACGATCGGCGTGATCGTCTTGTGGAGCGCGGCGCCCTCGCCGTCGAGGAACGTCACGGTGGCCTGCGCGGTCGCGGGGCCCGCGCGTCGCGGGAGGACGGGGAGGTCGACCGTCACGCGCTGGAACTCGGCGGGGACCTCGACGGCCGCGGCGCGCACGTCGGAGAGCGCCGCGCCGCGCGGCAGGCGAGCGCTCGCGAGGGCCGAGCGGATCGCGTCGGCGACCTCGGCGGCCGTCAGGCGGCGGCTCCTGCGCGCGACGCGGACCGCCGCGGGGACCTTCCTGGGCGGAGCCTCGCCGGCCGCGGCGAACGCGCGCTCGATCTCGCCGCGCTCGACGATGCGCGAGGCGCCGATCGGCGGCGTCGGGCCGAGCTCGACGTCCGGAGCCGACGCGCCGAGGATGTCTCTGGCGTGGACCTTGGCGGCCCGGACC
Source organism: Labilithrix sp. (assembly GCA_019637105.1). Classification (GTDB taxonomy): domain Bacteria; phylum Myxococcota_A; class Polyangia; order Polyangiales; family Polyangiaceae; genus Labilithrix. The sequence goes on from JAHBWF010000001.1 coordinate 82,457, forward strand.
TCGACGCGCGGGATCGCGGCGGGGCCGGCGGCGACGCGCGCGGGCGCCTCCGGCGCGGCGCCCTCGGCCTTCGCGACGTTGACGAGGAGCGCGAGCAGGAGCAGCGACAACGATGGCGTCTTCATCACCGAACCTGGGTCGCGTTGCGGAGCATGTCGTCGGCGGCGGAGATGACCTTGGAGTTGATCTCGTAGGCGCGCTGCGTGCGGATGAGGCCGATCATCTCGCTCACCATCTCGACGTTCGAGCCCTCGAGCGCGCCCTGGAGGATCGTGCCGCGGCCGTCGGTCCCGGGCGCGCCGATGACCGGCTCGCCGCTCGCGGCCGTCGCGGTGTAGAGGTTGTGCCCGAGCGCCGTGAGCCCGTTCGGGTTCGGGAACGTCACGAGCTGGAGCTGCCCGAGCTGCGCCGGCGCGCGATCGCCCGCGCTGAGCGCGCTCACGGTGCCGTCCGACGCGATGGTGATCGCCACCGCGTCCGGCGGCACGTTGATCGGCGGCTCGACCGACAGGCCGTCGTTCGTGCAGAGGCGGCCCTGGGCGTCGACCTTGAGGTTGCCCGCGCGGCTGTAGGCGATCTCGCCCGACGCGCGCTGGACGCCGAGGAAGCCGCTGCCTTCGATCGCGACGTCGAGCGGGTTGCCGGTCTGCTGGATCGAGCCCTGCGCGAAGGCGCGCGAGGTCGTGACGACGCGCACGCCGGAGCCCACCTGCGTGCCCGACGGGGCCGTCCCGCCCACGGCGTTCGGGGTGGCGGCGCGGACGTTCTGGTAGAGGAGGTCCTCGAACTCGGCGTCCTGCCGCTTGTAGCCCGCGGTGTTGGCGTTCGCGAGGTTGTTCGCGATGGTGTCGAGCTTCGTCTCCTGCGCGACCATGCCGGTGGCTGCCACGTTGAGCGATCGGAACATGCGGTCCCTCGATGCGAAGGGGATGCCAGGACGATTTTTCCTCGAGTTCCGGCGATCGTCGCCGTTCAGGAGCGCGGGAGCGTCACGCCGGCGTCGGCGAGCGCCGGAACCATGACGCTCGGAGGCTCGCCGCGCGTCGCCGCCCCGACGCCCTCGGGCGGCACCAACGCGAACGGCCCGGGTGCGGGCACCCGAGCCGTCGCGGCGTCGCCCGCGCTCGGCGGTCGATCACTCGGCCGAAACGGCGACGCCGAAGCGGCCGCCGCGTCGTTGCACGGACTCGACGACGATCGTGTAGTCGCCCGCGGGCACGTCCTTCAGCACGAGCTCCGAGGCGTATCCCTTCGCGTCGTCGTTGCAGCCGAGCGCCGCCGCCGAGGAGGCCGCGCAGGCCGGGACGAGGTAGAGCGCCGTGTCGAAGCTGGTCTCCGGCAGGGCCGTCGTGATGGTGAGCGTGCGCGCCGCGCTGGCGAGGTGGAGCTGCACCGCCGCCTCCGGGCGGCCCGTCGCGTCGTTCGGGACGCAGCCGGTCGGGGCGTCCCACAGGCTGACCCCGGAGACGGCGCCGTACGCGCGCGTCACGCCCTTCGCCGGATCGAGGGCCGGCGCGTCCTTGCACTTCTGCGTCCGCGTGGTCGAGGCCGCCCTGCAGGTGTTCTTCTCGGAGCGGATCCCCGGGAAACAGACGGCGTTCGGCGCGCAGGCGTCGAAGCCGTCGGGATCGCACACCTGGCCGCTGCTCCGCACCGGGAGCGTGGCGAGCGGCGTGATGAGCCGGGTGCTCGTGCGGCCGACGCGATCGGCGGCGGTGGCGGCGATCCTCGGGACCTGCGAGACGAAGCTCGGCGCCGGGAAGGCCTCGACGAAGAACGTCGAGCCGAAGGCGCTGCCCTCGGCGTCGATGACGACGCTGCTCCCGCTGGTCCCGTCCTGGGCCTCGCCGGTCAAGACCACGGTCTTCGGCTGGTTCTGGCCGTCGAGGAACTCGACGGAGACCGAGGCGATGTCCTCGTCCGGATCCTCCCCGCGGAAGAGCATCTTGGGCGCGGCGCCTCCGACGTACGCGACCTTGGAGATGCTCGGCGCGCTGCCGGGCTGGCAGACCGCCGGAGCGCCGCCGCACGCGAGCCCGGCCTCGCACCGACTCTCGACGTGCCGAGGATCGCACGGCTCGTCGTCGAGCTTGAGGGCCTGGAAGGTCATCGTCGCCGCGAGCTCGGCCGAGCGCGCGCCGGCCTCGTCCTCGAGGGCCACGAAGGCCTTCTTGATCTTCGAGGTCGGGCCGAAGGACGACGGGATCGTGATCGTCGCCTCGAAGCTCGCGCTCCCGAGGGCGCTCGTGTCGAAGTGGAACGTGCTCTCCGCCGCGTCCGCGATCCCGTCCCAGTCGGTGTCGAGCGCCTTCACGGGCGCGTCGGCGTCGTCCGTGAAGCGGACGTGGGCGGCCGACGTCCGCATGGCGGCGTCCGTGCCGACGACGTGGAGGACGATGTCCTCGCCGCGCCGGCCGACGTTGCGGAACGACGCCGACGTCAGGCCGGGCACGGCGGGGGAGCCGGGATCGCCCGGGCCTCCGGGCTCGGCGCCGGGATCGTCGATGACGTCCTCGCCCGGCTCGTCGAGGTGCGCGTCGTCGCCGACGGCCGGATCGCCGCTCGAGGAGGCCGAGCTGCAGGCGACGACGGCGGTGGCGGACAAGACGAGCGACAGGAGACGGTTCTTCATCGATTCCTCCGGACGTCGGCCGGAGCAACGGACGTGCCGCGCCTGACTTCGCGGCGTTACGCGCCGAGCGTCATGGAACCGGCGCTCGTCGTCATCGCGACGTCACCGCGAGCTCGAAGGTGCCGCCGGCGCGCGCGAGCGAGTCGACGACCACGACGTAGTCGCCGGGCGCCACGTCCGTGAGCCTCACGCGCGAGACCGGCGGGGGATCGTCGTCGTTGCACGCCAGCGCGTTCGCGCTCGCGCCGCAGCCGTCGAGGACGGTGAGCACCGAGTCGAAGTCCGTGCCGCCGATGCGCGTCTCGATCGTGAGCGAAGGCGTCGCGCGCGCGACGTGGAGGCGGAAGACGGCCTCCGGGCGCCCGCGCCGGAGCGCCGACGCGCAGCCGTCCGGGGGTTCCCAGAGGCTCGCCCCGCGGGTCGTGCCCGTGACGACGGCACCGACCGACAGGAGAGGCGCGGCCGCGCATCGCCGCGCGCGCGCCGCGCCGAGGTCCTCGCAGAGGCCGGCCGACGACGCGGTTTGGCGGGCGCGCGGGTCGCTTCCGTCGCGGGGCCGCGCGTCATCGGAGGTGGGGCCGCGAGCGAGCGCGTCGTCGCAGACGAGGTCGCCTTCGCAGGCGTCGAACCCGTGCGTGTCGCACGGCTCGCCAGCGGAGCGGACGGCGGGCGAAGCGAGGTCGGCCGTGTGAACGGCGCCCATCGTGCCGTCCAGTCGCTGCGCCCGCGCGACGACGCGCTTGGCGAAGCGCTCGAGCCCGGCGGCGCCCTGGACCTCGAGGAAGAAGGCGGTGCCGGGGACGTCGAGCTCCTCGCGCGCGATCTCGAGCTGCCCCGACTCGGGGTTGCCGTCGCCGTCGGTGTCGATCGAGGCGGGCTCGCCGCGCTCATCCAGCAGATCGAGCCACACGCTCTCGAGCCGGCCGTCGGGATCGGTCCCCGCGACGAGGATCCGCGGGCCGCTCGGGCTCTGGACGAAGGCGAGCCGATCGATCTCCGGGGCCGCCGCCGAGCTCGCGCCGGCGTCCCGAGCGCCGCCGCCCGCGCTCGGCCCTCGCGCGGGCTCGTCGCGCTGCGCGTCGCCAACCGTCGAGCACGCGCCGACCGCGAGCGCGACCGCGACGAGCGACAGGACCGTGACGGTTCGAGGCACGACCCGACCGAGCAGCATGGAGCGTGCCGGTGCCGAGCGGCGCCGCGCATGCGGCTCGCGCTCGCGCCGGTCGCGTTCGAGCCGGCGCGTCTCGTGCTCGCGGGTGACGTCCTTCCGTGCTCTCCTCGACGGCTCGTGCCGGTGCGTCTCGGGAAGCCGCGTCAAGCCATGGTCGATCGACCGCGGGCGATCGTCCTGCTCCTGGCGGCGCTCGCGAGCGCGCCGAGCGCGGCCAGCGCCTCGGAGTCGGCGCCGATCGCGGTGCGGATCACCGAAGACGTCCACGAAGGTTGCCCAAGAGAGCCGACGATGCTCGAGCGGATCCGCGCGAGGCTCCCGCGCGTCCGCGAGGCTGCCGAGGGCGAGCCCGCGGTCGACGTCGGCGTGACCGTCGCGCGGCGCGGCGGCACGAGCCATGGAACGATCTCCCTCGTCTCGGCCGGCGAGCGCGCGGAGCGGGAGGCGTCCTCCGCGTCGTGCGATCGTGTCCTCGTCGCGCTCGCCGTCATGGCGGCGATCGGCCTCGACGCGGGGGAGTTGCCGGCGCCCGCGGAGGAGTCGGACGAGGCGGCGCCCTCCAGCGGGACGGACGACGCCGCGCCCGCGCCCGCCCCGCCGCCGCGGCCCTCGCGGAGAGCGACGCCTCGACCGTCGCCGCGTCCCGCGCCCGCGCCTCGCCCGCGCGTCTCCGTCGCGCTCGGCACGAGCGCGGAGGTCTCGGCGAATCGCTCGCTGGTCGTGACGCCGGGCCTCTTCGGGCAGCTCGGCTTTCCGGGGCGGTTCGCGCCCGTCGTCCGGGCCGGCGTCCGCCGCAGCTTTCGCGCGGACAGGGTCTCTCCGTTCGGGACCGTCGGCCTTCGATGGAGCGAGGTGGCCGTGGCTGGCTGCGGCGACGTCGTCCAGCGGCCGACGATGCGCCTCGGACCGTGCTTGAACGCCGAGGGCGGCGTCCTCGAGGCCGTCGTGATCGAGCCGCTGCCTTCGCGGGTCCGGTCGGCCGCGTGGGTGAGCGCGGGCGCCTCCGCGCGGCTCTCGTGGCGGCCGCTCCAGGCCATGTCGTTCGAGCTCCTCGGCGGCGTGCGCGCGCCGTTGATCCGCAACCAGCTGCTCTTCGAGCCCGCGGCGCTCGTGTATGAAGCTCCACTGGTCGTGCCTTTCGTCGGGGCTTCGGTGCTGGGGCACTGGCCCTGAGCCGCTCCACGGTCGAGCTCGTGCGGGAGGCCGAGCCACGGCTGGGCTTCGGCGCTCCGTGAAGCTCGGAGGGCGAATCTGAAATACGATCGCGCTCCCGTCGACATCGCTCCGGGTTGGAAGGTCGCGCGTGGTTGCTTCACAGACAGCGAGACTCACGGCCGACGAGGTCGGACCGATGCAGGCCCCGGCCTACCATGCGCGCCTGCGCGAGCTCGCGGACGAGCACTACGAGTTCGTGTGGCGTTCGCTCCGGCGTCTCGGCGTGAGGCCACCCGAGACCGACGACGCCGCCCAGCGCGTCTTCCTCGTCCTCGCGCAGAAGCTCTCGAGCATCCAGCCGGACAAGGAGCGAAGCTTCGTCTTCGGCGTCGTCATGCGGGTCGCCTCGAACGTCCGGCGCGACCTCGCGACCGCGCGCGCGCGCGAGGTCGCGGAGAGCGAGTCGCCCGAGTCGATCGCGCAGGGGCCAACCGCGGAGTCGGCCGTAGCGCAGGCCGAGGAGCGAGCCACGCTCGACGAGATCCTCGCCGGCATCCCCGCGGAGCGCCGCGCCGTCTTCATCCTCTTCGAGCTCGAGGAGCTCACCCTGACGGAGATCGCAGAGCTGCTCGGTCTCCCGGTCGGGACGGCCGCCACGCGCCTCAGACGCGCGCGGCAGGAGTTTCAGGCGTCCGTCGCCCGGCTTCACGCGCGGGGCCAAGGAGGAATGCCGTGACGATCTCCGAATTCGAACCGCTCCTCCGAGGCACGGCGAACGAACGTGAGCGGAGCCTGCTCCGGTCTGCGAAGGACGACGCCTCGCGCTCCGGCGCGCGCGAGCAGATGCTCGCGTCGCTCGGCGTGCCCGCGGCGGCCCCGTGCGAGCGCTGGCTCGATCGCCTGGCTCGGAGCTCGGGCGCCTCGCACGTGCACGGCGTCGCGCTCCTCTTGCTCGTCGGGGCCGTCGTCGGCGGGGCGTTCCTCGCCTTCTCCGAGCGCGGCTCCTCGACGGCTGCTCTCCCGGCCGGCGCCGCGACGCTCGCCGCCCCGGCCACGGACCTCCTCGAGCGCGACGACGAGACGGCCAAGGCGCCGGTCGTGACGCTGGACTCCTTGCCGAACGCGCCGGCGCTCGACGCTCCTCCGCGGAGAGCAGCCCCCGCCGGCGCTGGGGCCTCGGCGCCGAGCGACGCGCTCGATCGGGAGATCGCGCGCGTCGAAGCGGCTCGAGCCGCGCTCGCGAGCAGCGAGACGGCGAGGACGCTTCGGCTCCTCGACTCCTACGACCGGGACTTCCCCCGCGGCGCCTTCTCCGTCGAGGTGTCGGTGCTCCGCATCGAAGCCCTCGCACGCGCCGGCCGCGTGGACGAGGCGCGCCGCCTCGGCTCGCGCTTCCTCGCCGAGCACCATGAGGGCGCGTTCGCGCGCCGTGTCACCGCCACCCTGGCCAAGTCGCCCGCCGGCGGCGACTGAGCGCTCGCTCGCGCCCCGCGGACGTTCCTCGCACATCCCAAGGAGATCGAATCGTGCAACGTCGCGTCGTTGGCCTCACGTGCGTGTTCGCCGTCGCGAGCGTCCTCGTGCAGGCATGCACCAGCCAGACCTATCTCGGACGTGGGTTCGACGACGACGCAGGAGCGCAGCCGCCCCCGTTCACCGTCGATGCCGACGGGGGTGATGCGCAGGCGAGCGCACCCGAGACGCCGCTCGTCGACATGTGCCCGAGCGACAAGTGCAAAGCTCCGTGGGCGACGTGCTCGACCTCGCGGTTCCTCTGCGACGTCGATCTCTCCACCGACTCGGAGAACTGCGGTAGCTGCGGGAACAAGTGCCCGACCGACGACTGGAGGAGCTCCGAGCTCAACGCGAAATGGATCTGCGTCGGCGGCACGTGCCAGATGTCGTGCAGCTCGACCTTCTGGCAGGACTGCAACGGCAGCATCGAAGACGGCTGCGAGACCCGGATGGGTACGAAGGAGAACTGCGGCACGTGTGGCAACGCGTGTCCCGACGGCGCGATCTGCAACAGCGGCGCCTGCCAGGGGTGCAAGGCGACCGAGGACAACTGCTCCGGGGTTTGCACGCATCTGAGCTCGGACGACTTCAACTGCGGCGCGTGCGGGACGTTTTGCGACGGATATCCTTTCGATAAAGATCCGCCACCAAGCAATATGTATTACGGATGCGCCGACGGCGCGTGCGAAAACCTGAAGTGCGTCAATGGTTTTGCCGATTGCGACGCGAAATTGGAGACCGGCTGCGAAGTGCGTGTGGTCAACGACCGCGATAATTGCGGGGCTTGCGGCACCAAATGCGCCGCGGGCGAGATCTGTGAGAACGGCACGTGCCAGTGCGACCGCGGCCCGAGCGGCTGCGATTGTCTCCCCGACTTCGAAGCCGATTTGATGAACTGCGGCGCCTGCGGTGTGCGCTGCGACGGACGACCGAACGCGACGCCGACGTGCAGGTTCGGACGCTGCGGGACGAAGTGCAACGCGGGATATGGTGATTGCAATAGTGACCTGTCCGACGGGTGCGAGATCAATATATCGAAGGATCCCCAGCACTGCGGGGCGTGCGGGATGGCGTGCGCGACGGGGCAAGCCTGCGTCGACGGCCTCTGCGTGGTCGAACCTTGCCCGCCCGGAGTGACGCACTGATGCGGCCCATCCCTCTCTTCGACCGGCGCGATCTCTGGCTCGTCGCCACGATCCTGTTCGGGGTCCGCGCCGCCGGGTGCGCCGCGAGCGGCGAGGACGCGCGAGCCGAGCCCGACGAGCCCGGCGGCGAGGCCCTCCCCGGAGATCCCGCGGCGGACGCCTCGACCTCGGACGGATCGGCGAGCGACGGCGGCGCGCCGGTCGACGAGCGCTGCAGCGACGACGGCTGGTGTCGCGTGGCGATGCCGAGCGACAAGGAGGCGCTGTACGGAGTCTGGGGGAGCTCGGCGAACGACGTCTGGGTGGTGGGCTCCTTCGGAGCGGTCCTCCACTGGAACGGCGCCACCTGGAGCCAGCAGCGCGTCCGGACCGCCGCTGGCCAACCGAAGCCGCTCTTCGGGATCTGGGGGAGCGGGCCGGGCGACGTCTGGGCCTTCGGCGTCAACGAGATCTTCCACGCGGACGGCTGGGACGACACCGAGACCGCGTGGTCGACCATCGAGGCTCCGAGGCTCGACGCCTTCACGCCTACGTCGGCGCGGGCGATCTGGGGGAGCAGCGCTATGGACGTCTGGCTCCTCCTCGCCCCGCTGAACTCGTTCTCGTCGAACATGCTCAACAAGTGCTGGCACTCCACCGGCTGGAGCGGCGCCGAGACCAAGCTGAACGCGGCGCTCGACCACTACGTCGCCGGGAACCCGGGGATGAACTTCGCGGGGATCTGGGGGACGGGGCCGAGCGACGTCTGGATCGTCGGCGCGTCCGGGCGAATCCTTCATACGGACGGCTACCGGAACGGAGCCGCGGAGTGGGTCCAGCCGAACAGCCACACGCGGCAGCACCTGACCGGCGTCTGGGGGAGCGCGACCGACGACGTCTGGGCCGTGGGGGAGAACGGCACGATCCGCCACTATACCTACGACGAGGTGGGCGCCCTCGGGTGGGCCCCCTCCGACTCCACGGTCACGACGCACCTCCGCGCGGTCTGGGGGACGAGCGCCACGAACGTCTGGGCGATCGGAGACGAGGGCACGATCCTCCACGGCGACGGCTCCGGCTGGTCTCGCTCGAAGGTCCCGACCTTGCCACCGTCGACGCCGCTCTACGGCATCTGGGGCAGCGGGCCCGACGACGTCTGGGTCGTCGGCGAGCGCGTCGTCCTTCATCGAGGCCCCCGCGGGGTAGCGAAATGATCATGAAGCGTCTCCCCAGGCAGCGCGCGATGGGCGCGGTCCTCGTCCTTCTGGCGTTCGCCGCGTGCTCCAGCGCGAACGGTGAAGCCCCCTCCGCGCTCGATGACGCCGGTGACGGCGGCGCCGGCGTGGACGCCGCTCCGCTCGAGCTCGTCGACGCGGCGGCGTCCGACGCGAGCGACGCGGCGGCCGAGGCCGACGCGGGCGGCGTCGCGAAGTGCACGGCGGATTGGTGCGAGACGCCGCTCCCGATCCCCGACGGCGGCACGCTCTCGCTGATGGACGTCTGGGCGCCCGCGCCGAACGACGCCTGGGCGGTCAGCGAGCAGGGCCTCGTCCTGCGCTGGAACGGCGCGCAGTGGACCGTGGTCTGGGACGCGCAGACGCCGCTCTATGGGATCCGAGGCGATCACGAGGGCGCGATCTGGGTCGTCGGCGCCGCGGGAGCGATCTTCCGCGGGCACGCGGGCGCGACGTGGACGCCCATCCCGAGCGGGACGACGACCGATCTCATGGAGATCTGCGAAGCGTCGCGCGACGCAGAGCGCCCGCGAAACGTGGCGATCGTCGGCGAGGCGGGCATCGTGCTCCGGTGGACCGGAGCCGTCGGAGAGGACGGAAACCCTTCCTGGGAGACGTCCAACCCCGCCGTCGATCACGAGCTCTTCTCGGTCTCGTGCGCGGGGGCCGACGTGTGGGTGGCCGGCCGAGCGACGGACTGGTTCGAGGGCGGCCCGCGCATCTATCGCGAGAGCGCAGAGGGTTGGCTCGCTCAGCCGACGATCGCGAACGCGAGCCGAAACGACTCGTACTCCAAGATATGGGCGTTCGATCGTCAGAACCTCTGGGTGCGCGGGAGGGGGAACATCCTGCGCGCGACGCCGGCCGGCGACCGGGGCGCCCTCGGCTGGGCCGAAGAGCACGCGCCCGTCGCGGGAGCCATGAAGCGCCCGTCGTCGATCTGGGGCACCGGCCCGAACGACGTCTGGATCGCGTCGTCCCGCGGACGCGTGCACCACTGGGACGGCTCCTCCTTGAAGATCACGGCGACGGCCAAGGGCTGGGACGTCCTTCCGAACAACCTGCGCGCCGTGTCCGGCAGCGGACCCGACGACGTCTGGGTCGTCGGAGACGGCATCGCCCTCCACCGCAACGTCAACGGTCAGGATTGAGCTGATGGACTTCATCTCGCGGACGACGGGTATCGTCGCGCTCCTCCTGGGAGCGGGCGTCTTCTGCGGCGCGTGCTCGGACAGCGACCGAGAGCTGGGACACGTCGACGGGGACGCTGGGAGCGATCCCGCGCCCACGGTCGACGCCGGCCCCGCCGACGGCTCGAGCGAAGTCCCACCGGACGCCTCGGTGCAGCTCGCGTGCAAGGTCACGCCTTGCGTCACCGCGCTCGCCGCCAAGGGAGGGAGCCACGTCTGCGCGCTCCTCGCGGACGCGACCGTCCGCTGCTGGGGCAGCAACGCGAGCGGCCAGCTCGGCGCCGAGACGCCTGCGGAAAGCGACGCGGGCGACGCGGGGGCCGGCGGGCCGCACTCGGCGCGCCCCGTGCGCGTCGCGAACGTCGCCAACGCCACCCAGATCAGCGTGTCGGGCGTCGGGACGAGCTGCGCCCGCCTCGAGGACGGCGCCGTGATGTGCTGGGGCGCCAACACGCACGGGCAGCTCGCGCGGAGCGCCGACCGGGTCGTGGCCGACACGGAGGCCCACCCGCGCGCGTCCCGCGTCGAGGGCCTGCCCTTCGCGAGCCGCGTGGACGTGGGCGGCGCCTTCGCCTGCGCGGTCGGCGAGCTCGGCACGAACGGGACAGGCGGGAGCATGCACTGCTGGGGCGACAACTCCGTCTTGCAGCTCGGCCGAGGGTACACGCCGATCGAGAGCGGCGTCGTCGGCGCCGTCGGGCTGCGCTTCCGTCGCGTGCTCTCCGGCGCCGGGACGATGCGCGTCGGCTTCGCCGTCCGCGACAACGGCGCGCTGCTCTCGTGGGGCGGGGCCGACTGGAAAGAAGGGAGCTTCGGCATGCCCGGCGTGAAGGACGCGCTGGCCCGCGAGACCTCGTTCTCTCCCGACGGCGACCCCCTCGAGATCCCCGGGCTGAGCGACGTCACGGGCGTGGTCGCCGGAGCGCGCCACGCCTGCGCCGTCTCCCGAGGAGACGTCTACTGCTGGGGACAGAACGGCACCGGAGCCGTCGGGAACAGCAACAAGTCGGACGTCTTCGCGCCCTACCAGGTCACCATCCTGGGCGCGGGCGCCGTCGAGGACGTGGCCGTGAGCGACCTCACGACGTGCGCCAGGACGCGCGAGGGGCGGGCCTACTGCTGGGGCGACAACGAGAGCGGCCAGCTCGGCGCCGGCAACGCCGACGTCGTCTTCAAGCCGGTCGCCGTCGGGAGCCTGGTCGCGCGCGTCGTGCAGATCGCCGCGATGGACCAGGCGACGTGCGCGCTGCTCGAGGACGGCTCGGTCCAGTGCTGGGGCAGCAACGCCGACGGGCAGCTCGGGATCGGCACGCGCGATGACCTCCCGCACTACAGGCCGGAGCCCGTCGTCTTCTGAGCCCGAGACGACACGCAGAGCTTCGAGGAACATACGGATGAAGACCGCTCCGACGGAGAGAGAGGGGCACGTTCGCGCGAGGGCCGGATCCGCCACCGGCCGCGCCTGGCGGTGGGGGCGGCTCGGCCTGCTCGTGCCCCCCGCCTTGAGCGCTCTCGTGGTCGCTGGCGTGATGAGCGCGTGCGGAAGCGCCGACCGTCCGTCGTTCGAGCACGCGGACGCCGGTGCGTTCGGCGTGGCCGACGCGCAGGCCAGCGACGCCTGCGAGACGTCCATCTGCTCGCGGGACCTCCACTCGATCCTGAGCGGGTGCACCGGCGACGTCATCAGGGAGTGCCCCCCCGAGACGGGATGCGCGAACGGGGCTTGCGTGCCGGCGTGCTCGAGCGCCGAGGCGAACGAGGGGACGATCGGGTGCTCCTTCTGGACCACGTCCTCCGTCGCGACGGTCGGAGGCCCGCCCTCGACCGCTCCGCTGCAGGACCACCGGAGCTCCTGCCTCGCGGCGTTCGTCGCGAACACCTGGAACAGCCCCGTGAACATCCACGTCGAGTTCGGGGGCGCGGAGCTCGATCTCTCGCGAAGCGTCGCGATCCCGCGCACGCGAGGGAAGGAGGTGGACTACGAGCTCCTCCAGGGGCCGCTCCCGCCGGGCGAGATCGCGATCGTCTTTCTGAACCAGAGCGCCGACCCACCGGCCGCGAATCCGGACCACATCCGCTGCCCGCTGCCCGCGGCGGTGGAGTCGAACGAACCTACGATTCCGCTCTATTCGGGTGAGGGCGCGGCGTTCAACGTCACCACGGACAGGCCCGTCAGCGCGTACTCGATCTACCCCTACGGCGGCGCCAAGAGCTACATCCCCGCGGCGACGGTCCTCTTGCCGACCAGCACGTGGGACACGAACTACCTCGTCGTCGACGCGTGGGACGCGATCGATCGCGGGATGTCGGGGATGAACCCCTCGCTTCAGGTCATCGCCGCGAGCGACGACACCGAGGTGCGCATCCGCCCGACGGACGACCTGATCGAGCTGCCTGGCGGGACGAAGAGCGCGGACGGACGAACGTCGATCTACAACCTCGCCCGGGGCGAGATCTTGCAGATCACGCAGCCGCGCGCGCTCGTCGGGAGCCCCATCGAGTCGAACAAGCCGATCGGGGTGTTCGGCGGGTCCACGTGCACGATCTACCCGAGCGCCATGATGACGAGCTATTGCGACGTCTCCCACCAGCAGATCCCGCCGCTCCGCGCGTGGGGGAGCGAGTACGCGGCGGTCCGCTACGAGACGCGGCGGTCGATCCTCGCCGGAAAGGGCTCCGGCGTCGCGGTCATCGAAGAGTCGGTCCCCTGGCGCCTCGTCGGTGCCGCCGACGGTACGACGCTGACGTATCGCCCGGAACGCCCGCAGGGCGCACCGGAGACGCTCTCGCAAGGCGAGGCGGTGACGTTCTGGACGGACAAGCCGTTCGTCGTCAGCAGCCAGGACGGGCAGCATCCCTTCTACCTGGCCAGCTACATGACGAGCCTCTGGTACCACGACGGCCCGAGGACGGTCGACTCGCAGATCGGCGATCCGGACTTCGTCAACGTGATCCCGGTCCAGCAATACCTGGACACCTATACGTTCTTCACGGACGTGACGTTCAACTACACGAGCCTCGTCGTGGTCCGTCACGATCGCGGGGACGGGTTCAAGGACGTCACGCTCGACTGCGCGGGGACGATCACGGACTGGAAGACGATCGACGCGGAGGGGCGCTACCAGTACGCGTACGTCACGATGGTGCTGAACGGCGAGCCCCAGCCGTTCGGAGACCAGGCCTGCGCGAACGGTCGGCACGGGATCCGCAGCGACGCGCCGTTCGCGCTGACGGTCTGGGGAATGGATGTCGCTGCCAGCTACGGCTATCCGGGCGGGGCGGGGCTGCGAGCTCTCTCCTCCGTCGAGATCCCCGTGGTGCGCTGACGGGAGGCCTCTTGCATCGACCTCCGACACACCTTCGCCGGTCGCGAGCGCGCGTGGATCGCCGCTTCCAGGCGTGCTCGCGTGAGGCGACCGATTCGATCTCTCGATCTCGGCGGAGCTGGGCTCCGTCGTGTCAATGCCATCGCGGTGAGGCGCAATCATGAATAGGTTTGGACTGCGGGGTGGTCTCTTGGCCTGCGTGGCGCTCGGGCTCGTCGCTCCCGTGGGGTGCGGCGAAGGTTCGGACGGCGCGACCACCGGCGCCGACGAAGACGCGGGCGCGGCGCCCGCCGACGCGGGCGAGCTCGACTCCGCGCTCGTCGACGCCACGACCTCCGACGTCGTCGACGATCGCCGCATCGAATGGGACGCCGGTCCCGACCCCGAGGCGCCGATCGTCGAGGCGATCTGGGCTCGAGGCTCGATCTTCTGCGCGCGCCTGAGGCGACCGACCGGCACCGCGATGGAGTGCTGGGGCAACAACACGAACGGTGAGCTCGGCAGGGGAGCGGTCTCCCAGGCCGGGACGACCTTCAAGCCGTTCCCGATCGCGTCCGCGGAGGCCGTGGGCTTCAAGAAGATCGCGAACAACGGCTCCCCGCTCAACGGCGCCGTGTGCGCCGTCACGGCGGACGACGATCTGAAGTGCTGGGGGCGGGGCTACGGCGGAGGCAGCCCGCCACAGCCGAGCGTCCCCGACGAGCCGCTCTTGACCGGCATCGCGGACGTCGACATGGTCGAGGCGAACGCGTGCGCCCTCACGACGAACGGGAACGTCGCGTGCTGGGGCGGGAACACGCAAGGTCAGCTCGGCCTCGGGACGAGGGACTTCGTCAACCATCCCGTGCCCGAGGAGATCCCGGGCTTCACCGCCGATCAGGTGGCCTGCGGCCTCACGACCACGTGCGCCGTCAAGGACGGAGAGGTCTGGTGCTGGGGAGCGATCGCTCAGCTGGGCAACGGCATCGGGTTCGGCTGGAACGCGACTCCGGGGAAGGTCCTCGGCCTGACCGACATCAAGAAGGTCCAGACGCATCGCTACGCGACGTTCGCGCTCGCGAGCGACAAGACGCTCTGGTTCTGGGGGATCTTGGGGAGCACGACGGCCTACACGCCGACGAAGGTCCTCGATCCGACCCCCGGCGATCCGAACCGCGTGCTCTCGGACGTGGAAGACATCGCGGGCAGGTGCGTCCGCTTCACGAGCGGCAAGGTCCGCTGCTTCCCGTTGAACGCAACCTACGAGCTCATCGAGGTGCCCCGCGTGGAGAACGCGGCGGTCCTCGAGGACTCGTGCGCGTTGAGCTCTGCCGGTGAGCTTCGATGCTGGGGGGCCAACAGCTACGGTCAGCTCGGGCTACCGCCGACCGTGCTCCCGATGGCGACCTCATCCGTGGCGATGGAGCTCTGAGCCGGATCACGCCCGCGCGCGACGCCGACCGACACGACCCTACCGACATGCGCCCGGTGTCGATCCTTTCGCTTGCGTCGCGGGTGTGGACGGGCGACGGGAGATCGTCCCCGTCATCGGTCGCTCGCCGACGATGGCGCCAACCACCGAGGTGCGCCGCCGCGCGCTCTCGAAGCGAAGGACCCCATGCGCCGATCGAAGCGAACGTACGTAGCCCATCTCCTCGCGGCCGCCGCGCTGGTGGCCTGCAGCAGCGACCGACCGTCGTCCGGCGGGGAGCCGGAGCCTGACGGAGGCGCCCCCGCGCCTGCCCCCGTCACCGCGGAGGCGGCCTGCGAGCACCAGTTCCGCGTCCGCGTCGAGCGCTGCACGAAGGGCAACCTCGCTCCCGCGACGATGGCGAGCGCGCGCACGCGCTACGTCGCAGACTGCGTGACCGCGCTCGGCCTCCCGGGGTCGACGCGCACGGCGGACGAGGTCGAAGCGTGCGCGAGCGCGCTCGAGCCCGAAGAGTGCGGCGTCGTCGCCGAGCTGCTCCCCGCGTGCGCCCCGAAGTCGGGCACGCTCGCGACCAACACGGCGTGCAACGTCGGCGCGCAGTGCGCGAGCGGCAACTGCGAGCTCCGCGCGGAGGGCAAGGGGTGCGGCGTCTGCAAGGATCCCGCCGCCGAAGGCGAGGGGTGCTCGGCCGAGAACCCGGCCTGCGCCGTCGGGACCTTCTGCGTGGGCGAGCCGAACGCCTCGCGGATGACCTGCAAGCGCGTCAGCTACGTCGCCGCGGGCGCGTCGTGCAACGGGTTCGACGCGCAGTGCCGCCCGGGCTTCATCTGCGCCGCCGTCGACGGCGCCCCCCCGGTGTGCATCCAGGCGCTCGACGTCGGAAAGGAGTGCCGCGACGACGCGCACTGCGCGAAGGGCACGTACTGCAGCCAGCGGTCGGCGCAGTGCACCAAGCGCGGCGCCGCCGGAGACGCCTGCGACGCGACTCAACCCTGCGGCGATGGGCTCGGCTGCGACCGCGAGAGCCAAACGTGCGCGGCCCTCACCTTCGCCGAGCCCGGCGAGAGCTGCGGAGGAAGCGTCGCCTGCCGCGAGGGCGTCTGCGGACAGGGCACCGGCGCCCCGCGCTGCGCCCCGATCGTCGAGGATGGCGCCGGGTGCCTCGCGGCCGCGCACATGACGTGCCGCGCGCCGGCCGTCTGTGTCGGCGGCGGGTGCGTGATGCCGACCACGGCGACCTGCCAGTAGGGGCGAGGGCGCTCTTCAACCGGGGCCGCTACGGGTACGAGGCGCTCGTCTTCCGGCAGCGCCACGTCCTCCAGGAGCTTTCGGGCCGCGTCACTCATGCCGACCATTCTGGCTCACGGGCAGGCTTCATGCCGCGAGCCGAATGCTGAGCTCGATCCCCACCTCGTAAAACTCCGGGAGATTCCTCCCGCGCAACCCAGTGGTTGTAGCACGGTGCCCTGAGCCCCAAATGGCTCGGGGCACTGTCGTATTCAGGGTCAGCGCTTGCAGGGGGAACCACCGGCTCCGGGCCAGGTCGTACGCCTTCCTTCGGGCTCGGGCTCCAGGACGAGCCGCCCGTGCTCGAAGAGCTGTAGCAACGTCTCTACGCGTCCGGCCACTCAAGCAGCGGATACCGATATCCGCGCCCACAAACGGCGACCGGCGCCGCGACTCGCGTCGCGGCGCCGGTGTCCGTGTGGAGCGCTGTCGCTTCGACGCTCGCTCAGATCTCGCAGTCGGGGTTGATCGTGTCGGTGCCGACGCGGCCGACCGTGACGTCGAAGCCCGAGCCGCAGTTGATGACGTCGTCGCCGGCGCCGCCCTCGATGGTGTCGTCACCGCCGAGGCCGTGGAGGGTGTCGTCGCCTCCGTTGCCGACGAGCTCGTTCGCCGACGCGTTGCCGGTGAGCTCGTCGTCGCCGGAGCCGCCCTCGAGGTTCTCGACGTCGGCGCCGAGGATGTCCGCCTCGTTCGCGGCGAGGTCGCCGGACGGCGTCACGCCGTCGAGCGCCGCCGTGATGTCCGCGCTGCGGAGCGAGTAGTCGACCTTGTCGACGCCGGCGCCGCCGCTGATCGTGTCGTTGCCGTCCGCCGCGGCGCCCTGCGGGAAGACGTCGTCGCCGGCGCCGCCGCTGAGGACGTCGTTGCCCGGGCCGCCCGTGATGACGTTGCTGAGCGCGTTGCCGGTGATGGTGTCGTCGCCGGAGCCGCCCTTGATGTTCTCGATGTCGCCCTTGACGTTGTCGTTCTCGCCGGCCTCGCCGTCGTTCGCCGCGGCGCCGTCCATCGTGACGACGAGCGCGACGGTGCGGGCGCTGTAGTCGACCGTGTCGATGCCGGGGCCGCCGTTCATGATGTCGGCGCCGTTCGCGGTGGACTCCTCGTCGAACGTGTCGTTGCCGTCGTCGCCGTTCATGACGTCGTTGCCGGCCTTGCCGCGGAGGATGTCGTTGCCGGGGCCGCCGCTCAGCGTGTCGTTGCCGCTGTCGCCGATGAGGGTGTCGTCGCCGGGGCCGCCGTTGAGCGTCGCGCCGACGCCGGCGGCCGCGGTGAGGGTGTCGTCGCCGGCGCCGCCGGTCACGACCTCGACGTCGGCCAGGACGTCGTCGTTCTCGGACGCGGCGCCGTCGTTGGCGCCGGCGCCGATCGTGACCGTGACCGCCGCCGTGCGCGCCGCGTACGAGACCGTGTCGGTGCCGGTCCCGCCGGAGATCGTCTCGCCCGGCGTCGCGACCGCGCCCTGGTGGAACGTGTCGTTGCCCGGTCCGCCGAAGACGGCGATCGGCTGGCCGAAGGCGGCGCCGGCCGCGCCGCCGCCGCCCGCGGTGTAGACGTCGTCGCCATCGCCGAGCGACACGACGAACGACTCGACGTTCGCGTACGTGATGTCCTTGTTCGCGTCGGTGTTGAGCAGGATGCTCGCCGCGCCGAAGTTGAAGTTGTCGGCCGACGTCGTGCCCTTGATCGCGAGCTTGTCGCCGCTGCCGCCGCCGAGGTCGACCGAGATGCCGCTCGACGCGGCCGAGCTGGTGCCGAGCGCGAAGAGGCCGTTCGTGAAGTCGAGCAGCAGCGTGTCGTCTCCCGCCGACCCCGTGACGGTGATCTTCTTCAGCGTCGAGGCCGTGACGGGGTTGTCGCAAGGCTGGCCGTTCTGGAGGATCGCCGAGTCGGCGGCGCTGCGCGCGATGACCGCGGTCTCGCCGGCGGCGATCGACACGGTCATGAGGCCGGTCGTCTTGTTGAAGGTGCACTGCGTGGCGAGCGGCGTGAGCGATTGCTCCATGTCCGCGAGCGGGTCGTCGGCGTCGAACGCGCTCGGAGACCTCCGCTCCGGAGCGCCGGCGCACGCCGCGATGGTCGCAGCGAGCAGAAACGTACCTACCTTGGAAACCTTGTCCATTCTCGAGCTCCCTTTGAACCTGACGGGCGTTGGCGTCGGTGGTTGTCGAAGGGGAGAACGGATCTCCGCGCCGAGCCTTTAGCGAAAAGCGTCCGTCGAGCTCACGACGCGTCCGTCGACGGGCCGTCGGCGCTCGCGTCGGACGGGCCGGCGTCGCTCGAGGCGTCGCGCGACGCGTCGGCCACCCCGGCGTCGGCGCGGCCGGAGCGCGAGCCCGCGTCGGCCGCCGCGGCCGTCGCGTTCGGCGCGTCGGCGGGCGTGTCCGAGGTGCACGTCCCCTCGACGCACGTGTAGCCGGTGTCGCAGTCGCTCATCCGGAGGCAGTCGCCGTCGCCGATCTGACACGCGGCGCTCGAGAGCCAGACGATCGAGAGCGCCCCGAAGAGGACCCCCGCCTTGACGGCGCGGACGAGGCGCGCGCCCGCGCCGGCCTCAGAAGGAGACACGCATCCCCACGTGGAAGAGGGCCTGCCAGAGGATCGTACGATCCGGGAGATCGGTCCCGACGACGAACACGTCGAGCTCGGGGCCGGCGGTCAGGACGAACGATTTCGAGAGCGGGTGCCGGTACTCGAACGCCGCGACGGGGCCGACGAGGCTCCCGGGCTGGAGGTAGCCGACGACGCCGCCGCTGAAGGCGAACCGCTCGCGGACGAGGCGCGTGTAGCGCGCGTCGAGCCCGAAGGCCGTGCGCGGCTCGACCGCGACGAGCACGGCCGCGCCGAAGACGTCCTCGGGCGACTCGTCGACGGCGAGATCGGCGCCGATGCGCATGCGGGTCTGCGCGCGCCCCATCGACTGCGCGCGGCCGCCGCCGCCTTCGAGGCCCGAGGAGGCCTCGGACACGCCGTTCATGATCCACTGCTGGGCGCTCGCCGCGGGCGCGGCGGAGAGCGTCGCGCACGCGACGAGCGAGGACAGGACCTTCGAGAGCGTCTTCACGGGTGTTCTTTCGGGTGAGCGGAGGGCGGCGGGGCGAGCGGTGGAGCCAGCGCCGGCGCGGCGTGGGTGGGCGCGGTCGCGGGCCCTGCGTCGGCGACGGCGCTCGGGGCGTCGTCGCTCGTCTCGACCGCGACGACCGGCATGCTGACGACGAGATCGACGCGGCGGTTCTGCTTGCGTCCTTCGTCCGTCGCGTTCGACGCGAGCGGGTGGAACTCGCCGTAGCCGGCGGCCGAGAGGCGCTCCGGCGAGATGCCCCCGGCGGCGAGCCGCGCGACGACCGCCGTGGCGCGCGCGGTGGACAGGTCCCAGTTCGAGCGGAAGCGCGCGGTGTGGATGGGGCGATCGTCGGTGTGGCCCTCGACGCGCACGTAGAGCGGGCGGTCGCGCAGCTCGGCCGCGAGCCGCGCGACGACGCGGAGCGCGCGCTCCTCGAGCGCGTCGGTGCCGCTCCCGAAGAGGAAGCCCTCCGAGAGGCGGAGCACGAGCTCGTTGCGGCGCGAGAGGATCTGCACGTCGCTGAGCTCCTCCTTGACCTCGGGCGTGCTCAGCGCGGTCTTGAGGTTCACGAGATCCGGCGGGAGCGGCGATCCCATCGCCGGCTCGGGCTCCGCGAGCGTCCCTTGCGACGCGCCCGCGAGCAGGCCGTGCCCCGCCTCGGGGAACATGTCGATCCCGACGGCCTTCGAGAACGACTCGGTGAACCGGCCGACCTTCTTCGAGTCTACCTGGGAGACGGCGAACATGACGACGAAGAAGGCGAAGAGCAGCGTGATGAAGTCGGCGTAGCTCACGAGCCAGCGCTCGTGGTTCACGTGCTCCGGGTGCTTCTTCTTGCGCGCCATCAGCCGGCCGCCTTCGCCGGAGCGCCCGCGGCGCCCTTCTTCGGGCCGTGCTCGACCAAGAACTGCGAGAGGCGCTCGCGGACCAGCTTCGGGTTGAGCCCGGCCTGGATCGCGAGGACGCCGGTGAGCGTGAGCTCGCGGAGGAGCGCCTTCTCGCGCACGATCAGCTTGATGCGGCCCGCGATGGGGAGAAACAGGATGTTCGCCACCGCGACGCCGTAGATCGTCGCGACGAACGCCGCGGCGATGCCCTGACCGACCGCCGCGATGTCGCTCAGGTTGCTCATGACGTGGATGAGGCCGAGGACCGCGCCGATGATGCCGACCGTCGGCGAGTAGCCGCCCGCGGCCTCGAAGACCTTGGCCGCGTCCTCGCCGTGCTCCTCTTCCTGGCCGATCGCGACCTCGAGCGTCTCGCGGAGCGTCTGCGAGTCGACGCCGTCGACCGCCATCATCAGCGCCTTGCGGAGGAACGGGTCCGACGCGGTCTCGGAGACCTTCTCGAGCGCGAGGATGCCGTCGCGTCGCGCGCGGTTCGCGTAATCGACGATCTCGTCGACGATCTTCGCGGGATCGACCCCCGGCTTCTTGAACGTCGCGCCCGCGGCCTTGAGCGCCGAGGTGAGCGTCGCGAACGGGTACTGGACGATGACCGCGCCGATCGTCCCGCCGAGCACGATGAGCGCCGCCGGTCCGCCGACCATCGAGCCGGCGTGGCCGCCCTCGAGGTAGTTGCCGATGAGGATGGTCAGGAGCGCGAACGCGATCCCGATCAGCGGGCCGGGCTGCATCACTCGCCTCCTTCGTCTTCGCCCGCGCCGAGCCGGCGCGCGCCGAAGCCGAGCTCGTCGTCGCCGACGACGCGCGGGGCGGGCGCGGACGGGTAGCCGGACGGGCGCCCGGAGATCGACGTCGTCCGTCGGCCGTTCGACGGCGGCGCCGCCTGGACGCCGAACGCCGTACACCCGACGCGCGCGCGCGCCGTCACGAAGCGCTCGACGACCTCGTCGAGGCTCTCGCGCACGATCACCTTGCGATCGCCGAGGAGGCAGAGCGTCGTGTCGGGCGTCGCCTCGACCCACGCGACGTGGTCCGGGTTGATGGCCACCGTTCGGTGGTCCAGGCGTGTGAGCTTCAGCATCGTCGGAGGCCGGTCGCAACCTCCGGGCCAGCCACTTCCATGACGCTGGCACGACGCGTGGATGAAGCGGCGGCAGGAGCACCACGTCATGGCCCTCATCGACTCCGTCGAGCACCTGCGAGGAGCGCTCGACTACCACCTCTCGCGCCACAACCTGCTCGCGTCGAACCTCGCTCACATCGACACGCCAGGGTACAAACCGGTCGATCTGGAGCGCACGGGCACCTTCGCCGGCGCGCTCCACGTCGCGCTCGAGGCGACGCAGCCGGGCCACCTCTCCTCTTCCCACGGCGCGCAAGGGACGGCCTCGGTCGGCCGCGTGATCGAGGACCCCGGCGCCGCCGGCGGCGCGGACGGCAACGGCGTCGATCTCGATCGCGAGGCCGTGAAGATCGCCACCAACCAGATGCGCTACGACGTGCTCGCGCAGCTCGCCTCGAGTCAGCTCGCGTCGCTCGCGTGGGCCGCCAGCGACGGGAAGCACGGATGAAGACCGGCCCCGTCCGCCCCGGCGTCTTCTCGGCGATGGAGGTGGCCGCCTCCGGCCTCTCGGCCGAGCGCAGCCGCATGAACGTCGTCGCCGGCAACCTCGCGAACGCGCGGACGACGCGCACCGCCGAGGGCGGCCCCTACCGCCGCCTCGATCCGGTGTTCGAGGCCAAGCCGATCGCGCCGCGGAGCTTCGACCCCGTCCTCCGCAAGGTCGAGACCGTCGAGATGGCCGAGGTGCGACCCGACCTCACGCCGGGCCAGATGGTGTACGAGCCCGGTCACCCGGACGCCAACGCCGACGGCTACGTCGAGTACCCGAACGTCAACGTGGTGACAGAGATGGTCAACATGATGACGGCCTCCCGGGCCTACGAGGCGGGCGTGACGTCGATCGAGTCGCTCAAGGCGATGGCCCGCGCCGCGCTCCGGATCGGCAAGTGAGCGCG
Organism: Labilithrix sp.; assembly: GCA_019637105.1. Classification (GTDB taxonomy): domain Bacteria; phylum Myxococcota_A; class Polyangia; order Polyangiales; family Polyangiaceae; genus Labilithrix. The sequence goes on from JAHBWF010000001.1 coordinate 104,491, forward strand.
AAGATCGACCCGACCGGCGCCGGGAGCCTGGCGGCGGCCGCCGCCGCGATGCGCGAGGACCTCCGCGTCGGCGGCGAGCCGGGCGTCGGCATCGGAGGTGCAACGGACCCGGTCGGCGGCGCGAGCTTCGGGGACGTCCTCGAGAAGACCGCCATGGCGGCGAGCGCGAAGGAGCGCGAAGCGGTGGGCAAGGCGGAGGCCCTCGCGCAGGGCCGCCTCGACGACCTTCACGGGACGATGATCACGATGAAGGAAGCCGACATCTCGCTGAGGCTGGTCGGCTCGGTCCGCGACAAGCTCCTCGACGCGTTCCACGAGCTCTGGAGAATCAATGTCTGACAAGCGCCTCATCGACTCCCTCCCCGCGCCGCTCCGCCTCTGGGCGGAGAGGGCGGCGGCCTGGGCGAAGGGCCTCCCCCGGTCGGCGCGGATCTTCGTCGTCACGACCGCGCTGGCGCTCGCGGCGCTCGGCGGGTTCGTCGCCCTCCGCACGTCGAACCCGCCGTACGCCGTGCTCTACTCGAACCTCGATCGGGACGACGCCGCGGCGGTGGTGGCGAAGCTGAAGGAGATGAAGGTCCCGTACCGGATCGAGGCCGACGGCGCGATCATCGAGGTCCCCGAGGCGAACGCCCGCGAGCTCCGCCTCGAGCTCGCCGGCGGCGGGCTGCCGCGCGGCGGCGCCGTGGGGTTCGAGAGCTTCGACAAGATGCGCCTCGGCGCGACCGAGTTCGAGCAGCGGATCCTCTACCGGCGCGCGCTCGAAGGCGAGCTCGCCCGGACCATCGGCACCGTCGCCGCCGTCCAGACCGCGCGCGTCCACCTCGTGTTGCCGGAGAAGTCCGTGTTCGTCAGCCGGAACGAGCCCTCCTCGGCGTCGATCGTCCTCAAGCTTCGCGGCGGCCGCGCGCTCGGCGCCGGCGAGGTCGCCGGCATCGTCCACCTCGTGTCGACGTCGGTCGCCGGCCTGAGCCCCGATCACGTCGCGGTCGTGACCACCGAGGGCGCCGTCCTCCACAAACCGCGCCGTCCGGGCGAGGACGGCTCCGGCGACGACGACCGGGCCTCGCAGGCGCGCTCGCTCGAGGCGACGCTCGAGGAGCGCGCCCGCTCGATGGTCGAGAAGGTCACCGGCCCCGGCCGGGTCGACGTGCGCGTCACGGTCGACCTCGATCCCGCGCGCGTCGAGCGCGTCGAGGATCACTACGATCCGAGCAAGACGGCGCTCCGCAGCGAGGAGCGCAACGTCGAGCGGAGCGGCGAGGACGTGCCCGTCGCGGGCGTCCCCGGGGCGGAGAGCAACCTCCCCGGCGGCGCCGCCGCGCGCGCCGCGGCCGCGGACGGCGGAGCCCCCGAGGTCGCGGGCGTCGCGCCCGGCGCCACGCGCGACGCGCACACGCGGAACTTCGAGGTCGATCGCGTGACCGAGAAGCGCACGATCGCGGGCGGCGCGCTCCGGCGCGTCACCGTCGCGGTCGTCATCGACGGCTCGCCCGTCGCGGGCGGCGCGCCCCGCTCGAAGGAGGAGATCGAGAAGATCGCCGGCCTCGTGCGCAGCGCGGTCGGCTTCGACGAGCGCCGCGGCGACGCCGTCACCGTCGAGGCGGTGCCGTTCCTCGCCCGCGAGGCGCCCGACGCGGCGCCGGAGCCGAAGGCGCTGCCCGCCTGGCTCGAGCCGAAGAAGGTCGCGCCGTTCGCCGGCGGCGCCCTCGCGCTCCTCGCGCTCGTCTCGGCGGGCCTCGTGGTCCGCGCCCGCCGCCGGCGCCGCAAGGTCACGGCGGCCCTCGCCCTCGCCGCCGCGAAGGAGAAGGCCAGCGCCGAGGCGGTCACCGTCGAGCTGCTCGACGCCGCCGCCGACAAGCCCGAGTCGCCCGACGACCTTCGCCGCCTCGTCCGCGAGCGCGCCGCGAGCGATCCCGCGACCGCCGCCCTCGTCGTGCGCTCCTGGCTCGGTCAGCACGAGGCCGTCCGCGAAGAGGCGGCTTGAACGTTGCATCCCGAAGTCGCGAACCCGCCCGGAGACCCTCGATGATCACGAACGCCGAGAAGGCCGTCCTGTTCTTGCTGTCGCTCGACGAAGAGGTCGCGCGGCCGATCGTCGACGAGCTCGACGAGGACGACATCCGGAAGCTGCGCTCGGTCGCGTCGACGATGCGCGTCGTGCCGAAGGACGCCGTCGACCGGACCTTCAAGGAGTTCCTCGAGAAGTCGGACACGGCCGTCGCCGTCCCGCGCGGCGGGCTCCGCTACCTCCGTCGCCTCTCCGCCGGCTCGATCGGCGAGGACCGCGCGCGCGCGCTGTTCGAGGACGGCGTGACGAGCCCGCTGGCGCGCCTCGAGGCCGCCTCCCCCGAGGACGTCGCCGGGCTCCTCGGCAACGAGCCGCCGCAGCTCGCGGCCGCCGTGCTCTCGATGCTGTCGCCGACGGCGGCGGCGGAGATCGTCAACGCGCTGGGGGACGAGCAGAAGACCCCGCTCGTGAAGCACATGAGCCGGATGAAGCAGCTCCCGGCGAGCGTCCTCGAGGACGTGGCGTCGGCGCTCGCGGCCCAGCTCCCCGAGCCGGAGGCCACGGCGCTCGTCAGCGTCGACGGCGTCGCCAAGGCGGCCGAGCTCCTCAACGCGTCGTCGAAGACCGCGTCGACGTCGATCCTCTCGAACCTCGAGGCCGAGGATCCGGATCTCGCCGCGATCGTCCGCCAGGCGATGTTCACCTTCGACGACCTGGCGCGCATCGACGTCCGCGGCATGCGGACGCTGCTCCGCGAGGTCGCGACCGATCGGCTCACGCTCGCCCTGCGCGGCGCCTCGGACGCCGTGCTCGAGGCGGTCTTCCGCGGGCTCTCGCAGCGCGCCGCGGACCTCATCCGCGACGACCTCGAGAACATGGGCCACGTCCGGAAGGCCGACGTCGAGGCCGCGCGCCGCGAGGTCGTCGACGTCGCCCTGACGCTCGAGGACCAGGGCAAGCTCTCGCTCGGGCGGGAGGACGAGTGATGGGGGCCGCGCGCCGGATCTCGCCGGCCCCGTGGGCGCGGCCCGGGGCGCCGCGGGTCTCCGGACGGCCCTCGTGGATCGGAATGCCGCGCGTCACGCCGGGATCGGTCGCGCCGCCGCCGCGCGCGCCGTCGATGCCCCCGCCGTCGGAGGGGCCGCGCCGGCCGTCGCAGTCGATGATCGCGCCCTCGATCGTCCCGCTGGCGCGGGCGTCGGCGCCGCCCTCGTCGCCGATCATCCAGTCGGCGCGCGAGCTCGAGCTCGAGCGCGAGGTCCTCGCCCTCCGCGAAGAGGTGGCGCGCCTCGCCGTCGAGCTCGCGTCCGTGCGGGCGCGCGTGCTCGAGGAGAGCGAGCCCGAGGTCGTCCGGCTGGCCGTGACGGTGGCCGCGCGCGTCGTCGGGCGCGAGCTGGCGACCGAACCGTCGCTCGTGACGGGGTGGATCCAGGACGGCCTCGCCGCGCTGCCGGGCAAGGAGGCGCTCGTCGCCGTCGCCCCGGACGTCGCGGCGGCCGTCGCGCCCGACGCGCTCGCGGCCGCCGCCGCCGGCGCGCGCGTCGTCGTCGACGCCGGGCTGCGGCCCGGCACGTGCGAGCTCCGCGAGGGCGCGACCGTCGTGCCGATCGGCGCGGGCGAGCGGATCGCGGCCATCTCCGACGCGCTCGGCGTCGATCGGGAGTCGTGACGATGATCGATCTGTCGAGCTACGAGGCCGAGGTCCGCGCCGCCCCGCTGGCGCGCGCGGAGGGGCGCGTGGAGAAGGTCGTCGGCCTGCTGGTCGAGATCTCCGGGCTCGACGGCGCCGTCGGGCGCGAGCTCGAGATCGACCTGCCCGGCCGGCGCGTCACGCTCGAGGTGATCGGCTTCCGCGACGGCCGGCTCCTCGCGGCGCCGCTCGGTCCGACGTCGGGGATCGCGCCCGGCGCCCGGGTCCGCCTCCGGACGAGCGAGGCCAGCGCCGAGGTGGGAGAGGCGCTGCTCGGCCGCGTGATCGACGCCTTCGGCCGGCCGCTCGATCAGCGGCCGCCGCCGCGCGGAGCCGCGCGCTCGCCGCTCCACGCGGAGCCGCCCGCGCCGTTCGCGCGCCGTCCGATCGACACGCCGCTCGAGACCGGCGTCCGCGCGCTCGACGCGCTGCTCGCCTTCGGAGAGGGGCAGCGCATCGGGCTCTTCGCCGGTACCGGGGTAGGGAAGAGCACGCTCCTGGGGATGCTCTGCCGCCACGCGAACGCCGACGTCATCGTCGCCGCGCTCATCGGGGAGCGCGGGCGCGAGGTCGGCGACTTCGTCCGCCACGCGATCGGCCCGGAGAGCCTCTCGCGCTGCGTCGTCGTCGCGGCGACCAGCGACGCCCCGCCGCTCGTCCGTGTCCGAGGCGCCCTCCGCGCGACGGCGATCGCCGAGCACTTCCGCAAGCAGGGCAAGCGCGTGCTGCTCGTGATGGACTCGGTCACACGCTACGCGATGGCGCTGCGCGAGGCGTCGCTCGCCGCCGGCGAGCCGCCCCTCACGAAGGGGTACACGCCGACGGTCTTCGCGGCGCTCCCGCCGCTGCTCGAGCGCGCCGGACGCGACAGCGGCCCCGGCTCGATCACCGCGGTCTACACGGTGCTCGTCGAGGGCGACGACATGAACGACCCCATCGCCGACACCGTGCGCGGGATCCTCGACGGGCACGTCATCCTCTCGCGCAAGCTCGGCGATCGCGGGCACCACCCGGCCATCGACGTGCTGCGCAGCGTGTCCCGCGTGGCGCGCGACGTCTCGACGTCGGAGCACGTGGGGGCCGCCGGGCGCGTGCGCGAGCTGCTCGCCGCCTACGAAGAGGCGGCGGACCTGATCCAGATCGGCGCTTACGTCCCCGGATCGGACGCGCGCGTCGACGCGGCGCGCGCGTTGCATCCGGTCATCGAAGCGCTGCTGCGACAACCTCCTGACGAGGTCACCTCGCGCGGCGAGACGATCGCCCGGCTCCGTGCGATCGCGGAGAGGTCACGCTGACGATGAAGACGAAGCAGATGAAGACGATGGGACGCCTGATCGACGTGAAGCGGCGGGCGGTCGACGCCGCGGAGGCGGCGCACGCGGCGGCGCACGCGCGGACGCGCGCCGCCGAGCAGGCGCGGATCCACGCCGATCGGACGTGGCTCGCCGCGCTCGACGCGGCCGACCACATCGGCCTGGTGGCCGATCTCGAGGACCGCGACGCGCAGATCCGCGCGCTCCGTCGCGCCGTCGACCAGGCGGAGCAGCGCCACGCGCTCGCGCGCTCCGAGGAGCTCGCGGCGCGCGAGGCGATGACCGAGGCGCGCGTCGAGCTCCGCCGGTTCGAGCGGTGGCTCGAGAAGGCCGTCGCCGAGGGGCAGGCCGAGCAGCGGCAGCGCGAGCGCGTCGCCGAAGACGAGGTCGCCGCGCGGAAGCTGCGCGCCGGATGACGCCGCGCCCGTCCGGGGACGGGCCACGAAGGAGCCAGCCATGAACAGCGTTTCCCGCCCGGCGGCCGACGGCCTCGCGGCGATCGATCTCTCGCGCGCGCTCGGCGGTCCGGGCGCGCGGCCCCTCGAGCCGGGCCGAGCCGCCTTCGACGCCGCGCTCGCGCGCGTGCAGGGAGGCGCGGACCCCGAGCTCGAGGTCGAGGTGTCGGCCGAGACCGAGGACGCGGAGGAGGCGGAGCGATCCGCGCCGCCGGCCGTCGCGTCGCCGGCGGCGTTCGTGCCTCCGCCGGTCCTCGGCGCGTCGCCGTGCCGGCGTTCGAGGCCGATCCGGCGGCGGTCGCATCGCGCGTCGCGCCGAAGGGGCGCGCGGGCGGCGAGGGGGCCGTGGGGTCGCGGGCGGACGCGGTCGGGTTCGGGGAGGCGAGCGGGTTCGCGGGCGGGGAGGGGGTTGTCCGCGGGAGGGGGCCGGGTTCGCGAGGGCGATGGGCCTTTGCGGGCGGGGGAGGTGAGGGGGAGCGCGGACGCGGCGGGCCTCGCGGGCGGGGTGCCGTCGGCGTCGCCGCAGGCCTCCCCGTCGAGGTCGGCTGACGACGTGCGGGCGGCCGTGGGCCGAGGCCGCCGTACCGCCGAGGGCGCGGCGACGGCGCGGACACGCGCACCGCCGAGGCGTTACCCAAGCGACGTCGTCTGGCGCGAAGCCTCCGACGAGGGACGCCGCGCGCGACGCGCCGGCGCAAGGCGTACTCCGATGCCGGCGCGGCCGCGACGCTGGCGGCGATCCCCTGCGAGCGCCGACGCGCGCGGCGACGGCGGGAGATCCCCTGCGGCGCCGGCGCGGCCGCGTCGTTGGCGGGCGATCCCGCGAGCGTGGTCGCGCCCGCGGTCGGTCGCCGATGCCAGGAGCGCCGGCGCGCCCGCGGTGCGTCGCCCGTCGCCGGCGCCGCGAGCGCGCCTGCGGCGCCGCTCTCTCGCCGCCCACGCGAGCGCCGCCGCCCGTTCCGTCGATCCCGCGGCGGCGTCACGCTCGGCCGGCGCGCCGCGCTGCATCCCGCGCGACGCGGCAATGATGGCAGAGGCCGCCCATGCCATACGCCTGCCGCGAGATACGCGACGCGCCCGGTGACGTCTCCTCGGCGCGCGACGCCCCTCGCGGCGCCCGGCGCGCCTCGGTGCTGGCGCCGTCGCGGAGACGGCTCCCCTGCCGACGCCGGTGGCCGAGCGCGGATGCCGCGCCCGTCCCCACCGCCGCGCGCCGCGGCCCCTGGCCACGGAGAGCATCGCCCGCCGGTCCGGTCGAAGCGAGCGTCGGCGAGCGCACGGCGGCGTTCGCCGATCGTCTCTCGGGCGGCGACGCGGACGCCCGCTCGGGCGGCGACGCGGACGTCCTCTTCGGCGCCTCGGACGCCGCCGCGCCGTTCGCGAACGGCGACGCCTCGGCGGCCCTCGCCGCGCCGCCGGGCGTCGGCGCGTCGTCGGAGGCCGTCAGGACGATGGCGCCCGTCACGGTTCCGTCGCCCGCCGCCGGCGCGGCGAGGGCCGCCGAGGGCCGCGAGGCCGGCGTCCGCGCGGCCGAGGTCGCCGGTCACCGGCGCGCGCTCGCCGGCGAGGCCCACGGGCGGATCGTGGTCCCGGAGCTCGGCAACGTCGAGGTCCGAGCGATCGCCGACGCCGCGAAGATCGACGTTCACGTCCGCGCGGACGACGAGCGCGCCACGCGCGTGATCGCCGCCCACGCCCCCGAGCTCTCGGCGCACGTGCAGCGCGAGGTCCCCGAGGCGCGGGTCTTCGTGGAGCGTCCCGCCGGCGGCGACGCGACGGCGCGCGATCTCGGGGGCGACCACGGCGAGAGCCGCCGCGGAGCGCGCGAAGAGCGCGGCGACGGCGACCGCGCGTCGCGGGTCGGCGTCGAAGGACCGTCGGTCCGACGTCAAAGAGCGCGGGTCCGGATCGTGCTTTGAGGATCGACATGGCGCTCTCCTCCGTCACGTCCGCCGCGGGCACCAACACGCCGACGACCTCCGAGCCGACGGAGAAGTCGGCGCTCGACAAGGACGCCTTCCTCAAGCTCCTCGTCGCGCAGCTCTCCCACCAGGACCCGCTCCAGCCGACCGAGGGCACCGAGTTCGTGGCCCAGCTCTCGCAGTTCGCGATGGTCGAGCAGTCGATCGCGCAGTCGGCGAAGCTCGACGTCCTCTCGGCGCAGATGACGGGCCTCGCGAGCAACGAGGCCGCCGGGCTCGTCGGCAAGGACGTCACCGTCCGCGGCAACGGCATCGCGTTCGACGGCGTCACCGCGACGGGCTCGAGCGTCAACCTCGACGCCGCGGCCGCGAAGGTCACCGTCCGCATCCAGGACGCGTCCGGCAAGACGGTGCGCACCCTCGAGCTCGGCCCGCGCGGCGCGGGCGCGGTGCCCATCACGTGGGACGGCAAGGACGACGCCGGCCAGCCGGTCGCGAAGGGCACCTACGCGATCAAGGTCGACGCGCAGACGGCCGACGGCAAGTCGGTGAACACGTCTCAGGACGTGAGCGGCAAGGTCACGAAGGTGTCGTTCGAAAAAGGTTACCCGGAGCTCCTTCTCGACTCCGGTGTCACGGCTCCAATCTCGGAGCTCGTGAGCGTAGGAGGAACGGTTCGATGAGCATTACGAAGGCCATGTACTCGGGCGTCTCTGGACTCACCGCCGAGAGCAACACGCTCAGCATCGTGGGTGAGAACATCGCCAACACGAACACCATCGGCTTCAAGCGCACGCGCGCGACGTTCGAGAACGTCCTCGGCGGCGCGATCGGCTCGCCCGACAACGTCGGCGGCGGCGTCCGACTCGGCCGCGCCCAGCAGATCTTCGCCCAGGGCGCGCTCGTCAACACCGGGCAGGCCACGGACGTCGCGCTCTCCGGCGACGGCTTCTTCGTCGTCAACGGCACGATCAACGGCGTCTCCGGCAACTTCTACACGCGCGCCGGCCAGCTCACGATCCGCAACGACGGCGTCCTGGTCAACCCGCAGGGGATGGAGGTGCAGGGGTACGCGCCGAACGCGAGCGGCGGCTTCGACTCGCGCGTCGGGCGCCTCCAGCTCTCGACGGCGCAGCTCCCGCCGAAGCCGACGTCGTCGATCCGCGCCACGGCGAACCTCGACGCCTCGGCGACGCCGCCGACGGTCGCGTGGGACCCGCAGAACCCGGGCGCCTCGTCGAACCTCTCCACCACGATGACGGTCTACGACTCGCTCGGCAAGGCGCACGCGGTCGACCTCTACTTCACGAAGACCGGCGACGGCACGTGGGACGTCCACGCCCTCGCGAAGGGCGACGAAGTGAACGGCGGCACGCCGGGAGAGAACTTCGAGTTCGCCACCGGCCAGCTCACGTTCGACTCGGCCGGCGCGCTCCAGGACGTCCAGTGGAACCCGGCGGGGCAGATCAGCTTCAACGGCGCGACGCCGAACCAGGCGATCGACTTCGATTTCGGCACGTCGATCGCCGCGGGCGGGACGGGCCTCGGCGGGACGACCCAGTTCGGCTCGGCGAGCGCGGTCAGCGCGCAGTCGCAGGACGGCTACGGCTCGGGTGACCTCGCCGGCGTGAAGATCGACTCCGACGGCACCGTCAGCGGCGTCTACTCCAACGGTCAGACCGTGGCGGCGGGCAAGATGGCCGTCGCCAAGTTCCGCTCGAACGACGGCCTCGGCCGCGCGGGTCAGAACATGTGGGTCGCCACGCGTGAGTCGGGCGAAGCGGCCGTCGGCGCCGCCGGCGAGGGCGGTCGAGGCGCGATGGTCGCCGGCTCGCTCGAGCAGTCGAACGTGGACATCGCCGAGCAGTTCGTGGGCCTCATCGCGCACCAGCGCGCCTTCCAGGCGAACAGCAAGACGATCACGACGGCCGACCAGATGCTCCAGGAGATGATGGCCCTGAAGCAGTGACGTAGTCCGGCCGTTGGAGGAGACGAAGCGAAGAGCCCGCCATGAGCACCGAGTCCAAGCCGAACACGCCCGCGCCGGACGCACCGGCCGGGGTCCCGACGAAGCCGTCGCCGATCGGCGGGCTCTTTCGCATCTTCCCGCGAACCGCAGTTACGCCGTGGGCGTTGCCTACGGTGGTACCGTGCGTCCGCGGCGCATCAGCGGCTGGCGCCCTGAGCACGCTCTGCGTACGTGCCGCTCAGAGCAAGCCTCCGGGGCCGACCCCCCGCTCGAGCTGCTCCTCATGACGCTCTTCGACGCGAGCAAGAAACCCCACCCGATGAAGATAAAATGACGCCGTCGAGTTCGATCCGCACACGACCGAGGACCTCAAGAACTTGGTGCCCCTGCAGTGACGCCGTGCTCACGTACCTCCGCAGCGCTCACCCATTGAGGCAGGTCGTCGATCCCGGCACATTGGTATGATGCGCGCCGAGCCGACTGAGCGTTACGCCGCGGGCGAACAACGCCGAGCGGATCCTCCTTCGTCACGGACTTTCGTCGTCCAATGAGCGCGCGACTCGAGGCCTCGCCGTTCTTTGCGGATCGTAGTGGTCGCGCCGCGTCGGCTCGCGTCGCCGAGGTCGCGTCGGCGCTCGCCGGCGCGCCCTGGCGTGCCGTCCCGTTCGCGCCGCCGCGTGGCGGTCGACGCGAAGCCCGTGCGTTGCGTCGCGCTCGCCGGGATCTGGCCGGCGACGGCGGTCGCCCACGCCTCGGCGCGTTCGCCCGTCCGCGCGGCCCCGGCGCCTCGCCGAGCTGCCGCCGCGATGCGCGGGCCTGTCTCGCTCGACGACGTCGCGCTCGCCCGCATCCTCGACGGCGTGCTCGGCGGCGACGGTCGCCCTCGAGGTCCGCGTGCCCTCGACCTCGGCGCAGAGCGCGCTCGCGTCGCGCGTCACCGGCAGCATGCTGCGCGCGTTCGGAGACGTGCTCACGTCGCGCCTCTCGCTCGCGATCGAGCCCACGACCTCGAAGGACGTCGAGGCCGGCGCGGCCGTCGTCCTGCCGCTGGCGATGGAGGGCGGCGGCGCCGTCCTGCTCGCCCTCCCGCTCTCCGCGGTCGCGCGGGACGAGGAGGCCGCGGAGCCGCAGCAGGTCGACAGCGGCATCGCCGCGGCCATGACCGACGCTGCTTCCGACGCAGCACGTCGCCGAGCTCGGCAAGGTCCGCCTCCCGCTCGAGGCGATCGCCCGGCTCGCGGTCGGCGACGCGTCATCTCGTCTCGCTGCCGCTCGACGAGCGCGCGCGCATCTGCGCGGGCGGGGCGACGCTCTTCCACGGCCGGCCGACCGCGAGCGGTCACGTAATGTTGTCGCGATCGAGCGCCCGGCGAACGAGCTCTCTCCGGCGCGCCCTTGAGCCTCCGTCGCCGATCACGGCGCGGCGTCGCGCGGAGCAAGCCCCCACAGGTCCGCCACGATCCTTCGAACGAGCGTTTGCGCGCGTCGTGGTCGAAGACGTCAGACCACCATCAGCTCGTCGGTCTGGTCTTCTCGGCAGCGCTCGAGGCCGGCGCGGACGGCCCTCGTGAGCCGACGATGGAGTGGGGCGAGCATGCTCGACGCTGCGGCCTCGGCGGGCGTCCAGCAGGCGTCGATGTCGTCAGGACGGCGGCTTCTGGAGGCTGCGCGTTCCGCGATGCAGGTCGGTGAACGCTTGCTGCAGTGTCGTGAAGAGGCGTCGTGCCCGTCAGTCCGTCTCGGCCGGGTGACGACGTTCACGTCGGCCATCGCGTGTACGGTCGTCGAGCCAGTCGTGAGGGCCTGAACGCGCCGGTACGTGGCGAAAGGCGCTCTCGAGTGCCGCGGGCGCTGAAGTGGAGGCGAACGCAGCACAAGCCCTGGAACGCGGCAGCCTCCGCGCCGAACAGGCCGGTTTGAGATCCGTGAGCGGCACGCGGAGCCCGCCGCCCGGTACGGCCTGGACGCGCTGACCCGCGGACGGGCGCGAACAGCGCCTTGAGCTCCTGGACGTCGCGCGGAACTCCTCGGACGCCCGCGGATCAGCGCCGCATCGCGCGCACCGTCAAGGGGACGGTGCGCCCGGCGCGCGGCCGGTTCGGCGGTTTCCAGATAAAACCGGTAGAGCGACTCATGAGCTGTGCCAAACTGCTCGGCGATCTGCAGCGGCGAGTGGTTCGGCGCAGCATGATCCCGCTGGCCCCGACGCGAATGGTTCTGTCTGCCGGCGGCAGAAAGCTCGATCACCACCGACGTCGCGGCGCTCGCGATGCCCGCCATGTTGTGATGCTCGGCGACCCAGTAGCGCGCGTGTACCCGAGGGCTTCGGCGTGCCCGCGAGCTCTCTCCGAGGTTGCACCTGAGCGCTTGCCTCGGCGTGGAGCCCTGGACGACGGGGACGAGGTCGAGGACCGACAGGGAATCATATGCCTTACACCGTACTGGCGGACGCCGGCCTTCCTGATGTCGCTCGGCGGTGCGGTTGCGCGGGCATCCCCGCTGGCGCGAGCGTCGGTCGCGGCTCCGGCGGTCCTCGCTGGCGCGGGGCGCGTGACACGTTCTGGACGCTCGTACGCGGCACGGCCCTTGAAACAGGGCAGGTTTGTCCACACACCCGACGGACGGAACGCTCCCGCTTCACGTACCCTCTGGGCTCCTTGCGCGATGCTGATATCGAGAGGCGCTTCGAGATTCGGCGCGGATAGATCGTGCGATCTCCGCCTCTGCACCGGCAGACGCGCTCGAGCTCGACAAGGCGGCGGGTGAGCCCCTCGAGATCGTCGTCAACGGTCGGCTCATCGGACGGCGAAGCGGTCGTCCTCGGCGATCGCTACGGGGCTGGTGGATCACGGAGATCGTCACGTCGCCGGCCGAGCACGACGGCGCGAAGGTGTCGCCGGAGCCGGCCGCGCCGGTCCGGCGCCGGCGGAGCCGCAGTGAAGGCCCTCCGCGCAGGCGCGTGTCATCGCCTGACGCTCGTCGCCGTCCCGACGCTCGCGCTCGCCGCCGAGCCCCCGGCGCCGGCGGCCGCGCCGGCGGCCTCCGCCGCTACCCTGGCGGCCCCGCGGCCCGGCGGCGGCCTCCGCGGCGCGCCTCCGGTCGAGGTCGCGGCCCTGCCCGAGACGCCCGCCCCCGCCGCGACGCCGCTCGCGACGCGTCCGAGCAAGCCGCTCACGTTGGCGAGCCCGAACGAGGGGACGCCGTTCGCCTACAAGCTCTTCGCCGGCGTCGGCGTGGCGGCCGCCGCGGGCCTCTGGCTGAAGAAGAAGCGGAGAGGCCACGCGCCCACGACGGCGAGCCGGATCGACGTCCTCGGCCGGACGTCGGTGGGCGTGCGCAGCGAGCTGATCGTCGTCGAGGTGGAGGGCACGCGCCTGCTCGTCGGGATGACGCCGAGCGCGATCCAGACCTTGGCGGTGCTCGACGCCGTCGACGCGCCCGCCGTCGAGGCGTCGGCGCCGCTCGAGCTCCCCGCGCGCGAGCGCGCGCCGATCGCCCGGGCGGAGGAGCGCCCGCTGCTGGAGATGGCCGATCGCGCGCGCAGCCTGCTCGGCGGCGTCGGGGCGCCCGCGAAGGCGGCGGCGCCGAAGCGCGCCCCCGCCCCGAAGACGGCGAAGCTGCCGCGCGTCGCCGGTCAAGCGAAGGGCCTGCTCCTCGCGCTCGAGCAGCCGGACGACGCCCGCAAGGGCCCGCCGGACCGATCGCTCCGCCTGGGGGACGGGTGAAGCCGGCGCGCGTCGGCGCTACGGCCGCGGCGCTCCTCCTGGGGCTCGTCGCGTCGACCGACGCGCTGGGCGCGCCGGCGGCGCCGCCGGACCTCCTCTCCGTGGCGACCACGGGCCCGGGGCTCGCGCCTCAGCTCAAGATCCTCGCGCTCCTCACGCTGCTCTCGCTCCTGCCGGCGATCGTCCTGACGATGACGTCGTTCACGCGGATCGTCGTCGTCCTCTCCTTCGTCAAGCAAGGGGTCGGCGCGCAGCAGTCGCCGCCGAGCCAGGTGCTCGTCGGCCTGGCGCTCTTCCTCACGATGTTCACCATGGCCCCCGTCACCAACACGGTCCTCACGGAGGCCTACGATCCCTACGCGGCGGGCAAGATCGACGAGTCGGCGGCGCTCGAGCGCGCGGCCGCGCCGCTCCGCTCGTTCATGCTCCGCCAGACGCGCGAGGCCGATCTCGCGCTCTTCTACGAGGCGTCGCGCACCCCGCTGCCGTCGACGGAGGAGGAGGTCCCGATGCGGATCGCCTCGCCGGCCTTCGTCGTGAGCGAGCTCACGACCGCGTTCCAGATGGGCGTGCTCGTGCTCTTGCCGTTCTTGGTCATCGACCTCGCCGTCGCGGCCATCCTGATGGCGATGGGCATGATGATGGTGCCGCCCGCGTCGATCAGCCTGCCGCTGAAGCTCCTTTTGTTCGTCGTGGTCGACGGCTGGCACCTGCTCGTCGGCTCTCTCCTCCGGAGCTTCTCCACGTGAACGGCGACCAGGCGCTCGCGATGGTGCTCGAGGCCCTGCGGGTCACGCTGTGGATCTCCGGGCCGATCCTCGCCGTCGCGCTGATCGCGGGCCTGCTCGTCGGCGTCGCGCAGACGGTGCTGCAGATCAACGAGGCGAGCGTCAGCTTCGTGGTGAAGCTCGTCGCGCTCGTCGGCGTCCTCGTCGTGCTCGGCCCGACGCTCGCGAGCAAGGTGATGGACTACACGCGCGGCTCGCTCCAGGCGATCGAGCACGTCGTCCGGTGACGTCGCTCCCCGCGTTCGCCCTCGCCGAGGCGGCGGCCTTCGTGCTCGCGGCGACGCGCGTGGCGGGCTTCGTGGTCGCTTCGCCGTTCCCCGGGCGCAACGTCCCGAACCAGGCGAAGATCGGCCTCGTCCTGATGCTCGCGTGGATCGCGCGGGCGGCGCAGCCGGCGACGCCGGACCTCGGCCTCGATCTCGCGCTCTTCGGCCTCGTCCCCGGCGAGCTCGGGATCGGCCTCGTCATCGGCTTCACGGTGCGCGTGACGTTCTCGGCGGCCGAGGTGCTCGGCGCGAGCTTCGCCCAGGCCACCGGCCTCACGTTCGGGCAGGTCTACGATCCGACGCTGGGCGGCGAGGACTCGGTGCCTTCGCGCGTCGTCACGCTCTTCTCGATGCTGCTCTTCCTCGGGCTCGGGGCCCACCGGGTCGCGCTCGCCTACGCGCTCGAGTCGTTCCGCGCGCTGCCGCTCGGCCACGCCGTCGCGATCGGCGCGGCCGCGCCGTCGATGGTGGACTTCCTCGGGCAGGCGATGGACGCCGGCGTCCGGCTCGCGGTGCCCGTCATGGCGATCGCGCTCGCGGTGCAGATGGCGCTCGCGCTCGTCGCGCGCGCGTCGCCGTCGCTGCAGGTGTTCAGCGTCGGCATGGGGGTGACGGTCGCCGCCGGGCTCCTCGCGATCCTCGGCACGATCGACGACGCCGCCGTCGGGCTCGCCGGGGAGCTCGAGCGCGAGGGTCCGAGGATCGAAGAGGTCGTCTCCGACGTGGCCGCCCCATGAGCGCGGACAACGGCGACAGGACCTACGACCCGACGGACCAGCGCCGGGAGGAGTTCCGCAAGCAGGGCCGCTTCGCGAAGGCGCGCGACGCGGGCGGGGTCGTCGCGACGGCCGCGGTGATCGCCGTCCTCGCCGGATCGCAGGAGCGCCTCGCGGACGCCTCCCGCCGTCTGATGGCGGGCACGCTCGGAGACCTCGGCGCGCTCGAGCGCCTGGGCCCGGCCTCCGTCCTCTCGTCGGCCGGGGGCGAGCTCCTCGCGCTCGCCGGCGCCGCGGTGCTGGCGGCCGTCACGGCGTCGACGGCGCTGGGCGCCGCGCAGGCGGGCTTCCGCTCGTACGGCGAGCTCTTGACCCCGGATCTCTCGCGCCTCGATCCGTCGAAGGGGCTCGAGCGCTTCTTCTCGCCGAAGCGCGCCGGCCTCGAGACGCTGGTCGCGGTCGCGCGCGTCGCGGCGGTCGCGGCGGTCGCCTGGCACGCGCTCTCGAAGGAGCTCCCGCTCTTGACCGCGCTCGCGCGGATGCCGCTCCAGGGCAGCGTCCCGGTGATGCTCGCCGCGATCGCGCGCATGGTCGGCATGGTGACGGGGGTGCTCGTGCTCGTCGCCGCGATCGACTACGCGCAGAGCCGCTACACGATCTCGCGCGACATGAAGATGACCCGCAAGGAGCGGGAGGACGAGTCGAAGCAGTCCGACGGAGACCCGAAGGCGAAGGCGCGGATGAAGTCGCGGGCGAGGGCGCTCGCGAAGAAGCGCGCGATGAACGCGGTGAAGAACGCCGACGTCGTCGTGACCAACCCGACCCACGTCGCCGTCGCGCTCCGCTACGGCCCGAAGGACGCCGCGCCCGTCGTGATCGCCAAGGGCCACGACGAGGTCGCGCTCCGGATCCGCGCCGAGGCGCGCAAGCACGGCGTCCCGATCCTCGAGAACCGTCGCCTCGCGCGCGCCCTCGACGCCGAGGTCGCGATCGGCCGCCCCGTCCCGGCCGCCCACTTCGCCGCCGTCGCCCGCGTCCTCGCGTTCGTCTACCGCCTGCGCGGCGCGCGCGGCCGCGGCGCTCGTCGTTGACGCCGCGAGCGCCCGCGTCGCCGGAGAGATCTCGCGGCTCACGCCCGTCCGCCCCGATCGCGATCCCGCTGGGGTGCGAGAGCGCGGGGCCCTCGGGGGCGCACGCGGCGGGCGACCGGCGTCGCGGGCGCCGCCGAGCGTGGAGCTTCGTCCCAGCGACGCCCGCGCGTTCGAGCGTGCAGTCGCCACGCTCGAGCTGCGCGGCGCTGGCGAAGGCTTACTGATGGAGCGTGCCCGGTCGCGACGGCGTCGGGCGCTCGAACAGAAAGGTGGTCCCCCATGGGTGACAAATCTCCGAAGGCGAAGGCCCGCGCGAAGAAGCAGCAAGAGATGCGGTCGAAGAACGACAGGAAGGCCGCCGCCGCGCCGAAGTCGCCGCCGCCGACCGAGGTCGTCACGGCGCCCAAGGCGCCCTAGCGGACGCGCGCGTAGCCCCGCGCGTCCTACGGCCGCCGGCGCACCTCGGCGGGTCGCGCGCCGCCTCGCCGCGCGCGACCGCTCAGGGCGAAGACGCCGCGCCGGAGTCGGCGGGCGCGTCCTTCACGACGTCGCCCGCCGTCTTCGCGCCCGCCTTCGGCGCGGGCTCCTGCCCGCCGCCCTCGTCGGGCCCGGCGACGCGCGACGTCGTGAGTGCGTTCGTCCCCTGCGCGTAGACGACGCCGTTCAATTCATCGAGCGCCTCGGTCGTCCGCGCCTTCCAGTCGGCGGCCAGGACGCCCGGCGATCGCTCCTCGTGAGCCTTCGCGACGGAGAGCCAGTGACGCGCGTCGGACTTGTAGCCGATGCGGTAGTCGCTCATCCCGCGCAGGTACGCGTAGCTGGCCTGCTCCGGCGGCGTGAGCCGCTTCATGTCGGGCTCGAGGTCTCGCAGGATCGCGAGCGCGCGATCGTGCTCGTTCTGGTCGAAGGCGTGCTGTCCGCGCGCGAGCTGATCGCGGTACGTGGTGCAGCCGGCGGCGCTCAGGGCCGAGAGGACGAGGATGCCAGCGAGGCGCCGCCGAACGAGCATGGACGAAGTATCGACGGACCGTCCCACCTTGCCAAGCGGGCCGACGAGGCGCGCGTACGGAGGCGCGGGGGGCGTCGAGCGATCGTCGCTCACCGCTCGAAGCAGTAGAGGCGCGCCTTCGTCTGACAGCCCCAGTTCCGGAACCCGGGCGCGGGGCCGCCGTTGTCGGTCCACCCCCGATCGCGACGGTTGAGCGTCCCGATCGCCCCGAAGACGACCACGTTGTCGGTCGACCAGTTGTTGCAGTCCGCCGAGCGCGCGCCGTTCTCGAGGGTGCCCGTCCACACCAGCCGGTTCTCGGCGACGGCCTCCCCCGTCTCCGTGAGCTCGATCGCCACGGTCAGGATACCCGATCGGAGCTGAGCCTTGTTCCTGACCACGCGCGCGCCGTCGAGGCGGACGTAGGGACCGTCGTGCTCGATCCGCGCGATCGCGTCCTCGCCGTCGGCGCTGATCCACGCGATCCAGTCGCCGCCGAGCTCGGCCCGGTCCGCGGCCGCGACGCAGCGCGTGTCGGCGCCGCTCAGGCCGCCCATGACGCCGTTCCACGCGTCCGACGTGACGAAGACACGCTTGTCGCGGCCTGCGTCGTCGGGGCCTGCGTCGGGGGGCGCGGGCGCCGGCCCGGCCTCGGCCTCGGCCTCCGAAGCCGCGTCGGCGTAGCTCGGGGGCGCCGCGTCCTCGGTGACGATGGGCTCCGTGGTCCCCTGGAACTGGGTGCACGAGGCAGTGATCGCCGCCGCGAGGACGGCTCCACGGAACGACACCATCACGTACAAGCCTCACACATACGCGGGGAGTGAGCAATCGGCTGCCTCCCGGCGCTCTCGCGCCGCGCGCGCCGCCCGGGGCGGTCGACCTCGACCATGAGGGTCGGAGCCCGACCGGGGAGCCGGGGTCACGGGTCTCCGGCTCCTCGAGGAGGAGGCGAGGGCTCGCGCGGGCCGGCGTCGCCGGGAGGGCGAACGCGGCGGAAGAGGCGGTAGAGCGCGAGGTCGTAGGCGATCTTGAGAGCGCCCGCGACGACGAACGGCGCGCCGCTCATGCCCATCAGCCCCGCCGCGAACGGCCCGAGGCTCGAGCCGACGAGCTTCGCCTGGTTCGCGAGCGCGCTGGCGGCGGAGCGCTCGTCGTCGTCGACGATCGCCATCATGTAGCTCGTGCGCGCCGGCACATCCATCTGCGCGACGAGGAACCTGCCGAGCAGCGCCGCGACGCTCGTCTCGAGGGTCGGCATGAACGGGAACGCGATGAGGAGCATGTTCCCCGGCACGTGCGTCCACACCATCGTGTTGACGAGGCCGAAGCGCCGGGCGATGGGCGCGCTCAGGAGCGACGAGAACCCGGCGACGACGTTGGTGGCGAAGAAGACGCCGCCGAGGACGCCGACGTCGGCGCCGAAGCGGCGGTGGAGCCAATAGGCGAGGAGCGTCTGCACGGCGAGGCCCGAGCCGAAGGAGTCGAGCGTGAAGAGCGCGGCGAGCGTCGTGACCGCGCGCCGTGAGCGGTGGAGCCCCCCGCGGGCGCGCGCGCGCCCCGCCGGCTCGACGCCGGGCGAGAGGCGGAGGAAGAGGGCGGCCATGACCACGCCGAGGGCGGCGTAGAGCAGGATCACGGCGCGGTAGGCGTCGACGTCGGCGTGGCCGCGCGTCGTGATCCGCTGCGCGATCCACCCGCCCGTGAGCGCGCCGGTCGCGCTCGAGAGCGATCCGGCGAGCTGGTAGTAGCCGAAGGCCCGCGTGCGATCGCGCCCGTCGACCTGTTGGCTGATCGCCGCTTGCTCGATCGACAAGAACGGGCCGACCTCCGCTCCGCTCGGGCTGATCGTCCCGATCACGGCCGCGAGCGTGAGGACGATCGCGCTCTCCGTGGTGACGAAGACGACGCCCGCGACGACGACGAGCACGCAGCTCGCGACGAGGACGCGCCGGCGCCCCATGCGATCGGCCACCCCGGCGATGCCGAGGCTCAAGACCGCGTCGCCCACGAGCGTCAACGTGAAGATCAGCCCGATGTGCTCGTCGGAGAAGCCCCGGGCGGCGAGGTAGAGCGCGAGGATGACCGCGAGGAGCCCGTACGCGAAGGTGCGCACCGCGCGCGTCGCGAAGAGGATGCGGGCGTCGGGGGTGAGCGTCATGAAGTCCGGGAGCCCGTCTCTGCGCGGCGCTCGTCGCGTGATCGCCGTCACGCGGCTCAGGGCGCGCGGGGGAGGAGAGGAGATGAAGCGGAGCGGGGCCGCACGTCAAGCGCGGCCGGAGCGCGCCGCCGTCCGGACGTCGTCCGGCGCCCCTTGACGGGCACCGCCGTCCGGGCAAATCGGTGAGCGTGCGACGCGTTCTCGTGACCGGGGCGAACAAGGGGATCGGGCTCGCGATCGCGGAGGCGATCCTGCGGGAGCACGCGGACACGTTCGTCTACCTCGGCTCTCGCGATCCCGAGCGCGGCCGCGCGGCGGCGGCGACGCTCGCGCGCGCCGACGCGACGTGGCGAGCGCGCGTCGAGGTCGTCGAGCTCGACGTGTCCGACGATCGCTCCGTCGCGGCGGCCGAGGCGCGGATCGCCGCGAGCCGCGGCGAGGACGGGCTCTACGGCGTCGTCAACAACGCCGGGATCGGCTCCGGCGCGGGCGCGGACCTCGCGACCGTCTTCGAGGTCAACACGCTCGGCGTCCGTCGCGTCTGCGAGACGTTCCTGCGGTCGATCGATCCGCGGGAGGGGCGGATCGTCAACGTGACGTCGGCGTCCGGGCCGAGCTTCGTCGCCACGTGCAGCGCCGAGCGGCGGAGGTTCTTCCTCGACGACCGCATGACCTGGGACACGCTCCGCGCGTTCATCGACGAGTGCGTCGCGATCGACGGCGACGAGGCCGCGTTCGCCGCGCGAGGGCTGGGGGACGGCTCCGCCTACGGTCTCTCGAAGGCGTGCGCCAACACGTACACGATGCTCTTCGCTCGCGAGCACCCGAACCTGCGCGTGAACGCGTGCACTCCGGGGTTCATCGCCACGGACATGACGCGCCACTACGCGGAGTCGGAAGGCAAGTCGCCCGCGGAGCTCGGGATGAAGCCGCCCTCCGAAGGAGCGAGGGCGCCGATGTTCCTCCTGTTCGGTTCTCCCGAGGGCAACGGGCGCTTCTACGGGAGCGACGCGAAGCGCAGCCCGCTCGATCGCTACCGGGCGCCGGGCAGCCCTCCGTACACCGGCGCCTGAGCGGCCGCCCGCGCGCGGGCGGCCCGAGCGTCGCCGCGCGGAGAGAGCGCGCGAGCGACGGCGGCGTGGATCAGGGCGCGGTCACCATGTTGAAGCCGCCGAGGACGCAGAGCGGCGTCCGCTCCTGGAGCGCGTAGGCGTCGAGCCGGTACGTGGTGCCCGAGACCTTCTCGCCGGCCTTGACGACGGTCTCGGCCTGGACGCGCTCGACCATCTTCTCGCTGGGGAGCGCGTCGCTGCCGGCCGGACCCTTCGCGAGCCGCACGGCGTAGTGCGTCGTCTCGGCCGGCGCGCCGCTCAGCGTGAACTCGACGTCGTTCGCGGAGACGCCCGGCGTGATCCGACCGCACGCCTCCAGCGCGACCGGCATCGCGATCCCGTCGATCACGTCGAGCGTGTCGGATCCGCCGGAGCTCGACGCGGAGCCGCTCGCGCCGCCGGAGCTCGAAGAGGAGCCGCTCGAGTCGTCTTCGCCGCTGCAGGCCGTCGAGGCGCAGACGATCGAGGCGGCGACGAGGAGCGAGCGAAGGCGAGCGAAGGGCATGGCGAACCGAGCCTACCGAGGCGGCGCGCCGCGTCTCCTGCATGAACATGCGATGCGCGCTCGCCGACGAGAGCTCGCGCTCGCCGACGAGAGCTCGCGCTCGCCGACGGGAGCTCGCGTCAGGGGACGACGCAGTTCTTCCCGATGTACGGGCTCGGATCCTCTCCGCACGCGACGCGGCCGTCGGTCCGCTCCGCGCAGTCGACGCGGCGGTAGGCGCCGCTCGCGCACCACTCGAGCACGCTGCCCGTGCAGCGGCCCTCGAAGGGCACCGCGCTGCAGTCGGGCGCCGCGGGAGCGCCGCCTCCTCCGCTCGCGCCGGCGTCCGGCCCGGCGCTCGCGGGCTCCGAGGCGTCCTCGGGCTCGTCCGAGAGCTCGAGCGACTCGCGCTCGCTCGCCGAGAGGCTCGCGACGAACACGGGCACCGCGAGGCGGAGGCCGCCGGCGAGCCGAGCTTCGCGCGCCTTGAGCTCGGCCGCGGCGCGTACCCCGATGTACCGGTAGTGCCACGGCTCGTGGACGTAGCCGTCGTTGTGCCGTCGATCGGCGTTGGGGTACGAGCACGCGAAGCCGTGCTCGTGCGCGTGCGCGCGCAGCCACAGGTCCGCGGCTCCGCCCGCCGCGATGAACGAGCTGCCGGCGCCCGCGAGGGCCACGTCGCAGACCGTGCCGAGCTGGTGCTCCGAGTGCCCGGCGTTCGCCGCGTACGTGTTGGCCGCCTCGCATCCGTCGCGGTCGGCGTAGCTCCGGAAGAGCGCGCACTGCGTCTGGAAGGAGCGATACCCGGAGAGGCACGCGAGGTTCACGCCGTCGCCTCGCGCCGCGTCGACGAGCGCCACGAACCGCGCGCGCGCGTCCTCGCGCAACGACTGGACGCCGAGGGCGTAGCCCGCCGGCAGCGCGCTCGTGAGCGGCGCCCAGGTCGACCTGAGCGCCGAGCCGCGATCCACGCGCGCGAGCAGCGCGTCTCCGTCGAGCGTGCCGCTCGTGCACTCGGTCGTGCAGAGCGCGTCCTCGCTCGACGCGGTCGGCTCGTCGCGCTCGGAGGCGCAGCCGGCGACGACGGCGACCGAGGCGGCGAGGGCGGGGAGGGCGGGGAGGAGCGCGCGGGCGGCGATCATGTGCGCGCTTCCAGCACCTGGTGTGCCGATCTACAGGCGCATGAATTTATTGTTGTTGCGGCCCGACCGCGCGCGGATTCGGTGTGGACGCCCGTCCTCGCCCGATCCGCCCGGGGCCCGGCGGCTCGCGGCGAGGCGGCGTCATCGGCTTGACGCTCGTCCTCCGGCGCGCGCCGAACGCCCGAAAATCGAGGGCGGCACGTGACGTGCTCGACGCTGGCCCGTGATGAACCCGGGCGTCAACGCCGCGGCGAGCGGCAAGAGGTCGGACGCGCTCGTCCCCATCGCCATCATCGGCATCATCCTCATGATGGTGCTGCCGATGCCGGCGTGGCTCCTCGACGGCATGATCGCCCTCTCGATGGCGATCTCGATCGGCGTCTTCCTGACGGCGCTCTTCATCGAGAACGCGCTCGAGTTCTCGGCCTTCCCGGCGTTCGTCCTCGTCGGGACGCTCCTCCGCCTCAGCCTCAACGTGGCGACGACGCGGCTCATCCTGCTGCACGGCGGCGAGGGGCAGGGGTCGGCGGGCTCGGTCGTCGAGGCGTTCGGGCGGTTCGTCGTCGAGGGCAACGTCGTCGTCGGCCTCGTCGTCTTCCTGATCCTGACGGTCATCAACTTCGTCGTCATCACGAAGGGCGCCGGGCGCGTGGCCGAGGTCGCCGCGCGCTTCACGCTCGACGCCCTCCCGGGCAAGCAGATGGCCATCGACGCCGATCTGTCGACCGGGACGATCACGAACGACGTCGCCCGGACGCGCCGGCGTGACCTCGAGCGCGAGGCGGACTTCTACGGCGCGATGGACGGCGCGAGCAAGTTCGTCCACGGCGACGCCATCGCCGGCCTCCTCATCATGGCGATCAACCTGATCGGCGGCCTCGTCCTCGGGATCGCCCGCGGGATGGACATCGGGCGGGCGGCCGAGACGTTCTCGATCCTCAGCGTCGGCGACGCGCTGGCCTCGCAGCTCCCGGCGCTCCTCATGTCGGCCGCCTCCGGCATCGTCGTGACCCGCAGCGCCACCGGCGACCAGCTCGGCCGCGCGCTCTCGCAGCAGTTCTTCGGCCGTCGGCGCGCCGTCGCGATCACCGCCGGGATCTTGACGGTCCTCGGCCTGATGCCCGGGATGCCGGCGCTCCCCTGCTTCGGGCTCGCCGCCGCGCTCGTCGTCATCTCCCGAAAGGTGGGCGCCGCCCCGGCGTCCGGCGCCCTCGGCGTCTCCGAGGGCGGCGCCGGCAAGCCGTCGGCGGACGATCCGAAGCGCTCGTCCGCCGAGGACGTCGACGCGGCGCTCACGGTCCACGTCCTCTCGATCGAGGTCGGCTACGAGCTGGTCGGCGTCGTCGACGGCGCGCGCGGCGGGACGCTGCTCGACCGCGTCGCCAAGCTCCGCACGGAGATCGCGCGCGAGCTCGGCGTGGTCGTCCCGCCGGTCCACGTGACCGACGACCTGTCGCTCTCCGCCGGGTCGTACCGCATCAACCTCCTCGGGACCGAGGTGGGCCGGGGCGAGTGCGCCGCCGGCCGGCTGCTCGCGATCGACCCGAGCGGCGGGGCGCCTCCGATCGAGGGGGAATCCACGACCGATCCCACGTTCGGGATGCCGGCGGTGTGGATCGCCGAGCGCGACCGTGAGCTCGCCGAGGCGCTCGGCTACACGGTCGTCGACCACGCGACGATCCTCGCGACGCACCTCGGCGAGGTGGTCCGCGCCCAGGCCCCTCGCCTGATCGGCCGGCAGGAGGCGCAGCACCTGCTCGACGTCCTCGCGCGCACGAGCCCCAAGCTGGTCGACGACGTGGTCCCCAACCTGCTCTCGCTCGGCGAGGTGGTCCGGGTGCTGCGAAACCTCGTCAAGGAGGGCATCTCGGTCCGCGACATGCGCTCGATCCTCGAGGCGCTCGGCGAGCTCGCCGCGCACACGAAGGATCCGGAGCAGCTGACCGAGCTCGTTCGCGAGCGGCTCGCCCCGCAGATCACGGCGCGCTTCCGGGCGGACGGCGTCGTCAACGCCTTGACGCTGGACGGACGCCTCGAGCAGGTGCTCCGGACGTCGCTCTCCGAAATCGCCAAGGGAACCGGCGGCGCGCTCGATCCCGAGATGCTCCGCGCCCTCGGCGCGTCGGCGGAGCGCGCGCTCGCCGCCTTTGGCGCGCATGGTGCATCTCCGCTCGTCGTGACCGCTCCGGATCTCCGCCGCTACGTCAGGGCGATCCTCGAGCGGAAGCTGCCCCAGCTCCCCGTCGTGTCTTTCCGAGAGATCGAGTCGAACGCGCCGCTGCGCGTGATCGATCGCCTCGCTGCGTGAGTGTCCGAAGGAGGTCTCGATGAATCCGCGTTACGTCTCCAGGGAAAGCGTCTCGAAGCCGAAGCCCGAAGCCCTCTTCGCCGCCGAGGTCTATCGCGACGAGGAGGAGCCGGAGCCTCGAGACGCGGCGTCGGAGGAGATCGCGCGGCTCCGCACCGAGCTCCGCGGCGAGGCGCGCGCGCTCCGCGTCGCGCTCTCGCGTCCGGCGAAGGTCCCCGCCGAGCTCCTCGCCGAGCTGGCGACGCTCCGCGCCGAGGTGAGCGAGCTCTTGGCCGCGCCCAAGCGCGGCGACGCGGCCGCCGCCGCGATCCGCGCGCGCGGGATCGAGGGCGCGGCCGCCTCGACGCTCGCGCGCCTCGCGAAGGAGAGCGACAAGGCGAACGGGCGCGACAAGGCCTCGGCGCCGAAGAGGTCTCCGTCGACGAACGCCCGCCTCCGCGCCGCGTGCGCCTCGCTGGTCCGCGTCGCGCCTTCGCCGCAGGCGCTCGCGAACGAGGGGCGCACGCTGATCGCGCTCGTCGGCCCCGCGGGCGTCGGGAAGACGACGACGGCCGCCAAGCTCGCGGCGCACGCGCGCATGGCGCGGAGGTCCGTGGCGCTCGTCTCGTGCGACGGCTTCCGCGTCGGCGCGATGGACCAGCTCGGCAAGTACGCCGAGCTGATGGACGCGCGCTTCCACACGGCGACCTCGGGTGACGAGCTGGCGGAGATCCTCCGGAGCGAGGACGCGGACGTCGTCATCGTCGACACGTCGGGCCGCGCCGTCGAGCCCGACGCGACCGAGGCGCGGCTCGGAGCCGCCGAGCTCCGGAGCGGGGGGCGCCTCGGCCGCCGCGTCGAGGTCCTCCTCTGCGTGCCCGCGTCGCTCCGCGCCGCCGACGCGGCGCGCGTCCACCGCGACTTCGTCGCGACGAGGCCGACCGCGCTCGCGATCACGAAGCTCGACGAGACCGACGCGCCCGCGGGGATCGCGCACGCGGCGTTCGCGACGCGCCTACCGGTCAGCACGCTCACCGCCGGGCAGCGCGTCCCCGAGGACATCGCGGAGGCCAGCGCCGAGGCGATCGCGGACTACCTCTTCCCCGCCGCGATCGAGGCGAAGACGGACCGATGAGCGCCGTCGCGGTCCAGGAAGCGCGCGCCAGGCGCACGCTCTCGCGAGAGGAGTACGAGCGGTTCCTCCCGCTCGTGCGGCGCACCGCGATGAAGCTGGCCCGACGTCTGCCGAGTCACGTCACCGTCGCGGACCTCGTCAGCTACGGCTGGGTCGGGTTGCTCGACGCCTTCGAGCGGGCGAGCCCGGAGATGGACGCCGACCAGTTCGAGGCCTACGCCGTCTACCGCGTCCGCGGCGCCGCGCTCGACCACCTGCGGACGCTCGACCCCGCGTCCCGCGCCGCGCGCGCCCTCTCTCGCAAGCTCGCGCGGGCCGTCGCCGAGCTCACGAGCGAGCGCGGCGGGGAGCCGCCGGAGGAGGAGCAGATCGCGGCTCGCCTCGAGATGAGCGTCCTCGAGTACCGCGCCGCGCTCGAGCGCCTCGGCCGCGCGGGCATGGACCGCCTCGAGATGCTCGACATCGACGAGCTCGAGGTGGGCGGCAAGGAGGAGGGGCCCGACGAGCGCGCCACGCAGAAGGAGCTCTCCGGCGTGGTCGCGGCGGCGATCGACGCCCTGCCCGAGCGTCATCGCCTCGTGCTCGCCCTCTACTACCAAGAGGAGCGGACGATGCGCGAGATCGGGAGCATCCTCGACGTCTCCGAGTCACGCGTCTGCCAGATCCACACCGAAGCCATCCACCGCCTCCGCGCGGCCGCAGGGAGGGAGTGACATGTCCCGTGGAGTCTACGTCGCGCTGAGCGGCGCGGTCGCGCAGGAGCACGCGCTCGAGACCACGGCGACGAACCTCGCCAACGCGGCGACGCCCGGCTACCAGCGCCTGCGCCCGGTGTTCCGCGAGGTGCTCGCGGGCGCGTCGAAGAAGGAGAACCTCCGGTACGCCGAGGTCGGAGGGACCGCGGTCGACGGCTCGCGCGGCGCCGTCCGCGCGACCGGGCGCGCGCTCGACGTCGCGCTGCCGGAGGGCCAGTACCTCGCGGTCTCGACGCCGCGCGGCGAGCGCTACACGCGGGCCGGCGCGCTCTCGCTGGGGCCGGACGGGGCGCTGAGGACGGCCTCGGGGACGCCGCTCGCGCGGGAGGACGGTCGGCCGATCCAGCTCTCGGTCGCGGAGGGCGAGCCGTCGATCAACCCGGACGGCGCGGTCGTGCAGAACGGAGAGATCGTGGCGCGGCTCAAGATCGTGAAGGCCGCGGAGGGGACGACGTTCGGCCACGAGGGCGGCGGCCTGCTCGCGGCGCGCGGTCCGGCGCCGACGCCGACGGCGACGACGCTCGACGTCGGCGCGCTCGAGGACTCGAACTCGACCGCCGTCGCGGCGATGACCGACCTCGTGACGGCGTCGCGTACGTTCGAGGCCTTCCAGCGGATGCTCGAGACGTTCGGCGAGTGTGACCGCAAGGTCCTCACGACGACGCCGGGCGCGACGGAGTGACGCGATGAGGGTCGGCGCCGGCGCCGCCTCGGCGGCGGGGATCGAGCGAGGGCGGCGGATCGAGGTCGAGCCGCAGCGCACCTCCGTCACGCGCGCGGACCTCCGGGGGGCGATCGGCCGCGCGCACCAGAGGCTGACCGGCCGCGCGCCGAGCGCCGAGATGCTCGACGTCTTGACCGCGCACGCGTCGCTCGAGACGGGCAGCGGCGCGAAGATGTACAACTACAACTTCGGAGGCATCAAGGGCGCGGGCCCGAACGGCGAGACGGCGCGGTGCCGGACGAAGGAGGTGATCGACGGCCGCGAGGTCGAGATCCGTGACGGCTTCCGCGCGTACCGCTCGCTCGACGAGGGCGCGCTCGACTACGTGCGCCTCATGCGCGATCGCTTCGGCGGCGCGGTCGCGCGCGCCGAGGCGGGGGACGTCGACGGCTTCGCGCGCGCGCTGAAGCAGGCGCGCTACTACACGGCGGACGAGTCGAAGTACGCGAGCGCCCTCCGCGGCCTCGCCGGCGTGCCCGACGGCGCGCCCGGTCCGGCGGTCCACGCGGGGCCGGCGGCGTCGTCCGCGGCGGCGGTCTTCCCCGACTCGTTCGAGCTCGGGCGGGTGCTCGACGCCATCGCCCGCCATCCTCGCGTCGTCGAGGAGGCCGATCCCGACGACGGCTGAGCTCACGTCATTTCTCTGACAGCCGCCCTTCAGGAGGTCGCGCCCCGTGCCGTTACAACGAGTGACGAGCCGAACGCGGGCGCGTCTGGAGGTGAGATGGACGGTTCTGTGGCAAGCGAGGCGCCGGCCTCGCTGGGCGGTCGCTACGACTCGAGGACCAGCGCGCGGCCCTCGGTGGACGACACGCCGAAGACGATGGCCGAGCTCGAGGACCAAAGGCGGCGCCTCGAGCAGGCGCTGTCGGACCTGAAGAGCACGCAGGCGCGCCTGCTCCAGGCCCACAAGCTCGAGGCCATCGGGCAGCTCGCCGCCGGGATCGCGCACGAGATCAACACGCCGACGCAGTACGTGACGGACAACGTCGAGTTCCTCTCGCGCGCGTTCGAGCGCCTCTGCGACCTGGTCGCCGCCTCACGCGAGCTCCTGGCGAGCGCGCGGGAGGGCGCGCCTCCCCCCGAGGTGATCGCGCGCGCCGAGGCGAGCTTCGCGAACGGGCGGATCGACTACATCCTCCAGGAGTCGCCGAAGGCCATCCAGCAATCGGTCGACGGGCTCCACCGCGTCGCGAGCATCGTGTCGGCGATGAAGGACTTCTCGCACCCGAGCGGAGGGGAGAAGGCACCGTGCGACCTCAACGAGGCGATCGCGTCCACGATCGTCGTCGCGACGAACGAGTGGAAGTACGTCGCCGATCTCGAGACGGTCTTCGATCCGGATCTGCCGCTCGTGCGGTGCCTCCGCGACGAGGTCAACCAGGTCGTCCTCAACCTGATCGTCAACGCGGCCCACGCGATCGACGCGGTCGTGCTCGGCGGCGCCAGCGGCAAGGGGACGATCCGGGTGGAGACGATCCACGACGACGGCTGGGCGG
This sequence comes from Labilithrix sp., assembly GCA_019637105.1. Lineage (GTDB taxonomy): Bacteria > Myxococcota_A > Polyangia > Polyangiales > Polyangiaceae > Labilithrix. The sequence continues at coordinate 132,721 of JAHBWF010000001.1, forward strand.
AGATCCGCGTCTCCGACACGGGGACGGGGATCCCCGAGAGGGCGCGCGAGCGGGTGTTCGATCCGTTCTTCACGACGAAGCCCGTCGGGAAGGGGACCGGGCAGGGCCTCGCCATCGCCTACTCCGTCGTCGTCGAGAAGCACGGGGGCGAGATCTCGTTCGAGACCGAGACCGGCCGCGGCACCACGTTCATCGTTCGGCTCCCCGTCAACGTTCACGAGGAGCGTCTGTCAACCTTCTGCGCACCCTTGAGGCCAATGGCATGAAAGTCCTGTTCGTAGACGACGAGCCCCGAGTCCTCGAAGCGATCCAGCGGATGCTGTCCGACGCGGCCGGCTCCTGGGAGGTCATCACCGCGAGCAGCGGCCCCGAGGCGCTCGCGATGCTCGAGGAGTCCCGCTTCGACGTCATCGTCACGGACATCCGCATGCCCGGGATGGACGGCGCCGCGCTCCTCAGCAAGGTGCACGAGCGCTGGCCGTCGATGACGCGCATCGTCCTGTCCGGGCACACGGACCAGGAGCACGCGATGCGCGCGATAGGGAGCGCGCATCAGTTCCTGAGCAAGCCGTGCAGCCCGAAGAAGCTCACCGAGGTCGTCGAGAACGCGTTCTACCTGAGCGCGCTCACGCCGAACTCGCGCATCCGCGAGCTCGCCGCCGCGGTCCACCGCCTCCCGGCGATGCCCAAGGTCCACGAGCGGATCCTCACGTTGATCGACGGGTCGAACGCGAGCGTGCGCGACGCGGCCGATCTCGTGTCGCAGGACCCCGGGCTCTGCGCGAAGATCTTGCGCGTCGTCAACTCCGCGTTCTTCGCGCGCGGGCAGGTCGTCCGCGACGTCCGCACCGCGACGGCGCGGGTCGGGCTCGATCTCCTCCGAGCGCTCGTGCTCTCGGAGCGCGCGTCGTGCGGGCTGTCCGGCAAGCGCGTCGAGCAGATCCAGCGCGACGCGCTCGACGCCGCCGCGGTGACGATGCGGATCGTCTCGCCCGACGACCAGCGGACGGCGTTCACCGCGGCCCTGCTCTGCGACGTCGGCACGCTCGTGCTCGAACAAGGCGCGCCCGACGAGATCGCCGCCGTGCGCGCGCACGCCGCCGAGAGCCTGCTCCCGCTCCACGTGGCGGAGAAGGAGCTCCTCGGCTCGAGCCACGCCGACGTGGGCGGCTACGTCCTCGGCCTCTGGGGGGTGCCGCCGGTGATCGTCGACGCCGTGCTCGGTCACCACGACCTCGGCCGCGATCCGTCGGCGCTCTCGGCGGCGGTGTACGTCGCCCACTGCATCGTCGCGGGCGACGTCGTCTCGGCGGAGGCCGCGGAGCGCGCCGGCGTGGCGTCGCGGCTCGCGGAGATCCGCCAGGCTTACATCGAGGACAAGTACGCCGCGTGAGGGGTCCGTCGAAAATCGACTCAAGGATCGCCGAGACCAACCGTTCCCGAGAGTGAGGGGACGAGGCAGCCGAGAGAAGGCAGCCGGTCCCGAAACCCTCCCTCAACGAACGAAGATCAGGAGAAGTCACCATGGCACTCAGCGTGAACACCAACGTCACCTCGATGAACGCGTACAACCAGCTCTCGAAGACCCAGGACGCGCTCAAGACGTCCTTCGCGCGGCTCGCGAGCGGTATGCGGATCAACAGCTCGGCGGACGACGCCGCCGGTCTCGGCGTCAGCAAGTCGATGAACGCGCAGATCCGCTCGTACGCGGTCGCCGAGCGCAACACGAACGACGGCATCAGCATGCTGCAGACGGCCGACGGCGGCGCCGAGCAGATCCACGGGCTCTTGACGCGTATGCGCGAGCTCGCGGTGCAGGCGTCGAACGGCTCGCTCAGCGCGAACGACTACTCGAACATCGACGCGGAGTTCCAGCAGAACCTCTCGGAGATCGACCGCGTCGCGGGCTCGGTTCAGTTCAACGGCATCAACCTGCTCCAGGGCACCGCCGCGGACAGGACCTTCCAGGTCGGGATCGGCACGGCGGCCACCGACCAAATCGCGGTCAGCTTCGGCGGCGCGGACACGACGGAGCTGGCCGTCGCCGGCACGAGCGTGACGTCCTTCGCCAACGCGCAGTCGGCGATCACGAACCTCGACGCCGCCATCCAGACGCTCAGCGGCGTGCGCGCCGGCTTCGGCGCGAGCATGAACCGCTTCAGCGCCACGGTCTCGAACCTCCAGTCGATGCAGACGAACACGGCCGCCTCGCTGAGCCGCATCCAGGACACGGACGTCGCGTCGGAGACCGCGGCCCTCTCGAAGCACCAGGTCCTCTCCCAGGCGGGCGCGGCGATCCTCTCGCAGGCCAACCAGACCCCGCAGCTCGCGCTCAGCCTCCTCCGCGGCTGATCCCGCCGGGGCGTCCCCCCGGCACGGAGGGTGCTGGGGGACGCGGCCGGCCACGACCCTCCTCGACGAGCCGCTCGCGGCGATTCGGATTCGGAAGAGAGAAGCGACTCATGGCAATTCAGCTCACCGGGCTCGGCGGCTTCGACTCAGGCAGCGTCATCTCGCAGCTCGTCGATCTGGCGAGGCAGCCGCTCCGCGACATCGACACGAAGAAGACCCAGGTCGACGTCGCGACCTCGACGCTCTCGAGCTTCTCGGCCAAGCTGACCGCGCTCAAGAACGCGGCCACCGCGCTCGCGACGCTCAGCGGCTTCACGTCGATGGCCGCCTCGTCGACGGACTCCGGCGTCGTGGCCACGGTCACGGGCTCGGCCGTCGCGTCGTCCTTCTCCGTCGAGGTGACGCAGCTCGCGCGGGCGCAGAAGACGCGCAGCGACGCGCAGAGCTCGGCGACCGCCCCGCTCGGCCAAGCCGGCGATCTCGAGATCGCGACCGACGGCGGCACCGTCACCGTCTCGATCCTGCCGACCGACTCGCTCGCCGACATCGCGTCGAAGATCGGCCAGAGCGGCGCGCGCGTGAGCGCGGCCGTCGTCAACGCCGGGGGCTCGTACAGGCTGAACGTCCAGGGGCTCGATACGGGCGCCGCGAAGGCGTTCACGTTCACCGAGACCGGCGGCCTCTCCCTCGGGCTCTCGACGCCCGCGAACACGTACGAGACGGCCGAGGACGCGGCGCTGACGATCGACGGGCTCGCCGTCTCGCGGCCGACCAACTCGATCGCCGACGCGATCCCGGGCGTCACGCTCGCGCTGACCAAGACGACCACCGAGGCGGCGACGGTGCGCGTCGCCGGGGACTCGTCCGCGTTGAAGGCGAAGCTGAGCTCGTTCGTCTCTCTCTACAACGACATCGTGAACACCGGCCACAACGTCGCCGGCTACGGCACGACCAAGGCGCAGAACCCGGTGCTCGCCGCCGACTCCGGGATCCGCCGCGCCCTGGATCAGATCTCGTCGATCGTGACCGGCGCGGTCCCGAACGCGACGGGGGACTACCGATCGCTGTCCGCCGTCGGGATCAGCCTCTCGCGCGACGGCCTGATGTCGTTCGACGCGTCGAAGCTGGACGCCGCGCTCGAGAGGGACCCCGAGTCGGTGCGTCGCCTCTTCGTCACCGACGCCCAGTCCGGAGCGACCGGGGTCATGAAGACGCTGAGCGACGCCATCACCAACCTCGTCACCGGCGACAGCGGCGCGGTGAAGAGCCGGATCGACGCGCTCTCGGCGCAGAGCCGGCGGCTGGTGGAGTCGCGCTCGAAGAAGGAGGAGCGCGTGCTCGCCTACGAGCAGCAGCTCCGCCGTCAGTTCGCGAGCCTCGACCAGGCGATGAGCCGGTACCAGGCGATGTCCAACGCGCTCGGATCGATCACGTCACTCACCAACAAGTCGGGCTGAGCGCGCCGCTCGTCCTCGACGCGTCGACAGGAACCACCTCGATGAACGCCCTCATGTCCGTCGCCGCCGCCGCCTCCCGTTACCGCGGCGTCCAGCTCAACACCGCGTCGCCCGCCCAGCTCGTCGTGATGCTCTACGACGGCATGCTCCGCTTCGTGAGCGAGGCCGACGACGCCCTCGTGCGCGGCGATCGCGCGCGCGCGGGCGAGCGCATCGGGCGGGCGATCGCCATCGTCGACGAGCTCGCCGCGACGCTCGATCCGACGCACGCGCCGGAGCTCGCCGAGAACCTGATCGCGCTCTACGGCTTCTGCAAGCGTCGCCTCTTCGAGGCCAACCTCAACCGCGACCGCGACGCGCTCGCCGACGTCGTGACCTCGCTCACGCCGCTCCGCGAGGCCTGGGCGAGCGTCGCCGGGGGCCGCTGATCTCCTACACCGTCGCCGCTCGGGCGTGATCGCCCGCCGTGAGCCTCCGCTTCGGGCGCCCGTTCGGGCGAGCGCCCGAAGCGGAGGCTCGGCGCGTCGATCACGGATCCGCGTCCTCGGTGTCCGGGCTCGGCGCGATCGCGTCTTAATGCGCGCGGCGGCGGGCCGTTCCTTCTCCTCGCGGGAGACGGAAGCGATGGCGTCGGGGTTCGTGGCGAGCAGCGGGGCAATGCGTGAAGCGCTCGACGTGCTCGCGCGCGTCGCGCCGTCGGGGTGCACGGTGCTCGTCACCGGGGAGAGCGGCACGGGCAAGGAGGTCGTGGTCCGCGCGCTCCACGAGATGAGCCCGCTCCGAGACGGGCCGTTCGTCGCCGTCAACTGCGGGGCGATCGCGGACAACCTCGTCGAGAGCGAGCTGTTCGGCCACGCGCGCGGCGCGTTCACGGGGGCGATGACGGCGCGCCGCGGCTACGTCGCGGCGGCCGAGGGAGGCACGCTCTTCCTCGACGAGGTCGGTGAGCTCTCGCCGGCCGCGCAGGTGAAGCTCTTGCGGCTCCTCCAGCAGCGCGAGTACACGCCCCTCGGCGAGACGAGGCCGGTGCGTTGCAACGTGCGCGTCGTCGCCGCGACCAACCGCGACCTCCAGGCGGAGGTCCGCGCGGGGCGCTTCCGCGAAGATCTCTACTTCCGGCTCGACGTCGTGCACGTGCACCTGCCGCCGCTCCGCGATCGCCGCGAGGAGGTGCGCCCGCTGGCGGCTCACTTCTTGCGGCTCTCGGCCGAGCGTGCGGGGCGCGCCGACGTCATCGGCTTCGCGCCGGGGGTGCTCGAGCTGCTCGAGGCGGACGACTGGCCCGGGAACGTGCGCGCCCTCGAGAACACGATCGAGCGCGCGGTGCTCCTCTCCGCGGGGACGGAGATCTCCGTGGACGATCTCCCCGCGCGCTTCCTCTCCCGCGCGGCGGCCGCGGCGCCGCCGCTCCCGAAGAGCCCGCGCGCGCCGTCGCGGAGCGACGGTCGCCTCACGCTCCCGCCGAGCGCCGGCGACGGGATGATCGATCTCCGCGCCGCGGTCGACGCGCTCGAGAGCCGCCTCATCCGCGACGCGCTCGAGAGGTCGAAGAACAACAAGCAGCGCGCCGCGGATCTCCTCGGGATCAAGCGGACGACGCTGATCGACATGATGAAGCGCAAGGGCCTCGCCGCGTAGCGCCGCGCGCGCGCCGCGGCTCGCGGACCGGGAGGAGGCGAAGAGCGAAAGGAAGAGGAGGGGGCGTCGCCGAGCGCCTGAACGGGAGAACGGGCGCTCGGAGCTAGAGGAGGCGCGCCGCGAACGCGAGGGCGATCGCCGAGACGACCAGCGGGAGCAGCGGGCGCGCGAGCGCCGAACCGCCGCGGCGGAGCAGCGCCCCGCCGGGCGCGACCCCCGCCGGGGCCGCGAAGACGAGGAGCGCGTCGACGCCGTCCGCGCAGAGGACGACGCGGCCTCCACGGCGCGTCATGCGCCCGAGCATGCGCAGGCCGTCGCCGGGGGCGATCCGATCGCGGACGACGACGTGCGCCGTGGGGATGTCCGGCTCGACGTAGGCGCTGGCCGCCACGTGCACGGAGGCGTCCCCGAGCTCGAGCCGGGCGGGCCGACCGAAGACCGTGAGCGCGATCTCCGCCGCCGACTCGCCGCGCGCGACGGCGACGAGCCGCGACGTCGTCTCCGTGTGCGCGACGACGTAGCCGCGAGCGTCCTGGAGCGTGCCGGGGTGGCTCGACGTCTCCTCGAAGACGCGCGTCTTCCGGTCGAAGATCGGGCCGTCCAGGTCCGGCGCGACGCCGTCGACGTAGCCCCACGCGCCGTCGGGCGAGCTCGCGGAGAGCCGGCGCGCGCCGGCGAAGCGGAGCGCCCCGCGGAGGAAGGGCCACACCTGCCAGAGCGTGAGGCCGGACGCGAGGACGCCGAGCGCCGCGACGCCGGCGAAGATCCCCGCCGACGCGCGCGGGCCCGGCTCGACGACGAGCAGCACCGCGGGCCCGAGGCCGAACAGCGACAGGAAGCCGAAGAACGTCGCGCCGTACCAGGGGGTCCGCCCCGACGGGACGAGGCTCTCGCGCGCTTCGAACCCGAGGATCGGCGCGCGGCGCGCGAAGCCGTGCGCCGCGAGCTGGAGGAAGAGGAGGGCGGCGGCGAGCGCGTAGGTGAACGCGCCGCGCCCCTCGATCGCGCGCGCGCCGTAGAGCCCGGCGATCGCCACGACGCCGAGGAGCGCCCCGACGACGGCGAAGACGTGCGGCCAGGGACCGAACGGGACGGGCGCGCGCGTCGCCTCCCGCGCCCTCATCGCGCGTCTCGCGCTCCGCGGCGAGCGATCATCGCGGGCCGTGGCCGCGCATGAGGGCGCCGATCGACGCGAAGAGGTCGGAGAAGAAGCCACCGCCGCCTTCCCTCGGGGACGCGGCGGGGAGCCCCGCGTTCTTCAGGTCGTCCTCCGTCAAGGCGCCGGCGCGCCGATCGCGGAACGCGGCCGCGAACATGGCGAGCTCGTCGCGATCGAACCAGGTCCCGTGCTCGTCGCAGACGTCGACCGAGTAGACCGTGTCCGGGATCGCCACCCGGCGCATCGTCGTGGCGCACGCGGGGCACGCGAGCTCCGCCACGCGTTGCTCGTGCGGGACCGGCGTCGCGATGACGCGCGTGAGCTCGCGGGCGAGCGCCTCGACGTCGGAGTCCGTGCGTTCGCGGAGGGCGTCGACGGTCGCGTTGTCGACCCACAGCCCCGCGCAGCGGAGGCAGCCGCGGAGGTGAGCGTCGCGCACGCGCCCCTCCCGGAGCTCGCCCGCGCAGCGCGGGCACCGCGCGCCGCCGGACCCGACGTCGGCGACGACCACGCGTTGCACGACGCGCTCGACGACCTCGACGGCAGGCGGCGGCGCGACGGCGGCGCCGCAGAACGGGCACGTCGCCGAACGCCGCGCCGCCGGCGCAGGCATGGGACCACCGCAGCGAGGGCAGGAGATTTCGCGAGGCATCCGGCGAGCGAAGCGAGCGGACTCTTCGAGGTCAAGGGGCGGCTCGATGCGCCGAATTTCGGGGACCGAAGGGAAGATCGGAAGATCGGCGCGACGAGCTCCCGTTTCGGGCGGGCGCCCGAGACGGCGGCTCACGCCGAGCGATCCTAGCCATAGCTCGATCTCGGCCCCCCGAGGGGCTCACCCTCGGGTCAACTGTGGCTCACGCCCTCGGGCGCCGGGCCGTGCGCCGCGCTGGAGGCCGCCGCCGCGGCGAGCTTCGCCCTGGCGCGGACGACGAGGTGATCGATGCCCGAACGGCGATGGCGCTTCAGGGTGCTCTCGCTCATGCGCGCGGCGCGGGCGGCCTCGGCGTTCGAGCGATCGACGCCGAAGCTCGCGCGGATGGCCGTCACGATCGCGGACCCGCGCGGCAGCGTCTCCAGCGTGCCCAGGGTCGCGACGAGCCAGGCCTCGAGCGCCTCTCCGCGCGCCGTCCCCGGCGTCTCGGGGAAGAGGCGGCGCCCGAGCGCGCATTGTCCGAGCAAGAGCGGATCGCGGAGGTGGCGGAGCGCGTCGACGATCTCGTCGCGGAGCAGGTCGTCGGCGACCGACGTGGGGCGAGCGGACGGCGGGGGCCGGTCGAGCGTCACGTTCCACGCGCTGGCCGCTCCGTCGACGAAGATCCGCACCGGATCCGCGGGGATCCGCATGAAGGTCGGATGTTCGTCGTCCTCCTCGAACCCGGGCATCGGCGCGTACCCGATCGCGGGGAGCGACGACACCCACGGAGCGAGCTCGCCGAGGAACACGAGGCCGAGGAACGCTTGGCGGAACATGAGCGTCGTGCTGTTGGCCGCGCCGACGAGCCGTCCGAACGTCGGAGACGGCGCGTCTCCGTCGTCGCGGCTGACGACGATACGTAGGGCGCGGACGGGCTCTCCGGGACGCCACAGGCGATCGGCCTCGGCTCTCTCGAGCGTGCGAACGAGGACGTCGTCGCCGACCGAGCGCGGCGTGGCGTCGTCGTGGAGGTCGAGGAGAAGGAGAATCCCTTCTATCTCTTCGCTGGCCTCGCTCCGAGCGACGATCGCCGACCGCGGCGCGGCGGCGAACCAGCGCGCGACGAGGTCGCGCATCGCCGCGCCGCGGTGGCGCTGGACGATGCCGAGGGCAGCCTCCAGCTCACGCTCGGCGAGCATACCGACGAGCGGATCATGGCGTTGGAAGAGCGAGCTGACCTCGGCCGAGGGGGAGTGCCTCCCGAGCGCGAAGAGTCGCTCGAGCGCGCGCGCGCGTGTGGGGCCACCGCGCGCGAGCTGCGGGACGAGCGCGTGGAGCACGCGCTCCACGTAGCCCGACGCGCGGACGACGTCGCGGAGCACCAGGTCCCTGGCCACGATGTCCGAGACGACGTCGTGCACGCGCACCCCGTAGTGGCCCGGCTGCGCGATCGACAGCCCGCGCAGCCAGATGAAGAGACGCCTCGCGTCCCCCGGCGAGAGCTCCAGCGCGACCTCGAGATCCGACTCGTCCACCTGCTGGAGCAGGCTCGCGACCTCGAGGGTGGTGGCGCGCTCGCGATCGTCGACGCTCCGGAAGAAGCTCTCGACCACGGTGCGGGTGACCTCGGCGTCGGGCTGCCCCCCGGGCAACAGAGGGCGCGGCGCTCTCCCGCTCGCCGCCGCCTGCTCGGCGCGCAGCTTGAGCAGGAGCGGAGAGCCTCTGGCCTCGGCGACCGTCGCGCTCACCTGCGCCTCGGTCAGATCGAGGTTCGAACGCGTGAGCAGCTCGTAGCTCGCGTCGGGGGTGAGCGGACCGAGCTCGAGCTCGAGCCATCGAGCCGGGAAGAAGGCGCTCTGACGGAAGAGGTGGTGGCTCCGCGAGCGGGAGGCGAACAGCACCAGCTTCCGTCCGCGCGCGCGCTCGATGCGCTCGGCGATCGGGCCCTCGTCGCCGTCGATCTCGTGCCAGTCGTCGACCAGCACGGCGACGCGGCCCCGTCGTCCGAGGCCGGCCTCGATCGCGCGCAGCGCCGCGCCGCGCTCGACGCGGCCGTCGGGCACGCGCTCGACGAGCCACCCCGCGCGGCGGAGGCGTCGCTCGAGCGCGCGCACGAGCGCGGACTTCCCGATGCCCGGCGGCCCGTGGACGTACGCGCAGGCGCCGCCCGTCGGGAGCCCGCCCAGCCACGACATGAAGGTGCGCGTCTCGCGCGTCCGTCCGATGAGCCCCCCGAAGCCGCGTCCCGGCATCAAGCGCTGGCGAATATATACCGCCGCGGGCGGAGCGCTCTTGGATTCGAGCGCACGCGCGGTCACCGGTGGGCGCCGACCTCCTGCCCCTCCCGGAGCGTGAGGACGACCAGCGCGTCCCTCGACCGAGCGACGACGTAGCCGGAGTCGATCGAGTGCGCGAGGTACGTCCCGACTCTCCTCGACCAGAGCCTGAACCCGGCGGCGGCGTCGACGGCGACCAGCTCGCAAGCGTCGGCGTCGTCCGTCGGGCTCGCCACGTAGACGACCGTGTGACCGTCGGTGACCATGGCGCGCGCCGTGACGTCGTCCGGCTCCGTCCCCACCTCGCCGCAGTCGAAGCGCATCGCGAGCGTCGCGGCGTCGAGGCCGACGATGCGGCGGCGCCCGGAGCCGCGCTTCGCGAGCAGGGCGAAGACCGTGGGCCCCGCGACGAGGAACGCCTTCAGGGACGAGCCCGCGACCGGCGACGGGATCCGGCGACCCCGCGGTCCCACCCAGATGGACCTCTCGTCCTCGGTCGCGAAGAGCACCGCCGAGGGCGTCGCGGCGGGCGTCACCTCCTCGGAGAGCTCCTCGACCTCCTCGAAGAAGTGGCGGCGTCCCGTGATCGCGTCGAAGACGAGCACTCCTTCCTGGTCGGCGTCGGGGCCGAAGCTCTCCACGCGGGTCACGACGGAGCGGCCGAGGAGCGAGCACGCGCCGAGGCTCGTGCTCCAGTCTCCGTCGGCGTCGCCGCCGTGCGTGGAGAGCGACCTCGGCTGCGCCGGGTCGATCCGATCGCAGCGCGTGTACGGAGCGCCGTAGGTGACGAGCGCGACGGACGCGTTCGGGATCGCGCGGACCTCGAAGTCCGATCGGCCCTCGCCGAAGGTCCGCGTATGAAGCGGGCGCCCGGAGTCGCGGTCGAACGCCGCGAGCGTGTGGTCCACGCACTTGACGAGGACGACGCCCGGCTGCCCCGGAGGGTACGCGTCCTCGACGACGAGGCGGCGCTCGACGCCGCGCTCCTCCGGCGTGCGCGCGACGGCGTCCGAGAGCTGCGCGACCCAGCGCTGGCGCCCCGAGGCGAGGTCGAGCGCGACGAGCGCGGCGCGGTTCGCGACGTAGACGGTGTCGCGGTGGACCCGGAAGGAGCTCGCGGAGAGCGCGGCGACCCAAGGCTGTCCCTCGAAGGCCTCCCAGAGCGGCTGCTCGCGGCGGAGGTCGAAGGCCAGGAGCCGGGGCGGCGCGCCGAGCGGAGCGCGCTTGGAGAGGACCACGGGGCCCAGGCTCGGGGAGACGGCGACGACGGTGTCCTCGAGCTGCGCCGGGTCGGGGCCCGTCGCGACCGGCGTCGGCGGAGGACGGCGCGGCGCGTCGGATCGGCCGGCGCCGTCCGTCCGCGCCGCGCCGCCGCCCTGGAGCGCGCCCGCGACGACGGTGAGCGCGTAGGCGATCGCTTGCTCGCGCGCTTCGGCGGTCCGCTTCTCCGGCGGGATCCTCGCCATGATCTCCTCGACCGCCGCGTCGACCGCCGCGTTCCCCGTCGACGTGCTCGTCGGCGCCGCGGCGGCCGGGGCGCGCGCGACGACGCGCGCGTGACAGAAGCGACACTCCACGACGGAGCCGTGGGGGCCGTCGAGCCTTACACCGCAGTGCGAGCACGGGAACGAGACGACGTTCACGCGTCCGAACGTATCGACCGAGCGCGGCCCCGCGCGGGCCGTTCGCGGCTCAAGAACGGCTCGCGTTCGGCTCGACGCCTCGAGGCCCCCGAGCGCCGCGCCGCCGCGCGCCGATCGTCAATCGGCGCCGCGTACGCGCGCGAAGGCGCCGTCCACGCGGACCAACGTGGTGACGTCTTCGTACGCGACGTGCACCTCGCGCGCCGCGCACTCGTAGCTCGGCGTCGCGTCGTACTCGGCGCGCTGGAAATGGAGCGTGAGCCCGCGCTCGTCGAGGGTGAACCGGACGTCCTTCCCGAGCGCCGGCATCGACCAGGTCGGGCAAGGGAGCTCGTCGTCGCGCTCGAGCGCGCGCCGCGCGATCGCCGGCAGCGCCGACAGAGCGCGGGCCGAGCTCGCGAAGACGTCGTCGAGCGTCGCCGTCCTGACCGCGCCGTCGTCGACCAAGTAGACGAACGCGTGGAGCGTCTCCTCGGCGGGAGCTCCCCCGATCCCCTCGTTCAGCTCCGCCCTCGTCGACCGTGTCGCCATCGAGGCGCAGACGAAGCTGACCAGCGACCGGGTCGCTGCCGTGACTCGACAGTCGAGGGTCGCCCCGCCGACCTCGTCCTCTGCCACCTCGAAGTGGAGCGTCTCCCCGAGGTCGTGCTCGATCTTCTCCGCGAGCGCGGCCCGCGCCCGCGGATCGGGGTGCTCGAAGGCGGGCACGGAGCACTCGCAGCGCTCGGACGAGGCGGCCTCGTCGTGCCAGCGGATCGGCTCGCGATCGGGCGCGGAGGGACGGGCCTCCGGCGTCGACCTCACCGCCGCGACCGAGACCGTCGACGGCCGCGCCCGGGGCGTCGTCGCGCACGACGGGCAGGCGAGGGGCAGGAGGAGGGCCGCCGCGCGCGCGGATCGCGGACCCCACGCGCGTGCTCGCCCGGCGCCGGGCGCGAGCGAAGGGCGTCGGCCGCGCCGGGCGACGCCGGCGGTGGCACGTCGAAGAACGTCGGTCGTCCGCGGCATGGGGGCCGAGATATCACGGAGCGCGGCCGTCGGCGCGCCGCTCCCGTCGAGGTTCGATCGCGGCGCGCGTCGTCTCTCGTGATCTGCAGAGCGAGCCGCGGACGCGTGACCCGGAGATGAGCCGACGTTGGTCCGAGGCCGCGCCGTCGCGGCTCCTAGGCTCCGATCATGTTCGGTCGATCTCCGGCACGTCCCGCCGCCGGCTGCGGTGCGCTCGTCGTCGCCCTCCTCTTCGCTTCGGACGTGGGCGCCCAGATCCAGTGGAACGACAACAAGCTGGCGCCGGCGAGCCCGCCGGCGACGCCGCTCGGCGTCGCGCCCGCGGTGGCGTTGCCCGCCGGCTGTCCCTCGATCAGCGCGAACCAGTGCGGCGGCCTCGATCCCGCCGCGCCGGCGTGCACCGCGGACATGAACAAGTTCCGCGCCTACTGCGCGCAGCTCGGGCGCCAGCAGTGGGGGGCGCTCGGCGCGGTCGCGCGCAAGCTCGTGATCCCCGTCGACGCGCCGAACGAGCTCTTCAAGCCCATACGCCCGGGGCAAGAGGTCGCGCGGAGCAAGTACGCGACGGCGTCGGCGATGAACCGGCCGGCGGCGCGCACGAGCATCTCGGGGACGGCGCAGCGCAAGCCGGCGACGCCGGCGGCGGCGGTGACGTCGCTCTCGATCACGCAGGCGGCGGGCGGCGGCGGATCGATGGCGACGGTGAAGCTCGCCGACCGCGTGGCGACGATCCAGAGGGTGAGCTCCGCGGTCTCGCAGCTCGCCGCGACGCCCACGGGCGCCGCGGGCGTCGCGAAGAAGCTCGAGCGCGTCGATCCCGACTTCGTCACGTTGGGCTTCGGCGTCGCCACGTGCGAAGACTACGTCTACAAACGCTGGGGCGACTACGCGCGCTGGAAGTACGGCGCGAGCAAGATGGGCACGAACTACCGCGCCGTCGCCGCCGCGACGCTCGACTCCAACGGCCCGCTCTTCGCGGACCGGCCGCAGCTGTTCGCGCACGAGCCGGCGCAGCTCCGAGAGACGATCCCCTCCCCGACGGGAGGATGGCCCGATCCGCTCATGCAGACGAACATCTTCGTCCGCAGGCCGATCGGCGTCGGTTGGGGCACGACCGCGCTGACGCTCTCGCCCGTCGAACGGATGATGCTCGGCATCCCGCCGGCGACCGGCATCTCGAGCCAGTCGTTCCCGGCGGTCGCCACCTACGCCGAGGTCACCGCGGCGCTCGCGGCGAACAAACTGACGCGCCTTCTCGTCCCGAGCGGGCCGGCCGGGCTCCGGATCCCGCGCGCCGGTAGGGCGATGCTCCAGCGCGTCGGCAATCCCTCCGACGAGGTCCTCGCCGACGACCAGAAGCGCATGGCCCAGTACGCGGCGCTCTGGGAGCAGTACGACGCGGTCCCGATGAAGGTCACGTGCAAGCCCGTGACCGGCAGCCCGAACCCCAACTGCGTCAGCGCGCCGGCCACGCTGACGGGCGCGGCGCAGCGCAAGCTGTTCGAGCGCCAGCTCGCGGCGCTCTGGATGCACGAGTGGCGCCTCGGCAAGGCAGGGTGCCTCGCGGATCCCGCCGTCGTCGATCCGCAGCAGCGCTGGGGCAATCGCTGCGACTGGAACTACGAAGCCTTCGTCCAGGAGGCGTCGTCCGTCTTCGACAAGCAGATCGAGGGCGATCTCGCCGCTTGCCGCGCGCACGTCGCCAACAACGCCGCGCGCGCCCAGGTCGCGCCCTCGTTCACGGCCGTCCTGAGCGATCCCGCGAAGCAGGCGCTCGTCTACCCGTGCGGCGAGCGGAAGAACTTCACCGCGAATGCCTTCGACGCCGCGACGTTCTTCTGGCTCTCGTCGCACGAGACGGCCGGGCGCACCTGCGAGGCCGCGCGCGTCAATCAGTCGCTCGAGGAGGCGCGCGCCGCGGTCCGCAACAAGCTCGGTGACGTCCAGTTCGACGGCTCGCGCATCTACGACGAGGAGGGCGACAGCGCCACGCTGGGGAGCACCAAGTCCTTCGGCGCGGACTTCGGCTACTCGGCGAAGTGGGAGCTCCGGAAGAACGCCGGCGGGAGCGATCCGCTCGTCGCGTGCAACTTCACCGGCAACACGCACCAGGACCTGCGCGCGAGCGTCTATTTCTTCGGCGCGACGGTGCCGCTCGTCAACCTCGTCGGCAACGGCGAGTCGGTGACGTCGCCCGTCGCGGACTACGACTTCAAGATCCTCGACTTCGACCACCTGCCGCCGCAGCGCGTGGTCTCGAGCAACGGCAAGAAGCCCGCGCGCGACGGCGCGCCGCTCACGATGGTCAACAGCTACCTCCTGGGCGGGCAGGAGTACGCGATGTGGTTCATGCTCGGCCCCATCCCGGTGAAGGTCACCTTCGGGTTCGCGGCGACCGCGGGGATCGACTACTCGTACGGCGGGAAGGCGGGCAACAACTGCAGCTCGCCGGCCGCCCCCAACGGCGTCATCATGCGCTCGCGCATCGCGCCGTGGGTCCGAGCCGACGCGTACGCCACCGCCGACGTGAACCTCGGCGTCGCGAGCGCCGGTCTGCGCCTCGACCTCAACCTCCTGACGGTGAGCGTCCCGCTCGACGTGAGCGTGACCGCGGAGACGAAGGACTTCCGCTTCAAGAACGGCGGCGACCTCGCGTTCGAGCTCCTGCGCGGCAAGGTGAGCGCCTACGTCTCGGTGGGCGTCAGCCCGTTCGACGTGACGTACGACGCCACGCTCTTCGGCTGGCCGGGCATCGGGACGAGCGCGCGGCTCTTCGGCTACGAGAAGAACGTCTCGCAGGCCGACATCGGCATCGCGCTGGCGAGCAACGTCGGTCCGAACGACGTGATCTGCTCGAAGCTGAACGGCGAGTGGTGCGGCACGATCAAGGACTCGGAGAACAAGGACATCAACAGCTGCGGACGCGCGAGCCAAGGGACCGGCGCCTGCAGCCCGGCGTTCCCGTGCCGCAACGCGGGCTCGAAGTGGAGCTGCCATTGAGGCGGTGGATCGGCGCGGGGCTCGGGCTCCTCCTCCTCGGTGTCGTCGGCGCCGCCTACGTCAGGAGGGCGGCGCCGGCTCCGCCGTCCGCGGCAGCCGTCGAGGCGCCGCTGCCTCGTACCTCGCTGCGCGAGGCGCGATCCGCCACGTACGCCTTCACCTACGAGTCGACGTCCTCGCGCAGCTTCGGCGTGGGCGACGAGTCGCCGCTCGAGGCGAGGGTCGAGCTCGGCGGCGATCTCGTCGTCGAGACGTTCCCCGGCGCGGGGCAGGGCGCCGTGACGGTCGTGATGCACCTCGCGCGCGTCGCGCGCGCCGAGGTCGTCGCGCTCGGACGCCCGACGCTCTCCACCTCCGACGCGGCGGCCCGGACGCTGGAGGCGACGACGGTGCGCGTCGACTTGAAGGACGCGGAGGTCCAGCGCGTCACCGCGAGCGGCGGCGCGACCCTCGAGGCGCGCCTCGTCCAGGAGGTCGCGACGGATTTCGTCGCCCGCGTGCTCGCGGGCAGCGGTCTTCCCACGGCGACGAGCGAGGGCGCGGGCGGCGTCGCCATGCGCGTGCTCGTTCGCGATCCGAAGGAGCGCCACGTGGTGCACACGGAGCTCGTCGGCTTCATGCCGTTCGAGGACGGCGTCGGGGCCCCCGAGGCGCGCGGCGAGGTCGCGGCGCGCGACGCGAGCGAGGCCGGCGGCTCCGGGCGCGTGCGCGTCGGAGCGGACGGCGCGATGCTCGAGGCGAGCGCCGAGGAGCGCGTCCGCGATCGCGCGCGGGCGTCTGCGACCTCGCTCCGTGTGCGCTTCGAGCTCCGTCACCTGGGGCCCGCCCTCCGCGAGGCGCCGCCCGATCCGGCGGAGGCCGACGACGACGGCGAGCTCGCCGACGACGTCGAGTCCCGGCGCCGTCAGCTCGAGCGCCGCGCGAGCGCCGTCACGATGGCGGACGTCGTCACGCAGATCCACGCGTCGATCGCGCTCCCGGGGAGGAGCGACCAGACGTGGATCGCGAGCGCGGCCGCGTACCTCGCGGTCCACGAGCCCGAGGCCGAGGCGCTCGTCGCCTCGGCGCGCACCGCGGAGCTCGCGTTCCAGACGCGCGCGTTCGACCTCGTCGTCATCGCGGGGCACCCGCGCGGCCAGCGCGCGATGGTCTCCGCGCTCGCGCGCGGAGGCTGGGCGGAGGCCGCGCCGGACGACGTCTACACCGAGCTCGTGCAGCGCCTCGGGCACCTCGAGCTGCCGACCGTCGAGACGCTCGCGTTCGTCGAGCGCGAGCGAAGGGCCGCGGCGCGCCGGGCTCCGCGTTCGCCGCGGAGCCTCGCGCTCGCGTACACGCTCGGCGCCGTCGCGCGCGCGCGGGGAGAGGTCGACCGGCCGGCGGCGCGCCGCGCGATGACGGAGCTCGTCGGCGATCTGCGCGTCGCGAAGACCGCGGAGGAGCAGGCCGCGCTGCTCCGCGCCGTCGGTAACGGGAGCTTCTCCGAGGACGCGGCGGAGGTGCTCGCGTTCGCGTCGAGCCCGGACCCCGGGGTGCGGGCGGCCGTCGCCTCGGCGCTCCGGAACATGCGCGCGCCGGACGGCGCGCCGCTCGCCGCGATCGTCGGCCTGCTCTCCGACGCGGAGGGCACGGTCGCGCGCTCCGCGGCCCAGTCGTTCGCGCGGCGCGACGTCTCCGAGCTCGAGGCCCTCGACTGGACGCTCCTCGGCTCGGTCCACCCCGACGCGCGCGGTCCGCTCGCGGACTTCCTCCTCACCCGACGCGGAGACCTCCGCGCCGCCGACGCCGTGCTCGAGCGCCTGGCCGCCGATCCCGACACGGACGGGAAGCTCCGCCAGCGGATCGCGTCGGCGCTCCGCGGAGCTTGACCGCCCGCGGCGTCGCGGTCCCGAGCACGGGCGGCGTCGAGATCGGCGGCCGGTCCCGCCTCGCCGCGCGCCGCCGCGCTCGAAGCGATGGCCAGCCTCCGGCTCGGCGCCACCCGCACGGCGCCGAGGCGCCGCCGGCGCGCGCGAGGTCCCCTCCGTATCCTCTCGGCGTTCGCGGCGTGAAAAGCCCCCTCCGCAGATTGTGCTCCCACCCCGCGCGTGAGGCCGTCTAACCTTCCGGCCCGGTGTCTCCGCGCCTACGCGCCGCCGGCGCGCTCATCGTCCTCGCGCTCGCGACGTTCGTCGCGCGCCCCGCGCTGGCGGACGCGCGCACGGAGGCCCGCGCGCACTTCAAGAAGGGGATGGATGCCATCTCCGCCGGCAAATACGACGACGGCATCTCCGAGCTGGAGAAGGCCTACGAGATCCTCCCGCACCCGAACGTCCTCTACAACATCGCGCGCGCCCACGCCGAGGCGGGCAACCTCGAGAAGGCGGTCGAGAACTTCAAGAAGTACCTCGAGACGAACCCGCCGGACCGCGACGAGACGCTCGCGATCCTCAAGGGCCTCGAGGCGAAGATCCGGGAGCGGGAGAAGGCGCAGCCCGAGCCGCCGCGCCCGGCGCCGGAGAAGCCGGCGCCCGACAAGCCCTCGGGCACGCCGACGACGCCGCCGGTCACGCCGCCGCCGGCGACGCCGTCGGGCGGCCCCGCGGGTGACATCGGCGCGGCGCGCACGGAGGACGTGTTCGCCGAGAGCATCGTCACCGCGTCGAAGGGGGCGCAGAGCCCGCTCGACGCGCCGAGCTCCACCGCCGTCATCACGGAGCAGGACATCCGCCTCTCGGGCATCACGAAGATCCCGGAGCTGCTCCGGCGCCTCGCCGGCGTCGACATCATGCAGGTGACCGGCGGACAGACCGAGGTGTCGATCCGCGGGTTCAACCAGCGCCTCGCGAACAAGACGCTGGTGCTCGTCGACGGGCGCTCGGTCTACGCCGACATCCTCGGCGCCACGATCTGGCAGACGCTCTCGATCGGCGTGGAGGACATCCAGCGCATCGAGATCGTGCGCGGCCCCGGCTCGGCGCTCTACGGCGCGGACGCGTTCAACGGCGTCGTCAACATCATCACGAAGAAGCCGGGCGAGGGGAAGAGCGGCCTCGCCGGCGCCTACGGCAGCCAGGCGACGACGCACGGGAGCCTCTGGGCGGCGGGCCGCGAGGGCGAGCTCGGCTGGCGCATGGCCGCCGGCTACGACTACCTCCCGCGCTGGTCGCGCGAGGTCCCGAACGGCCGCGCCGACGTGCGCACCGGCGTCGGCGATCAGGTCGAGAGCTCGCGCACGATCCGCCTCGACGCGCGCGGCGCGCGGCGCTTCGGCAAGGCCGGGACGCTCTCGTTCGGCGGCGGCCTCGCGCAGGGCTCGCTCGAGATCCTCGGCATCGGCACGCTCCAGGACATCGTCCTGCCGTCGTTCGCCGCGACCGACGTGACGACCTCGTGGAGCTCGGAGCACCTCGACGCGCGCGTCTTCTGGAACCGGCTCCGCGGCGACTCGAGCCTCAACGTGAACTACGTCGGGCAGTCGCTCCTGCCGACGCGCGTCGAGCAGAACATCGTCGACGGCGAGGTCGTCTACAAGGGGCGGCTCGAGGTCTCGGCCGACTTCGTCAACGACCTCCGGATCGGCGCGGCGTACCGCTACAAGGACGTCGTCTGGACGTACCTCGATCAAGATCGCTTCGAGCACCACTACGCGCTCTTCCTCCACGACGAGCTCAAGATCGCCAAGCCGATCTCGCTCGTCGCGGACTACCGCCTCGACTGGGTGCCGTACCTCGAGCGCTTCCAGCAGTCGCCGCGCGGCGCGGTGCTCCTCCACCCGTCGGCGCAGTCGACGATCCGCGGCTCCGTCGCCACCGCGTTCCGCAAGCCCACGTTCCTCGAGTCGTACCTCCGCCTGCCGATCCAGCTGCCGGTCACCGGCGCCGGCCAGTTCTCCGAGGGCGTCCGCCGCGACGACCCGAGCTTCATCGTCAACGCGGAGCGCATCCTCAGCGCCGAGCTCGGCTACCTGAACCAGGAGAGCGACGTCTTCACGGTCGACACGGCGCTCTACTTCAACCGCGTCTCGAGCCTGATCCAGCTCGCCGCGACGAGGCCGCTCACCGTCGCCGACTTCCCGACCGCCGGGCAGCAGGACATCGCGACGGGGCTCTTCCCCGTGGGCTTCGGCGGCTGGGACAACCAGTGCCAGGCGTACAACGTGTACGGCGGCGAGGCGAGCCTGCGCACCTACCCGACCGAGGGCCTCGACCTCTACGCCAACTACACGCTGAACCTCGTGCAGCAGGACAACTCGGGCTGCACCGCGGACGAGCTCTCGCGCATCGTCGCGGACCAGCGCACGAGCCGGCACAAGGTCAACGCGGGCGTCCAGCTCCGCACCCAGGCGGGCTTCGACGGCTCGGTCGACTTCCACTTCATCGCCGACCAGCAGTGGGCCGAGCAGGTGACCAACTTCGTGCGGCAGCAGATCGAGCAGGAGCGCTTCCGCCTCTCCGAGTACGCGCTCGTCAACGCCCGCGTCGGCTATCGTTTCCTCTCGAACCAGGCCGACGTCGGCGTCGTGGGCTTCAACGTGCTCGGGCTCGAGCACCGGCAGCACCCGTTCGGCCAGCTCCTCGGCCGGCGTGTCATGCTCCAGTTCGGTTACCGGTTCTGATGCTCCGCCGTCTCCTCCTCCTCCTGACCCTGCTCACGCTCGCGGTGACGGCGTGCGGCGACGTGCCGATCGACGACCAGCGCAACGACCAGCGGCTCTTCCCGCCCCGGGGCGTGATCCGCGGGACCGTGACCTACGTGGGGCCTCCGCCGTGCTCCCGCGCCGGGCACATCGTCGGCAACGCGGTGGTGCTCGTCTTCGACCGGCGGAACCCGCCGCCGCCGAGCGGCCTCGCGACGGGCGCGGTGAACTTCGTCGCGGTGCCCGGCGACGTCCTCTTCGCCAACCAGCCGCGGACCGTCGCCGACGAGCTGTTCTGTCCGCCCGCCACGACGAACGTCGAGGCGTCGGCGCCGTTCGCGGTGGCGCCGGTCGAGCCGGGCTCGTACGTCGTCTCGGCGTTCTACGACCGCCGCGGTCGCTTCTGGCCGACGTTCAAGTTCAGGAACCTCCCCGAGGCGGGCGATCTCGTGGGCGGCTACATCGACGTCGAAGACGCGCGCGTGAACGCGGGCAACCTCGCGTACCAGCCGATCTACCGGCCCGTCGACGTCGGCATCCGCCAGCCGGCGCCCCCGGACGAGATCCCCGACTTCACGATGGGGCCGAACGGCTACGTCGCCGACAACGTCCCGGTCTCGATCGGGCGCGTCGTCCCGTTCACGCGCCCGTACTTCCATCCGCGCCACATCGATCCGGTCACGAAGACGGAGACGAGCGCCGAGGAGATCGGCGAGCCGCTGCGATCGCCGGCGAACACCGTGGCCGATCCGCTCGCCGTGCCGATCCTCGCGATGACCCAGGACGTCCACGTGCTCGCGCCGCCGTCGAACCCGACGCCGCAGACGCTCGCCGCGTACCAGGAGGGCTTCCAGAGCCTCAAGCTCGTCTGGGGCGTCGCGCGGAACGAGGTCGACGACGCGACCGATCCGCGTCAGCCCTTCGGCTTCCAGCTCCCCGCGCTCCCGCCGAACGGCAAGGGCGGGCTGCTCGTCTTCGCGCGCGGCGGCTCGATCCCGGAGAACCCCTCGGTGCCCGCGCTCTGGCCGCAGGTGGCGCTCGTGAAGCTCGCGAGCGATCCCGAGCGCAAGACCGACCTCCAGTCGCTCGTGGTGCAGGGGACGCGCGAGGAGACGCTGGTCACGGGCAAGCCGCCCGGGCCGCTCGTCGTCATCCAGGGCATCACGCTCTTCGACGACAGCCTCGCGCGGACGATCGCCGGGCCCGTGCCCGCGGCGCCGACGACGGCGGCGCTGCGCGATCACCTGACGGCGCTCGTGAGGCCGGCGGCGCTCTGCTTCGACCCGCGCCGCGTCGACCTCGGCGGCGTGCTCGTCACCCCGCACCTCACCGGCCGGAGCGCGGACGGCAGCGAGACCGGCCAGCGCCCGCTCTTCGACGCCAAGGCGGTGGCCGCGGAGCCGATGGTGCGTGAGGTCCGCCGCGGCTGCCTCCCGACGGGCCGCTACGCCATCTCGCTCGTCTACCCGACGGGGCAGGCGTGGACGGTGCCGAACGAGAGCGGCGGCTGCTCGGCGCTCGAGGGCTCGGTCCGGGTCGGGGAGCGCGTGGGGAGCTGCACCGGCAAGCCGCGCACGGTCCTCCTCTCGCAGGGCTCGCGCGGCGTCGTCGAGATCATCGGCCCGAGCCAGGAGGGGATCGACTCCGGGATCTGCGCGGAGTTCCCCGTGCCGCCCGAGTGTCAGGCTCCCTGACGGCGCCGCGCGTGCCGCGCGAGCGCCCCCCTGCTGAGCTTCGCGCTCGCGGCGTGAAAAGAGCGGGGACGCGCCAAAGGAGCCGGACCCGGAGGCGTCGAGCTGTTCTATCCTGGTCTTCGTGCAGTCTGCCGTCATCATCGGCAACCTCGACGGCGTTCACCGTGGTCATCAAGCCGTGCTCCGCCAGGCGCGCGCGCTCGCGGACGCGCGCGGTCTCTGCACGGTGGTGCTGACCTTCGATCCTCACCCGAGCCAGGTGCTGCGCGGGTTCACGCCGCCGCGGCTCGCGACGCTCGAGCGCCGCGTGGAGCTCCTCCGCCGTCACGGGGCCGACGACGTCGTCGTCGAGCCGTTCACCCTCGACTTCGCGGCGCTCACGCCGTCGCGGTTCGCGAAGGAGCTGCTCGTCGAGCGGCTCGGCGCGCGCGCCGTGGTCGTGGGCGAGAACTTCCGCTTCGGCGCCAAGCGCGCGGGCGATCTCGAGGCGCTGCGCGGCTTCGGACGCGAGCTCGGCTTCGAGGTCGCCGCCGCCGAGGTCGCCGGCGACGAGCGCGGCCCGTTCTCGAGCACGCGCGTGCGCGACGCGATCGCCGGCGGCGATCTCGACGAGGCGACCCGTCTGCTCGGTCGCCGCCACTCGATCTCCGGAGTCGTCGAGGGCGGAGACCGCCGCGGCCGCACGATCGGCTTCCCGACCGCGAACCTCGGCGGCGTCCCGGAGGTGCTGCCGCCGCGCGGGGTGTACGCGGTGTTCGCCGACGACCGGCCGGGCGTGATGAACCTCGGCGTGCGCCCGACGGTCGACGGCGCGAACCTGCGCGTCGAGGTCCACCTGTTCGACTTCGACGGCGATCTCTACGGGCAGTCGATGCGCGTCCACCTCGTGAGCCGGATCCGCGACGAGAAGAAGTTCTCCGGGCTCGACGAGCTCCGCGCGCAGATCGCCCTCGACGCCGAGGCCGCGCGGCGGTCGCTCGCGACCGCGCCGCCCGGCGACGGCGGCTGAACGACCGGGCGCGGGTGGCGGGCCGGCGCGTTCGTGTCTACGTTGTCGAGAAGTGAGCCGCTCGGACCGATCGCTGTCGTGGCTCGGGCTCGCCTTCAAGGCCGCGGCCGTCGCGTTGATGATCGCCGCGCCGCTCGCGGGCGTCTGGCTCGCGTCGTCGCTCGCCGCGTTCGCGAACCGCGCCGCGTGGCTGCCCGTCCTCGCGGGCTTCTTCTTGTTCCCCGGGCTCCCGCTCGCGTGGGAGGGCGTCGGCGCGCTGCGGGCGCGCAAGCAGCGAGGGAAGCGACGCTTCCTCACGTTCTCCGACCGGCTCATCCTCCGGACCCTCGCGATCAACGTCGTCTTCCTCGTCGTCCTGCTCGGCCTCTTCCCCTCGCGCGCGTTCGTCGCGGCCTCGACGCGCGGCGACTGGATGCTCGACGGCCAGCACGGACCGGCGGCGGAGCGCGCGCGCGCGCTGCTCCTCGACTGCGCCGGCGCGGTCGAGTGGGTCTACCGCGCCTCGAACGACAACCCGTACCGCGAGGAGGGCGGCTCGCGCGACGGCAAGGACGTCGCTCCGACGCCCGCGCCGACGGGCGGCTCGAGCGCGGCGGGAGACGCGAACGGAGGGGACGGCGCGAGCGAGGGGGGAGGCTCGAGCGGGCCGGCGCCTTCGGCCGCGCGCCCGGCGAAGAGCTATCCGTGGCCCGCGCAGCTCCACCCCGCGGTCGTCGACATGCCGCGCGAGGTCGAGGTGAGCGTCGAGAGCGTCGGCAAGTACATCGCGGAGCACGAGACCGATCCGATGCTCCGCGTGAAGGCCCTCCACGACTGGGTCGCCGACCGCATCGCCTACGACGTCCCGGCCTACTTCGCCGGCGCCGTCCCGCATCACGACGGCGATCCCGACCACGTCTTCCGCTCGCGGGTGGGCGTCTGCGCCGGCTACGCGCGCCTGCTCGCCGATCTCGGGAAGGCGACCGGCGACGAGATCCTCTACGTCACGGGCGACGTGCGCTCGAGGACGTCGCCGATGGAGGGCGAGCACCACGCCTGGAACGCCGCCAAGATCGACGGCGCCTGGTACCTCATCGACCCGACCTGGAACGCCGGGCACCCGAAGGACGGCGCCTTCGAGAAGGCTTACAAGACCGAGTACCTGTTCACGCCCCCGAGCCAGTTCATCCTGTCGCACTTCCCGGACGACGAGAAATGGCAGCTCCTCGAGCGGCCGGTCTCGCGCGCCGAGTTCTTCCGGCGGCCGGTCGTCACCCCGACGTTCATCGCCCACGGCCTCGAGCTCCTCTCGCCCGATCGGTCGCAGGTCTCGACCGGCGGATCGCTCGACCTCACGATCGGCAACCCCAAGAACGTGTTCCTCCTCGTGGACTTCGAGCCGAGCGCGGGCGGCCGCGCCGAGCGCCGCGGCGGGGCGCGGGTCCGGTGCGAGACCGACGCCCACACCCGGGCGCGCTGCGACTTCCCCGCGACCGGCACCTACGACGTCCACCTCTTCGCCAACCCAAAGGAGAGCGGCACCTACGACTACGTCGCGTCGGTTCAGGTGAACGCGCGACGCTGACGGAGAGGCGCGACGCCGCGGGCCGGCCGCGGTTCGGGGTGGTTCGGGCTCGACAAACCGGGTACGACGAAGGGATCCCGATGGACCGCGCAGAGCTCGAGCGTCTCGATCGCGAAGGCCTGGTCACGCGCGCGCAAGCGGCCGGCGTCCGGCGCGCGCGCGTCCTCACGCGCCCCGAGCTGATCGACGAGCTGCTCCGGCTCGATCCGGCGATCGATCCCGCGCAGCTCAAGAAGAGCCGAGGGTTCTTCGGCATCGCGCGCGACCTGCTCTCCCGTGTCGTCGAGCGCGGTCTTCACCTGCCGGACGCGGCCGATCGGCTCCGCGCGGCGCTCGGGAGCCCGCTCCCGCAGGTGCCGCGGCCCGAGCCCCAGGCCGTGCCGACGGTCACGCTCGCGGAGATCTACGCCGCCCAGGGGCACAAGCTCCGCGCCGTCGAGACGCTCGCGCGCGTGCTCGAGGCCGAGCCGGAGCACGGCGCCGCGCGCGCGCTCCTCGAGAAGCTCGAGGCGAGCAGCTACGTCGGTCCCCGGTCGCCGCTCCCGCCCGAGCCCGACGAGCTCGCGGCCGACGAGATCGGCGCCCACCTCGGCGTCGCCCCGGCGCCGCCGCCCGAGGCGGAGCCGGCGGCGTTCGCGTCGTCGCCCGCGCGGTCGTCGCCCGAAGAAGAGGCGCCGGCGTCGCCGCCCGAGGTGGAGCCGGCGTCGTCGCCCGACTCCGAGGCCCAGACGCCGCGCATCGAAGACCCGGCGACGTTGCCGCGCGCGTCGGTCCAGACCGAGTGCGTCGCGATCCCGCTCGACGCGGGGAGCTCGTACGTCTGGTGGCGGCTCGGTCCGCACGCGCGGCGCCTCGCCGAGGAGGCGTTCTTCTTCGTCCGCGCGGTCGCCTTCGCGCCGTCCTGGGACGGACCGCGGCGCGT
Organism: Labilithrix sp.; assembly: GCA_019637105.1. Lineage (GTDB taxonomy): Bacteria > Myxococcota_A > Polyangia > Polyangiales > Polyangiaceae > Labilithrix. The sequence continues at coordinate 157,692 of JAHBWF010000001.1, forward strand.
GACGCGCGACGTCGCCTGCGATCCCGCCGCCGGCGAGCTCGTCCTCCGGGATCTCCCCCCGGGCGCGATCGTACGGATCGCGATCGGGATCATGGACGGCGGCGAGCTCGTGCCGCTCGCGCACTCGCCGGCCCTCGAGGTGACTCCGGCGCGCGGGCTCGTCGAGTGGACGCCCGCCGGCGCCCTGCCGGTCACGCTCGACGATCCGGGCGCCGCGTCGATCGCGCGCGCCGCCGAGGGCGCAGCGCGCGCCGCGGCCGCGGTTCGTCCCGGACCGGGCTGACCATGTCCGAGGACCTGCTGCTCTACGCGCAGCTCGGCAGGGCGGACCACATCTCCCGGCTCGTCGCCGAAGGCGCCGACCCCGACTGGCGCCGCGAGGACGGCGTGACGACCCTCATGATGGCCGCGATGACCGGCCGAGTCGAGGTGATGGCGTCGCTCATCGACTGCGGCGCCACGATCGATCTCCCGGCGCCCGACGGGATGACGGCGCTCCTCGCGGCGTGCGCCTTCGCCCGGACGACCCGCGACATCGGCGGCGTCGAGCTCCTGGTCGCGCGCGGCGCCGATCCGAAGCTCGCCAACAAGGAAGGGAACGACGCGCTGATGCTGTGTGCGCGTCACGGCCTGGTCGAGGCCGTGATCGTCCTCCTCAAGGCGGGCGCCGATCCGCTCGCCGCCAACCGGTACGGCACGACCGCGCTGATGCAGGCCGCGCGGGGGCACCTCGTGGAGACGGTGCGGGTGCTCCTCCGCGCCGGCGCCGACCGGTCGCAGGTCGACGAGAACGGCCTGAACGCGAGCCGCTACGCGCGCGAGCTCGGGCCGCCGCCGCCCGAGCTCACGGCGATCCTCGCGCCGAGCGATCTCGGATCGCTCGAGCTGTCGCGCCGCGTCTCGCGGTTCGGCCGGCCGGACTTCAAGATCGCGCTCCTCGGCTCCTGGAACGAGAGCGAGCTCGGTCCGAACGATTTCGAGTTCCTCGAGGTGACGGGGGAGCGTCAGATCCTCGTCTCCGTCATCCACCTGCCCGACGAGCTCGACGCCGACGAGCGTCAGGACGCCATCGGCCGGAAGGTCCAGGAGCAGATGGCGGAGGTCCGGAGGGAGGCGGGGGACGACTGCCGGTTCACCGAGGTGCGCTTCTTCGAGGCCGATCACACGCTGCAGGCGCGGTGGAGCGGCTCGTCGCCGTCGGGAGCGTTCTTCGTCGCCGCGTGCATCTACGCGACGCCGATGCGCTTCGTGACGATGTCGTACCGGGATTTCCGCCCGAACCTGACGGACGAGACGCGCGGGCGTCAGGCTGGAGAGAGCGTCGCGTCGTTCCGCGTGAAGTAGCCCGCGGCTCGGCGCGCCGCCTCCGGCAGAGCTCGTCGCGGGGCGCCGGGGATCGCCGCCTCCCCGCGCGATTTCCCCTCGACGGACGCCCGTTCGCGAGCCACGTTTGAAGGAAGAGAAGAGGCCGTCGTCACGTGAGCAGGTTCGGTTCGAGCGTTGCAGTTCTGGCGCTCAAGACGGCGGTCGCCGTCGGCGCGATCCTCTGCGCCGCGGGGTGCGCGCCTGGAGCGAGCGGACGCGTGAACCGTCACGTCGTCCCGACGTCGCTCGTCCACGTCGCGCTCGAGGACTTCGACGTCGTCTCGTTCCTCGACGTCGACCTCCACACGGCCGTCCAGACGCGCGAGGCGGTCGAGAGCGAGTTCTCCAAGGCCTACGGTCGCGCCGGGCACCCGCGCTGGTTCTTCCACGCGTTCGACGGCGCGAACCTCGACTTCGTCGTCGCGCGGTACGAGCCGACGAGCGCCCACGCGCCGCGCTACGTGGCGCAGCGCCGCTTGCGGGTGAAGCGATCGCGCGAGGCGGAGCGGGCGCTCGGCGTCACCGACGTCGTCCGCGAGTACGAGGTCGGCACGCGCGGGGTGAAGGCCGGCATGTCCCGCCGCGAGGTGACCGCGGTCGCGGGGCGCCCGCAGTCGTGGATCCCCCGCTCGGAGAAGGGCTCGTTCGACCTCTTCTACCCGACGTTCTGCGTGCGCTTCACCGCGGGCAAGGTCGCGCACGTCTGGCGGCGCGACCAGTGCTCGTACTGAGCGCGCCGCGCCGAGCGCGTTCGGCCGCGAGCAGATCGATCTCGCGCCGGGCGCCCTTGACGGCGGAGCGCCTGGTGGAGGCTCCGGGCAACGAGAGCTGCTCGAGATGGCGCGCCTTGGGGCACGACTCGCCGAGGCGCTCGCGGGCTCGCCGAGCCCACCAGTCTCGCGCGCTGGCCGACCTGGGGAGCCTGGTGTTCCGACGCGCGTTCGAGCGCTGGGTGCATACGACGAAGGGCCCGGATCTCGCTCGGCACATCCAGGAGCTACTCACCGAGCTGCGCGTCGCGATCGCGGAGCGAGCCGCTTCTCGACGCGCATCCCCCGCGGGCCGCGCACCTGAGCCGACGCTCCGAAAGGGCTCGGCGTTGCCAACCACGGTCCGCCCCGGCCGTCCTCTCACGTGGTGCGGCTTCAGGTGCCCCGGCGAGGTCGAACGTTGCCGCGCTCGAGGACGATATGGGCACATCCCTCATCGCCCGCACGACCCGCAGGATGGCGGTCACGCCGGCGGGGTGACGACTACCTCGAGCAGCTGCGCGCGGCTCTCGGTCCCAAGCAAAGGGCGCCGTCGGGCCGCCGGCGCCTCGCCCTGGTCTGCGAGGCGAACTTGGGAGAGACTCGCGCGATGCCGGATCCGGTCTTCGTACGCGGGAAGGTCCGTTCCGGCGGAGCATCGGTCGCATGGCTTCACGGCGTGACGAAGACTCCGCTCTTTCGCCGCCGAGGCGAGCCACGGCTCGTCCTGGAGCTCGAGGACGGCGCCGAGCTGTCGGTCGACATCGCGTCAGGGCAGCCTACGCTGACAGGTCGTGAGAGGCGCGCGCGCGGAGCCTGGAGCACGATCCACGAGCTGCCGGCCGCGGCTGCGTACGAGCGCGACGTCGCTCCGCCGTTCACCGAGGTCGAGCTCGTGTGGATCTCGGTCGCCGCGGGCGACGACGTCGTCGTGGGAGGCTCCGTCTCGGAGGAGGCCTTCGCCGCGGACGGCGGGCCACGGGCTGCGCCCACGACGCGTCCGTCCGCGATGAGCGCGCGCGTCATCGCCGTCGGGGAGGACGCCAACGCGCGCGCCGTCGCAGAGCTCGAACGCGAGCGCGCGGCGGTGAAGCGAGAGGCGCCACCACGAAAGAAGGCGCCGACGGACGCTGGAGACCCGCGGACCCGACCGCCGCTCGCGGCCTACGCCCCCGCGGCGCTCGTGCTCGTGATCGCCGTAGCCTTCGGGATCGCGCTCTCCCTCGGATGGCACCGCGACCACGAGGCGTGGAGCCTCCTCGTCCTGCTCGGCGCGATGGCGTTCGCGCTACGACCCGCGCGATTCGTGCCGGACTTTCACGCCCGGACACGGTCGATCGAGACCGTTGGCTACGGGACCATGATGGTCACGCGGATGGTGCTCGGTGTGATCCCCGTTGCCCTCGTCTTGCAGGCGATCGGGACCGACCTCTCGCTGTCGGAGCGCGCGGCGAGCCTTCTCGCGGCCTCCTTCCTCCTGGCGTGGGCGGTCACCGTCGGGCTCGTGGATCTGCACCCGCACCGCACGCTCGTCGGCCTGTCGACCGCGCCGCGATGGTCGCCCGGCTCCGGCGCCACCGCGTGGGCCGGGATCGAAGGCGTCGTCCGCGATCCGACCCCCATCGAGATCGCCGGCACGCGCGCGGCGATCGGGCTCGTCATCCGGATGAGCAAGGGGCGCGGCTCGAACCCGGACGAGGAGGAGGGACGGACCTTGCTTCGCCAGGGCACCTACGTGATCGACGTCGGGAGCGCGCCGATCGTCGTCGATCCGGAGGAGACGATCTGGGCGAGCACGGCGCGGCGGCATCCAGAAGACTCGGCGTCGCGCTACGACATCGAGGAGTGGATCCCGGTCGGAGGGCGGGTCCTGGCGTGCGGTCGAATCGAGGAGGAGAACGGAGAGCTGCACCTGCGCGCCGAGGGGACGCGGCCCGCCGCCGTCTTCGCGACCAGCGCTGCCGGCGATCCCGCCGCCTTCGCGCGTGCCGTCCGGCGCCACCGCCTGACGACGATCGCCGCGCTGGTCGGCGCAGCGGCCGCCGAGCTCCTGCTGCGAGGCCCTCGCGGGTGGTCGTAGCGCGCTCGAGGATCGTCGTGTGGGTCAGCGGTTCTTTCGCTTCGAATCTTCGACGCCTCGCTCGGCGACCGCGCTCACCGCGCTGTCCTTGCTCTTCGCTGCCTTCCGCAGCGCCTCGACGTGCGGCGTCCAATCTCCGGTGATGCTCGCGAGCGCGTGACGCGCGAGCGACGAGAAGTAGAGGTCGTCGTGCAAGACGGCCTTCTCGAGCGCCGGCACCGCTGCCTTTGCCTTCGGTCCGAGCGCGATGAGCGACTCGAACGCATGGAGCGCAGCGTACCTCTCCTTCGGCGCGAGGTTCTTCGCCAGCGTGTCGACGACCGTGGCGAGCTCCTCCCCCGCCGCCTTCGCGCCGACCTTCGCGAGCGTCTCGTAGATCGTCCCGGCGGCGACGCCGAACTCCCAGCGCTCCTTCTTCTGGACCGTCGCGAGCGCCGCGACGAGGGGCTTCACCATCGAGGGCGCGGCGTAGTCTCCTAACTTCTCCGCCGCCGCGTAGATGACGCCGTCGTCGTCGTCGTCGAGGCACGCGAGCAGGGTGGGGACCACGTGCTCCGCGTCGAGCTTCTGCTCACCGAGCGCCCGGATCGCCTCCTCGCGCGCAGGTCCCTTCCGCGCGTGGTGCTGGAGCGCGGTGATGGCCCTCGCGTCCTCCGTGAGGCGTCCGAGCGCGAACATGAGCTCGGTCTGGCTGTCGTCTCGGGCGAGCCGCTTCCCGACGAGCTCGATGACGGCACCGCGGACGGCCGGCGTCTCCTTCATGAGCTCCGGGACCGCGCGGTGGTAGGTATCGAGGTCGGCGATCTTGTCGAGCCACTCGTCTTCCGGCGACTCGGGTGACGCGGGCGTGACTTCGGGTGACTCCTGGGCGAGCTGCACCTTGTCCTCGGCGAGCGTCTTCAGCCACTCGTCGAGCACGACGAAGAGGCTCTTCGCCTCGATCGCGGACGGCTCTTCGCCGCTCGCCCACGTGAAGAGCTTGCCCTTCGCGTCGTAGCCGACCGTGCTCCCGCAGCTCCGGCCGAGCGCCGCGACGAGGCCCTTCGGCGCCCTCGCCTTCGTCTGCTTCACGGCGTCGAGGGGCGCCTCCGCGGAGACGCCGAACACCTCGAAGCCCCATTGATGCTTCCAGAGCGGAGCGATCGAGTAGAGCTCGGGGCGCGGCCACACCTTCTCGTCGGCTACCACCGCACACGCGCCGAGCCTCTCGATGAGCGCGCGGTGCGCCGGCGCGAGCGGCTTGTCCAGCTTCCTCTCGAGCGCGTCGATGGCGGCGGCCTCGGGAGGCTCGTCCTGCGAAGAGAAGAACGAAAAATCGTCATCGAGCGCCTCGATGCGCGCCAGCACCTCGTCGAGTGTCGTCATGCTTCAGCTCCTCCCTCTGCGCTCCTTGGCAAAGGCGTCATGTGCTCATGGTCGACGGCACCCGGCCCGAACCCGGGATGCCGGTTCTCCTACGCGCCGTCGCGAATGCGGATGATCCTCGCGCGCGTCTGTGGGTCGAGGTCGTCCTGCTCCGCCAGCGTGTCGAGGATCGCGCGCCCCATCGGAGAGTCCTTTCGCTTCACCATGAAGTTCGCGAGAGCCTGCACGTTCGTCGGGTGGATCTTCTTCTTCTCGACGTAGCCGAGGAGCGCCTGGAGCTCTTGCTCGCTGACGTCCTTCCGATCGAGGGACGCGAGCGCCTGCAGCTGCACGCCCAGACGCTCGTCGCCGATCAGCTCCATGAGCGTCCGGCGCACCTCCGGCGAATCGAAGCGCCGAAGCGCGCCGGCGACCGCCACGCGGACGTCGTGCTCCGGATCGCGGCTCTGGAGGCGGATCGCGAGCGCGTCCTCCTCGAGCGCGGCGTTCCCGAGCGCCTGGATCAAGACGACGCGGTCCCGGAAGCTCTTCGCGGCGTAGAGATCGAGCACCAGCGCGTCATCGAGCTCTCTCGCGTACAGGCGGTCGGTCTTGGCCACCGCCGAGATCAGATCGCCGAGCGCGATCGCCGACGCGCGGCGCATCGGTGTGTCGTCTTCCTCCTTCGCCCTCGCGTAGCGAGCGGCGACGAAGTCGGTGAGCTCCTTCATCGGCAGCGAGAAGTAGCCGAGGCGCATGAAGAGGATCGCCTCCTCGGGGCTCCCTCTGCGGAGGACGCCGGCGTCGGGGTCGAACGCCCGCATCGCGGCGGCCTGCGCCTGCTCGTGCCCCGTGGAGGAGAGGAGGTCGATCGTGAGCGCCTGAGCGTCGATGTCGAGCTCCTTCATCCGATCGACGAGCTCGTCGCACTTGTCGGGGTGGAGCTCGAGGTACCCCATCGCGACCCATCCCCAGCGGGTGCTGCCTCTCTTGGGCACCGCGGCGGCGAGCCGGATGTCGTCGACGATGCTCTCGATCGTCACGCCGGCGGTTCGCTGCTCGAGCCTCGCGCGCCTGGCCTCCTCCGTCTCACCGCCGTCGGCTGCGAGCGGCGAGAGCGGAACGTCGACGAAGCCCGCGCGCGCCGTCGTCACGTCGAAGTCGCGGGTCGCCTTCTTCTTCAGCGTGAACGAGGTGCTCGACGTGAGGTCCTTCTGCTCGGGAGAACGGGCCGCCTCGAGCTTCTCCGTCTCGACCACTTCATCGATCGTCCCGTCGGCGGGATCGATCGCGACGTGCCCATTGCTCTCGAGCGTCTGCGGGGGCGGCTCTCCGACCGGCCAAGCCCCGAGCACGTCGTACCGCTCCCTCGTCCGCGTGATCAGGCGCGGTCGCCGTGGATCGCGCGCGAAGCGAACGGGCCCACGTCCGCTCGGCCCGTCGAGATCGGCCGACGCCGAGGCCCCCGGAGCGATGACCCGCACGCCGAGCTCGGTCACGACGGCCTGCATCAGGTAGCGAAACAGCGCAGGATCGGCTGGCCGAAACCGCACGCGCGAGATCTCGCCGCTCGGCTTGACGACGAGCTCGACGGACCTTCCTTCCAGCACCTCGCGCGCGACGTCCATCGACGGGAGCAGCGGCTTTCCGAGGGCGTTCACCTCGGCGCGCGTGAGGTGCTCGAAGCGCGCCCCGAGCACGACGTCGTCACCTTCGCGGCCGTACGACGACACGACGAGATCGCCGTCGAGCGCGACCTTCGTCTCGATGCCGCCACCACCACCTTCGGTCGGCGTCGTGCCAGCCATCATCACCTTGGACGAGGTCGTGGTGGTCCACGTGAGCGCGTAGACTTCTTCTTTTCCCGCGGGCCACTCCAAAGTCGTACGAGCCTCCCCGCGCGCGACCGAACCCAGCGGCGCTCGGGTGAGCGCCGCGCCGGCGAGGACGGCCGCGACGACGGCGACCAGAATGCGCAGCCGCTGACGGGTCATGGATCCGATCAGGGCGTGCCGCGAAGCTTGTACGGCCTGATGGCCGCGTTGCAGTAGGTCTCCTCGGGGTAGGGGGAGCATGTCTTGCTGGCGTCGACGACATGCTTCAAGCAGTACGGACGCTGGATGTTGATCGTCGGGTTCTGCCCGGCGATGCACTTGATCTGGTCCGTGTCGACGGTCTTGTCCGATGCCCAGCTCAACAGCTTGACCGGCGCCGTCGCATCGGAGCCCCAGAGCTTCACGGACTCGTGGATGCCGTCCCACGCGAAGAGCGTCGTCTCGTAGGTCACTGCGAGCGGAGGCAAGCCGGCGCGGACGTAGGCCGATATCCGTCCCGACAGAGCGTCGACGGTGAGGTTGCTCCCCGACAGCATGGCCGCTTGACCGCCGGTGGGGATGGTCACCATCGATCCCGTCGGCAGCCCGAGCCGCACGAGGAGGAGATCGATGTGGAGGCCGGCGGCGGCGACGCCGACGTCGAGCGACGCGTCGCCGAAGGCGTCGGCGCGCGTGAACGGTACGAACTGAGCGCCGCTCTGGAAGCCGTAGACCACGCCCTCGCTCGCCTTCGTCCTGTCCGCGCAGGCGGCGGGACCGTTGACGGTCCCGACGTCTTTCATGATGGCGCCGGCCATCGCGGCTCCGCCGAAGAAGATGTGGAGCGGGACGGGGCCGACCATCGTCCAGAAGTCCGCGCGCGCGCCGCCGAGAAAGGCGATGGGAGCCGGGAGCTGGAGCACCGGCGTGGTGCCTCGGACGCGGTCGCGCTTCTCGAAGAGCGGGACCCAGCTCGTCGGGTGCTCGAAGTCCCTGTAGCGTCCTATCGCCGTGTACCAGACGCCGTCGCCGGTCGTCTCTGCGGTCGCGTTGCCGTCGATGACCTCGAGGCGGGAGCCGAAGAAGTTGAAGCCGGCGGACGCCTTCAAGGTCGACGAGCCGACGGGCTTGCACCACGCGCCGTCGCTCATCTCGGCCCCGCCGCTCTTGATCTCCCAGCCGAGGTTGAAGTCGAGGAAGGCTCCGAACGTGGAGGTGTCTCCGATCGACCACCTGTCACCGGACGACTCGCCGACGACGCCCTGCGACTTGATCGGGATCTGTCTGACCTTCTCGGCGTTCGCTCGGAGGTAGCTCTCGACGTCTCGAGCGGCGCGCTTGCCTTCACACGCGAAGCGCTGACCCTTCTGCGGCGTCGCCTCGATGTAGAGCCCGACGTCGTGCTGGTCCGCCGAGAAGTCGTGACGCAGCTCGCACGGGTAGATGAACGTCTGCTTGGCCGGGTCCTTCAGCGTGGTGAAGGTGCCCTGCGTCGCGGTGTTGCACTTGTCGAAGTCCGTCTGCACCTCTTCGTCGAAGTACGACATCACGAAGTGAGAGAACTTCTCGTAGGACCAGTCGCAGCTGTTGCCGAGGTCGCCGCCGACGGGCTCGGCCAAGCAGCCCTCCGCGCCGAGATCGTATTCCTTGATCACGAGATCGGTGAGCTGCTTGGCGACGGCGTCCATCGCCGCTTCGAGGGAGGCCTTCTTCGCGGCCCAGTTCGCCTCGCACGATTGCCCGCCGAGGCCCGTCGTGACCTGCGCGCTCGTGTACGTCGACTTGCCGCCGATGCCCTTCATCGCCGGCGGCGCCGTCTGGGAGTACTGGGATGCCTGACCGCCCGCCACCTTCTGTTTGAACTGTGCTCCCTGAGCGACGGGGGCGCGAACCTTGCCGGTGAGCCCGGAGGGGCTGCCCTTCAGCGCTCGCACCGCGCCCGCGATGAGGCCCTGCTCGACGCCGATCCACGAGTCGTAGACCTGCGGAGTGCCGACGTCGACGCCCCACCCCGCGAACTTCGTCGGATCCGGGTTGATGACCGCCCAACCCTGGATCTTCATCAAGAGCTCGTGGAGCTGGTTCGGCGTGTTCGTCGGCGGGGCGCTGCAGCAGACGTGCGGGGTTCGCGCGCAGACGAGCTCCTCCTGGATCGTGTCCCGCGAGAGGATCATCTCCAGGTAGCGGTCCTGTCGCGCCTGGCGCTCGGCGTATTGGTCGTCCGAGAGGCCGTAGCGCGACTCGATCTGCTGCTTGAGGACCTTGTGGAGGTTGAAGCGCGTGCCGCCCGGCGCGCTCATGTACTTCTTGTTGGTCGGCGGGCCGTCCCCATACTTCGCGATCCGCGCGAGGACCGCCGTCGCTTTCGCCTCGTTGCTCGCGTTCGTGACGATCGTGGGCGGCAGGAAGAACGGGTTGTGCGGGAGCACGCGGGTGTGATCGTAGGTGGCGCTCTGCGGCCGCGGCCACGCGGAGGGCATCGTGGCGCCGCCGAACTGCGTCAGCGTCGCCTTCTCGAGGTTCACCGGGGAGCCGGGATCGGTCGCGAGCGCGAAGACGCCCCGGTAGTCGCGTGAGAGTTGCTTCGCGGCGTACTTGAACCGCAAATAGTCGTACCAACGCTGGTACGAGTATTCGGCGCAGGAGTTGATGGCCATGTTCGCCGCGGTCGGTTGACCGTTTCCGACCCACATGCCCTCGACGGTCATCTGGCTGAAGAGGTCGTTGGTCGCCTGTTCGACCTGCGGGGTGGAGCTTCCACCCGAGAGCACCAGTCCTTGGTGAACGCCGTAGAGGCTCCCGCGACTCCTGTTCATCTTCGGGAGCCATTGCCCGACGCTGATCGTCCCGAACGTTCCGGAGCCGGAGCCCGAGAGCACGATGTTCGTCCCGCCGACGCCCGCCGAGAGGGCGGTCGCGCCGTTCGGCGGCGGCGCCGGCGGCTTCGACGCCGGCACCGGCCTCGTCTTCGTGAGGCCGAGGTACGGCACCTGCCGGCCGCCCATCGCCGTGCCCGGCGGGATGTGAAGCGCGGTCGGCGTCGCGGGGCTTATCGCGTGCGGCGGCGCGAACTTCGGGTTCGCCGCGGGGAAGACGAGCTCCTCTTCTCTTCCTCCGCCGACCTTGCAATAGTCGTCGAAGAGCAGCTTCGTGCAGTAGCTCTTCTGGATCGCGTCGGTCTTGCCGCACGCCCCCGCGAGGAACGTCGGATCGAGGCACTGCGCGAGGGTGGGCGCCTTGCCCGCGCACGCGGCGGGCAGCGCCGGGAGGGTCCCGGTCCACTCGCACTTCGGTCGCGCGTTCGTCACGAACTTCTTCGGTTGGGCCATGGCGGTCGGCTTGACCGGCGCGGCGTCGGCGGTCACCGCCACCGCGAGACCGAAGAGACCGACGAGAAATGCCGCCGCGCGCACGGCGCGCGCCGAACCGATGAGGTGACCCTCCGCTCGCGGCGTCCTCGTCGCTGCCGGCGCTCGTCGCGGGCCTCGCTGACGCTCCTCACGAGCATCACCGCTGCGCCGAGGGCGACCGTCGCGAGAGAGACCGACGCTCGCCGTCGTCACGTTGATGCCGGCACCCGTCGTGCGCTTTCCCATGCGGCGGATGATACTCACCGCCCGCGCGGTCGAAATCGCGGAGGCGCTTACGTCACGCTTGTAAGCGCCGCGCTTCCGCATCGCACGGTGAGCCCGAAAGCCAAAGCCATCGACACGGGCGACCGGAGGTCGGCGCCCCCGGGCTCGATGCTCACCGTCACGTGGACGGTCGATCTGGCCCACGCCGAGTCGTTCCGCGCGACGGGGCCGGCATCAACGTGACGACGGCGAGCGTCGATACTCTCGGGGCGCCGTACGAACGCGGCTCCTGTCCGCTCACCGCCGCGGATCTCGAGAAGTGAATCAAGCCCGGTTCGGACGGGCTCCAGCGGAGGGCATCGGACGCAGCCGACTCGAGGAGCGAAGGTCGTCGCCTTCTCAGCGCGATGCCGGTGCGCTATCCTCGACCCTACACGATGGGGGCCGCGATGGGTCCAGATCTGGTCAGCGTTCTCGAAGCGGCCTACGCGGTCGACCGTCCCGAGCGAGAATGGCTGCAGGGGCTCATCGACGCGATCAGGCCGTCGGTCGACGCGGGGCTGGGGATCGCGGCCTACGTCTATGACACGAACGATCGCCCCTTCCGGGTGAAGAGCCTTCTGGTCGACGGCTGCCCGGTCGACGAAGCCGGCATCGCGATGCTGAACCACGAGTCGAACGACTCCTTCGTGCGCGACTCGTGGATCGCGCGCTCGGCGATGATGGCGAGCGAGACGCCGGGCTACGCGAACCACCCGGGCGTGCGAGGTGTCCTTCATCCCGCGGGGATTCGCGACATCATGGTCGTGAACGCGATCGATCCGATCGGGGTCGGCTGTTGGATTGGCGCGCCGCTCCCTCAGCTGTCCACGCTGGAAGGGACCGAGCGCGAACGTTGGAATCGTGTGGCGGCGCACTTGAGGTCGAGTCTCCGGCTACGCCTTCGCCTCGCAGCGCGCGAGACCTCCGAGGAGGTCGGTCCGGCAGAGGCGGAAGCGATCCTGACTCCGGCAGGCAAGGTCGAGCATCTGGAGCGCGCGGCGGAGCCGGAGCGCGACGCGCTGCGCGACGCGGCGCTGGGCATCGTACGCGCGCGGACGGAGTATCGGAGCGAGCCGGAGCGGTCGCTCCCTTCGTGGAAAGCGATGGTGCGCGCGCGCTGGACGCTCGTGGACGAGTTTCGGAGGGACGGGGAGCACTACATCGTCGCGCGCGTCAACGCGATGACGACGAAGCCGATGTCGCGGCTGTCGGAGCGAGAGCGACAGGTGGTCGCGTGCTTGTCGATGGGACAGACCAACAAGGAGGCCGCCTACGAGCTGGGCCTGTCTCATTCGACGGTCCGGGTCCTCGTCGCGCGCGCCTTCGCGAAGCTGGGCGTCGACACGCGCGCCGCGCTGGTCGCGAAGTACCGGCAAGACTCGCTGACGTGAGCCCCCGGCTTCACGTCGACGGCGTGAGGCGCGTCACTCTCGGCTGGCGCGAAGACAGGGGCTCTCAGAGGATGTCGAGCGGGTAGCCGCCGTCGGCGCACGCCTTGTGGGCGATCGCCTTGCGGAGCTCGTCGTCGTTGTCCTCGAACGCCGCGACGTTCTCGGCGAGGCGCTTCTCGGCCGCGCGCGCGAACACCGTGAGCAGATCGATCTCGCGCCGCGCCCCCTCCTCGCCGCGCTTCTCGATCGCGCGCGTGGTCCGCGTGAGGCAGCTCGAGATCGCGTAGAGATCGATCGCGATGTCCGCCGCGCGCTTCTGCGTGTACTGCATCTCGGCGATGTTCTTGCCGTGGCGGCGGAGCGCCTGGTCGACGCTCCGCGCGAGGTGCTGCGCGTAGGTGATGACGGTCGCGGCCTCGCGCGCCAGCGTCGGGTGCACGCGCGTGAGCCGATCGCGCATCAGCACGCTCCTGGCCTTCCGCAGCGCGAGATCGCTGAGGAGGCCGAACCCCTTGATCGGCTCGCGCATCGCCTTCGACACGTCCTCGAGGAGGCCCGACCCCGACAGCGCGAGCCCGGGGCCCTGCATCCCCGAGAGCGCGATGAAGCAGCGAAGGATCTCGTTGGTGCCCTCGAACACCATCGCCGCGCGGGCGTCGCGGATCATCCGCTCCCAGGGTCCTCGCCGGGTGTAGCCGAGCGCGCCGGCGATCTGCGCCGACTCGTTGGCGACGCGCCAGAGCGTCTCCGAGCCGAAGACCTTGCAGATCGCGCTCTCGACCGAGAAGTCCGTCCGACCGGCGTCGACCAGGCCCGTCGTCAGGTACGTCATGCTCTCGAGGGCGAAGATCTCCGCCGACATCGCCGCGATCTTGTCCTTCACGAGCGGGAACTCGGCGATGGTCCGACCGAACGTCTTGCGCTCGGTGGCGCGCTCGACCGCGAGGCGGACGAGGCGCTTCGACGCGCCGATGCAGCTCGAGGCCAGGGCGAGGCGCGCGCTCGTCAGCACCTCCATCGCGACCTTGAAGCCGCGCCCGACGTCGCCGAGCACCTGGGTCGCGGGCACGCGGACGGACGAGAGCCTGAGGCTCGTCGTCGAGGCGCCGCGCACGCCGAGGGTCGGCTCCTCGGGGCCGCTCGTCACGCCCGCGCCGCGCTCGACGACGAACGCGGTGAGGCGAGGCTTGGCGCCGTCCTCGGCGGGCGACGTCCGCGCGAAGACGGTGAAGACGTCGGCGACGCCGCCGTTCGTGACCCAGATCTTCTCGCCGTCGATCACGTAGCTGTCGCCGTCGCGATCGGCGCGCGTCTGGATCGAGCCGGCGTCGCTCCCCGCGCCGACCTCGACCAGGGCGAAGGCGGCGAGCGACTCGCCGCGGGCGCAGCGTGGCAGGTACTTCGCCTTGAGTTCTTCGGTCCCGAAGTAGAGCAGCGCGGCGAGGCCGAGCGACTGGTGCGCGCTGACGGTCATCGCGAGCGAGCCGTCGTGCGCGGCGAGCTCCTGCACGACGCGCGCGTACGCGGTGAGCCCGAACCCCGAGCCGCCGTGCGCCTTCGGGACCAGGAGCCCGAAGAGGCCGAGCTCGCGCAGGCCCGCGAGGACCTCGAGAGGGATGGCCTCCTCGCGGTCGATGCGCGACGCGTCGACGTTCCTCGGGGCGAACCGGCGGATGCCGTCGAGGACCCCGTTGATCTCGTCCACCTCGGCGCGCGTGGGCTCGGGGTACGGGAAGATCAGGCCCTCGGCGGGCGATCCGACGAACAAGCTCTTGGCGAAGGACTCGTCACCCGTGCCCGACGCGGTCGGCGTCGGGACCGAGCCGGGGCTCGAGGGCGGGAGCGCTGGAGGCGGCGGCATCTCTCCTAGAATCGCACAAAGCGGGGCGATCCCGCGCGCCCCGTCGCCCCGAGGCCGCCGCGCGGCGCGATTTGCCTCCTGCGCCCGCGCAAATACGGCTGGGCCTCGGGAAGGGCGCGGCGCGACGCTGCTCGAGCGATCGTCGCGCTCCAGGCGCCTCGCGGCGCTCGAGCGCCTCGGCTTCGAGCGCGCGGCCGGAGAGGCGGACCGTCGCGAGCGCGTCGTGAGCCTCACCGCGGAGCGCGGCGCGCTCGCCCGCGGCGAGCCCGCCCGACCCGCCGCCGCCGCCCGGCCTGCTCCAGCCGGCCCGATCGTGCCCAATCGTGCCCAATCGTAACAGATTAACAATGTGGCCCTGAGGGGTTGCCCGTCGGCGCACGTCTTGCTACGGGTTCATGTTGGTCATGACGCGAAGCTCGAGATTCGCTGGCGTCGTGAGAGGGGCCGTGGCTCGCCGCGGTGCAGCCCTGATGGGGATCTGCAACGTCACGCCCGACTCCTTCAGCGACGGCGGCCGGTTCTTCGATCGCGATGCCGCACGTGCCCGCGTGGACGAGCTCATCGCGGCGGGAGCCGACATCATCGATGTCGGCGGCGAATCGACGCGTCCCGGGAGCAAGGCCGTGCCCGCGCGCGAGCAGATCGCCCGCGTCCTCCACGTCGTCCAGTACGCCGCGGAGCGCGGAGCGTGCGTCTCGATCGACACCACCAGCGCCGAGGTCGCGGCCGCCTGCCTCGACGTCGGGGCGCATGCGGTCAACGACGTCTCGCTGCTCGCCGACCCGGACCTTGCGCGCGTCGTCGCGGGCAGCGGCGGCTGCCTCGTCCTCTCGCACGCGCGCGGCCCCCAGGAGCGGATGAGCGGCTACGGCGGCTGGCCCCTGGGCGCCTACGACGACGTCGTCGTGGACGTGGTCGCCGAGTGGGAGCGCGCCGCAGCTCGCGCGAACGAGCTCGGCGTTCCGCGCGCCTCCCTCGTCATGGATCCCGGGCTCGGCTTCTCGAAGGCGTCGCGCCACAGCTTCGAGCTCCTCCGTCGCGCGAGCCAGCTGGTCGCGGCGGTCTCGGCGAACGGCGCGGTGCCGGTCCTCTTCGGCGCGAGCCGCAAGTCGTTCCTCACGCTGGTCGATCCGCAGCGGCCGCACGCCGAGGCCGGGGAAGCCCAGGCGCCGAGGAGCGAGCCCGCCGATCGCGAGGGCGCGTCGATCGCCGCGGCGCTCCACGCCGTGCGCGCCGGCGTCCACATCTTGCGGGTCCACGACGTCCGCGCCACGCGTCAGGCCATCGACATGGAGATCGTCCTCGGGACACCCCGGAGGAAGATCTGATGCTCGAGGGTATCCGCTACCTCTTCGCAGCGCGTCCGCTCCTCCAGATCCTCGTCGACGTCGCAGACGTCCTCATCGTCACCTACGTCGTCTATCGCGCGCTCCTCGTCCTCCGCGGGACGCGCGCGATGCAGATGGGCACGGGGCTGGGGGTCATCTTCCTCATCTACGTCGTCGCGAAGTGGGCCGGGCTCGTCACCCTGTTCAACCTCCTCTCTTCGCTGCTCTCGTCGGTCATCCTCATCGTCGTCGTCGTCTTCCAGAACGACATCCGACGCGGGCTGATGCGCGTGGGATCGCGCGCGTTCTTCGCCGGGATGGCGCGCCAGCAGGAGACCCGCGTGATCGACGAGGTGGTCGGAGCCTCGACCGAGCTCGCGCGTCATCGCATCGGCGCGCTCATCTGCTTCGAGCAGGACGCCAACCTCGACGAGTTCGTCGTCGGACAGGGGACCACCGTCGACGCGCAGGTCCAGCGCGAGCTGCTCGTCAGCATGTTCATCCCGGAGAGTTTGAACAAGCTGCACGACGGCGCGGTCGTCATCCGCAACCTCCGCATCGCGAAGGCCGGCGTCTTCTTCCCGATGCCGGACCTCAAGCTCCTCGACAAGTCGCTCGGCTCGCGCCACCGCGCGGCGCTCGGCATCACCGAAGAGACCGACGCCGTGGTCGTGGTCGTGTCGGAGGAGCGCGGCACCATCAGCTTCTGCTTCAACGGCAACATCGCCCCGAACCTCGACGGCGCCCAGCTCAAGCAGGCGCTCCTCGGGCTCTTCGGCCAGCGCGCGCGCGCGAAGAAGAAGGGCGCCAAGGGGCGCAGCTCGCTCAGCCCGAACACCGGGTCGTTCCGGCTCACGGTCCCGCCGCAGGCCCCGACCATCGCGGAGCGCGAGAAGGGCGCCGCGACCAACCTCGACACGCCGAGCGCCGGCCGGCGCTCCGCGATCCCGCTCGCCGAGGACTCGGTGCCGGCGCAGCGCGTCACCGATCCGATGGCGACGCGCCCGATGCAGCCGTCGCCCACCCTCGCCACGCCGCTGCCCACCTCGGTGCCGATGCAGTCGATCGCGACGCCGCTCCCGACCCCGGTGCCGATGCCGCGGAGCTCGTCGACGCCTACGCCGAAGGACGGCGGCGACTGAAGAGGTGCCCGAGGTCGCGGCGGCGCAGCCCGCGGACGTGGGGCGCACTCGCGCTGGATGAATCGTTCGACCGTCGTATCGATCGGGGAGTAAGTGAACGCCATGTGGGACCGCATCAAGGCGATGCTCACGGAGAACCTGAACCTGAAGCTTTTGAGCTTCGCGTTCGCGCTCGTCCTCTACTCGCTCGTCCACGGCGGGCAGGACGCGCGCGGCTCGATCTCCGTCGATCTCGAGGTCAACCTCCCGCCCGAGAGCGGCGACAAGGTCTTCATCGGCACCATCCCGCGCGACGTTCGCATCTTCGTGCGCGGCTCGGCGCAGACGATCGAGAACCTCCGCGGCGGCGCCGTCCACATGATCCTCGACCTCACCAACTCGCCCGAGCGCGTCGTCTTCAACGAGAAGATGGTGCGCCTGCCGGAGGGCGTCCGGGTGGAGATCGAACAGTTCGAGCCGCCGTCGATCGACCTCAAATGGGAGCAGCGCGTGACGCGCGACGTGCCGGTGCAGTTGAGCGTCGTCGGATCGCCGGCCGACGGCTACGTGGTCAAGGGGCCGCTCGTCGCCGAGCCGAAGACGGTGAAGGTGCGCGGGCCGCAGAGCGACGTCATGGTGCTCCAGCATTTGCGCGCCGAGGCGTTCGACGTCCGCACGATCACCTCGGAGGGTCAGTACCCGAGGCAGCTCGCGATCGAGCGGCCCAACCCTCGGCTGAAGGTCGACCCGCAGAGCGTCGTCGTCACGGCCGAGATCACCCGCGAGGTCTCCACGCGAGACTTCCAGAAGCTGCCGGTCGCGGTCGTCGGCACGCCGAAGGGCAAGTCCCAGCCGCCGGACGTGGACGTCCGCCTCGTCTGCCCGCCCGAGATCGCGCGGAGCTTGAGGCCGGAGCAGATCGTCCCGCAGGTCGAGGTGACGTCGAAGGAGCCCACCGGGAGCATGCGGTTGCCCGTGGTGGTGCAAATGGACAAGTGCGAGGCGTACATCACGCCGCGCGACGTCGTCGTCAAATGGTGACCCGCGGCGAGGGGTGACCCGCGGCCGCCGGCCGTCGCGTGCAAGTGCGACGCCGAGGCGCAACGCGGTCGCGTCGATCCCGGGACGCGCCGAGCCCGCGAACGGGTCCCTGGAATCGGCGCGAGGAGCCGGAGCGTCGGGGCGATCGCCCGACGGGTGCGCGCGGAGCGTGCGGAGAAGGAGCCCGGCCCCTCCGTCGTCGCGGGCACGATCTGGCTACGGGACGATCCACGCGAGCCTGTGGTCGAGCTTGGTTCGAGGCGCTCCGCGTTCATCCGCGCTTGATCGATCGCACCGAGGATGGGACCTTGGATCGTCGATGGCGGAGGAGCTGCCGATCCTCGTCGCGGCGGTCACGGACGAGAAGGGGCGTGAGCTCGCCGAAGCCGCGCGCCTGGGTCGCACCGTGTGGGTGCCGCTCGAGCGCGAGCCCGCGCGGTCGGGACCGCACCGCCTCGAGGGCTACACCGCGACGGCCGACGCGCCGCTCTGCTTGCTGGCCGAGCCGCTCGGGACGACGAGCGAGCGCGGGAGCGCCCTCCGCCTCTACCCGTGGGAGGAGCTGCGCCCCGAGACCGCGCCCCCGCCGGCGCCGGCCGATCCGTTCGTCGGGCGCGCCATCGCCGGCGGGCGCTACGAGATCCTCTCGCGGCTCGGCGAGGGCAGCATCGGCGCGGTCTACAGCGCGCGCCACACGGGGCTCGGGAACATGGTGGCCGTGAAGGTCCTCCACGTGGCCTTCCAGCGCGACGTCGAGTTCTGCCGTCGCTTCTACGCCGAGGCCCTCGCGCTCTCCCGCCTCGACCACGCGAACCTCGTCCACATCTACGACTTCGGGCAGGAGCCCGACGGCCTGCTCTACCTCTCGATGGCGTTCGTCGAGGGCGCGACGCTGCGCGCGATGCAGCGCGTCGAGCGGGTCTTCGAGGTGCCGCGCATCGTGTCCTTGATGCTCGAGATCTCCGCCGGCCTCGGGCACGCGCACGGTCGAGGCCTCATCCACCGCGACGTGAAGCCGGACAACGTGATGGTCGTCGCGAAGGAGGACGACGACGGGCACCGCGTGGAGCGCGTGAAGGTCCTCGACTTCGGCTTCGCCGTGCCGCCGAGCGTCTCCGGCGAGGTCGCGCAGCGCCTGGCGGGGACGCCCGTGTACATGTCCCCCGAGCAGTGCCTGGGCGAGGAGCTCGACGCCCGGAGCGACGTCTACGCCTGCGGAGTCATGATGTACGAGCTCGCGACGGGGACGGTCCCGTTCCTCGCGTGCGACGCCGAGTCGATCCGCAGGATGCACGTGTCGATGCCCGCGCCGCTCGTCTCCGCCACGCGGCCCGACGTCGATCCGCGCTTCGACGCGCTCGTTCGACGCGCGCTCTCGAAGTCGAGGCACGAGCGCCAC
This sequence comes from Labilithrix sp., assembly GCA_019637105.1. Taxonomy (GTDB): domain Bacteria; phylum Myxococcota_A; class Polyangia; order Polyangiales; family Polyangiaceae; genus Labilithrix. Next base: position 176,802 of record JAHBWF010000001.1, read on the forward strand.
CCGAACATGCAGGAGCTCCGCGCCGAGCTGAAGGGCCTGCTCACGCCCGCGGGCGCGCCGTCTCCGTCCAGCGGCCGCGGCCTCTCGGGCTCGCGCGGCCAGGACAGCCGACCGTCGCTGCCCGTCCCGGCGTCGTCGCCGACGGTCCCGCCGCCGCCGAGCCGCCCCTCCACCGCGGACTGGCTCGAGGACCGCGCCGAGGGGTTCGCCCGCTTCATGGACGAGGCCCGGACGACCCCGGCGACCGACGCGCTCACGAAGGATCCGCACGGCTGGCTCGGCGAGCTCGCGCGCGAGCGCGATCGGCGCGCCTTCGTCCGGCGGCTCTCGGAGCTCGACGGCGCGGTGCGCGTCCTCGCTCAACGCGGCGACGCGGCGACGCTCCAGCGCGTGTCCGTCGTCGTCTCGGGGCTCGCGGATCGCGGCCGGAGCGATCCCGCGGTGCGCGACGCGCTCGCCGGGGTGGCGAGGCTGTTCGTCGATCCCGAGCTGCTCGGCCCCGTCGCGGAGCGCCTCCTCGCGCCCCAGGACGCGCAGCTCGACCAGGGCAGCGCCGCCGCCGAGCTCATCGCCCGCGCGGGCGTCGCGGGCGCCTACGCGCTGTACGGCGCCCGCACGCGGCTCACGGCCGACCAGCGCGCGCGCATCGCGTTCGTGAAGACGATGAAGTCGCTCGGCGACTCCGCCTCGCCGGTGATCCGCGCCGCGCTCGCGCGGCTCTTCGAGCAGGCCACGGGCGGGCAGCACCGCGCGGCGACCGAGCTCGCCGAGGACCTGCTGCTCGGCGTCTCGAAGGCGGACGAGGCCACCGGACAGCTCGTGCTCAAGTTCGCGTCGTCGCCCGTCCCGAGCCTCTGCCGCGCCGCCGCGCGCGCGATGACGCGCGCCTGGGGCGAGCGCGCGCGCCCTTTGCTGCTCCACCTCGTGCAGCACGAGGACGACAGCGTCCTCGTCGCGGCGGTCGTCGGGCTCCGCGAGATCGACGGCGTCGACCTCGAGGCCGTCGCGCGCATCGGCGCGCAGGTCGCCGCCGGACGGGTCAGGACGCAGCAGCTCCACGCCGTGATCGCCGCGGCGCTCCGGTCGGCGTCCGCGAGCGCGTCCGCGGAGGCGGCCGGCGTGCTCCAGCGTCTCGGCGCCTGAGCGCGCCGGCCTCCGGCGTCGCCGCGCGCGAGTCACCCGCCGTGGGCGCGAGCGCGCGGCGGGGGCTCAGACCTCGACCTTGCCGGTCCGCTCGCTCACGTCGGAGGCGGCGTTCGCGCCGCGGGCGCGGCGCTCGTCGCGCTCGACTCGGCCGTCGCGCAGCGTGACCACGCGAGGCATGCCCGCGGCGAGCGCGGCGTTGTGCGTGACGATCACGATGGTCGTCTTGCGCTGCTCGTTCACCGTGTAAAAGAGCTGATGGATCTGCTCGCTCGTGCGCGAGTCGAGGTTGCCGGTGGGCTCGTCGGCGAGGAGCAGCTTCGGCTCGAGGACCAGCGCCCGCGCGAGCGCGACGCGCTGCTGCTCGCCGCCGGAGAGCTCGCCGGGGCGGTGGAGCACGCGCTCCTTCAAGCCCACCTCCTCGAGCAGCGCCCGCGCGCGGGTCTCCATGTCGCGGCGCGATCGGCCCTGGATGAGGCCCGGCATGACGACGTTCTCGAGCGCGCTGAACTCGGGCAGGAGGTGGTGAAACTGGAAGACGAAGCCGATCGTCCGGTTGCGGAGCGCGGCCAGGCGGGTGCCCGAGAGCTCGGTCAGCTCGGCGTCGTCGATCTTGAGCGAGCCAGACGTGATGACGTCCAGCGTGCCGATGCAGTGGAGCAGGGTGGATTTCCCCGCGCCGGACTGGCCGACGATGCCGACCATCTCGCCCTCGTCGATCGTGAGGTCGATCCCGCGAAGGACGTCGAGCGTCCGCCCCATGTGCTGGAAGGACTTCTTGACGTCCTTGGCGACGACGACTGGACGAGCCATGATCGTGCCTCTTCTAAATCAACGAGCGCGAAGCTCGATCAAAATTCAGCTCGCGAAGCGAGCGCCGCGTGGGGTGGGGTCCCGAAAAAGCGCGCCTTTTCGGGGCGGGGCGGCGCGTGCCGCCCCGTGATGACAACGAGCCGAATGGGCCGAGCATGACGTTCGAATCGTGCTCGGTCATGTAGCACACGAGACCCCTCGGCTGTTTCCCTTCGCGAACGACCGGGCTCGGGCGCCCGCGCTTCGAGGCGGGCTGCCCCAATGGGGAAGGACGGCCACGCGACGCGCGACCCCGCTCGCGCCCGCGGGCCATTGATCTCGCGCAGTTCGGGGGCGCCGCGCCGCGACGGAATCGGCCAAGCTCGTGCAATACTCAGCGGTAGAGGAGCCCCCGATGCCGTCCGAGAGCCACTACGTGAGCGTCGCCGCCGTCACCCACCTCGGCCGTGTCCGCGAGAAGAACGAGGACGCGTTCGTCGTCGCGGACCTGACGGGAGGCGGCCTCCTGGACGAGCGCTCCCACGCTCGCTTCGACGTGGGCGAGCGCGGTGTCCTCCTCGCCGTGTCGGACGGCATGGGCGGCGCTCAGGCCGGCGAGGTGGCGAGCGCCCTCGTCGTCGAGACCATCACGCGGGAGATCGCGGGGGCTCCGCTCGAGACGCCGCGCGACGCGGCCCTGATGGAGGCCGTCCAGCGCGCCCACGAGGCGGTGCGCGTCCACGGGGAGCGCGTGCAGGCGCGGATGGGCGCGACGCTCACGGCCGTGTTCGTCCGCGCCGGTCGCGCGTACATCGCCGAGGTCGGAGACTCGCGCGCGTACCTCCTCCGCGGCGGCGCGATCGCCCAGGTCACCCACGACCAGAGCATGGTGCAGCTCCTCGTCGACAGCGGGATCCTGAAGCCGGAGGACGCGAGCCAGTCGCCGATGCGCAACGTCATCCTCCAGGCGATGGGGACACCAGCAGGAGATCGAAGGTGCGCTCAGGCGGATGGTCTGCGATAGAGACTGCCTCATCCTCTGCTCCGACGGGCTGACGGGGCACGTGAGCGACGCGGAGATCAAGGACGTCGTCCTCGAGGCGAAGCGGCCGGAGGTCGCCGCGGCGCGGCTCGTCGAGCTCGCGAACGAGCGCGGCGGCAAGGACAACATCACGGTCATCGTCGCGGGGATCGGCGGTGACCTCGCGCCCCCGGCCGCCGACGAGAAGCCCGAGAACGCCGTCCAGGTCATCCGGGCGTTCGAGCCGAAGACGCCGAGCTCGCGCTGATCCCGCCGCCTCAGGGAGGCGGCAGGCACCCGCGGAAGAGGAACGCCTCGGGAGACGGCGGCTCGCGTCGATCGGCGTCGTCGAGCGTGCAGCGCACCTCCCGGCCCGAGCTGAACGGGACGTCGATCGTCCCGAGGAGCGCCGCGCTCGACGCGTCGACGAGGCTGGCGCGCAGGTTCACGAAGCCCCAGTCGCCGACGACGGGCTCGAAGTACACGACGCCCTCCCGCGACTCGCCCGGCTCGAGCGCGCCCGAGCGGAGCTCCCTCCGGTGGAGGTCCGGGCGCGCCCCGGCGAACCGATCCGGCGGGATCGAGCCGAAGCGCGCCGTCCCGGCGACGAGCTCGAAGCTCGCGCGCGAGACGTCGAGCGGGACGTCGCCGCCGTTGGCCACGCGCACGAGCACGGGCGTGGCGCGCCCGCCGAGATCGAGCCGCGCGAGCCTCCGCGCGTCCGTGCTGGCCTCGACCGTGACGCCGCGCTGGCTCGTCGTCCGGGCCGTGAACGGATCGACCCAAGCGGACGCCGTCGACGGCAGCGCCACCAGCGCGCGCCGCGCGCACGCGGTCGCGGCGATCGCGCACGCCGCGAGCGCGGCGACCGCGTGCGCCCTGCGCCCGCGCGGTCGTGAGGCCGGCCTCGTCGAGGACGACCTCGCCGAGCGCGCCGCGGTCATCGCCCGATCTTGGCCTTCATCACCGGCTCGTTGGTCGGGCTGGCGACGGCGCCCGTCGGCTCGGGCGTGACGATCAGGTCGAACCGCTCGTACGGCGTCAGCGTCTTCAACGAGGCCTTGCGGTCCTTGCCCACGACGAACGAGCCGACGTTCTGCGGAGGGAGGTCCTCCGTGAGCGGCTTGGCCCAGACGACGTAGACGGTCGCGTCGTTCGCGATCTTCTCCGGCGGAGCCATGTACTCGACCTCGAGGTTGACCTCGGTGTTCTGGTTGGCGGTGCGCCGCGTCTCGACCTCGCCCTTTGCGGCGGGGTTCTTCGGCGTGGTCGTCAGCGCGGTCGTCTGCGCCCCGGAGCAGGCGGCCAGGGCGACGGCGAACGCGGCCGTGGCGAGGAGTTTGAGGCTTGGAGCGGTTCGCATGCGAGCCCGCGCATGCAATCGAGGCGCCGCGGGCGCGCGGGCTCATGCGCCTCCGCGCTCGCCCTCAACGCGGCGGCGCGTGCGCCTCGCGCGTGGTCGGCGGGAGGAGCGGCGGCGGCTCCCGCGTGGCGACGTCCGCGACCATCAGCCCGACGAGGACGGCCAGGAGGCCGCCCGCCGCGGCGAGCGTGAGCTTCATCGAGAGGCCCTCGCCGACGAGCTCCATGAAGAACATCACCACGAGCGCGGCCTTCAACGCGGCGATCGCGAGCGCGACGAGCAGCGAGGCCGCGCCGAGGTGGACGTAGGAGAGCGCGAAGCTCGCCGCCCAGAGCACGAAGAGGGCGATCGCCGTCCGCGTGACGGCCTTCGGGATCGAGAAGGGGCTCATGCGAGGTAGAACAGCGGCCAGAGGAAGATCCAGACGACGTCGACGAGGTGCCAGTACAAGGCGCCGATCTCGAGGCGGTAGGCGACTTCGCGGCCGAGGCGCCCGCGGACGATCCGGATCGCGAGCACGCCGAGGACGACGACGCCGATCGTCACGTGGAGCGCGTGGAGCGCCGTCATGCCGTAGTAGAGCGTCCAGAACTCGGAGAGGCCTCGCGCGCGGTGCTCGACGAAGTAGCGCCCGACGCCGCCGGGGTAGATGCCCTCGTCGAAGTGCTCGCCGTACTCGACGGCCTTGACGGCGAGGAACGCGAGCCCGAGCGCGACGGTGCCGCCGACGAGCCTCGCGGCGAGCCTCGCGTGCCCGTCGCGGAGCGCGTGGACGGCGATCGCGGCGAGCGCGCTGCTGAGGAGCAGGACGCCGGTGTTGAGCGTGCCGAGGTACTTGGTGTTGTGGGCGACGCCGGTCGCGCACGCGCGCGAGAACTGCACCTGCTACGTCAAGAAGAGCGCGATCGCCGCGCCGAAGAGCAACACCTCGCTCGCGAGGAAGACCCACATGCCGAGCCGCGCGGCGTGAGCCTGGCGCGCGAGGCTCTCGAAGTGCGCGCCGTGCCGGGCGCCGCCCGCGGCGCTCACGGCTCCTCGTCGGCGAGCGGCTGGGTGTAGTCGTAGGGCCCGATCTCGAACGACGGGGCCCGCCGGAAGTTGTGCTCCGGCGGCGGCGAGCTCGTGCGCCACTCGAACGAACGCGAGCCCCACGGGTTCGGGCCGGCCGGGGCGCCCCAGCGGAGCGCCCAGAGGAAGTAGAACGCGGTGCTCACGAGGCCCACCGCGAGCACCCACGAGCCGACCGTCGAGACGACGTGGAGGACCTGGAACTCCGGCGGATAGTTGAAGTAGCGCCGCGGCATCCCCGCGTTGCCGAGCAAGAACTGGGGGAAGAACGTGGCGAAGAACCCCGCGAACACGAGCGCCGCCGAGAGCATCCCGAGGCGCTCCGGGTAGGTCCTGCCGCTCATCTTCGGGAACCAGTAGTGCATCCCGGCGAGGAACGCCGTGAGCGTGCCGCCCACCATGATGAAGTGGAAATGCGCGACGATGAAGTACGTGTCGTGCCAGTGGACGTCGAGGCTCATCGCCGCGGTCGCCACGCCCGTCATCCCGCCGAAGACGAAGAGGAACAGGAAGGCGAAGACGTAGAGGAGCGGGGTCTTCAGCGCGATCGCGCCGCGCTTCAAGGTCCAGGTCCAGTTGAACACCTTGATCGCCGAGAACACGGCCACGAGCATCGAGAGGACGCCGAACGCTCCGGCGTCGAACGTGCTCATCCCCGCCACGAACATGTGGTGGCCCCAGGTGAGGAACCCGACGAACGCGATCCCGAGCGAGGAGTAGGCGATGGCCTTGTACGAGTACGGGTTCTTCCGCGCGTAGCTCGTGACCACCTCGCTCACGACGCCCATCCCCGGGAGCACCATGATGTAGACCGCGGGGTGGGAGTAGAACCAGAACAGGTGCTGGTAGAGCACCGGATCGCCCCCGCGCGCGGCGTCGAACAGGCCCCAGCCGAGCGCGTTGTCGACGACGACGAAGAGCAGCACCATGCCGAGGACCGGCGTGGCGAGGACCTGGATGATGCTGGTCGCGTAGATCGACCAGACGAAGAGCGGCATCCGCATCCAGCCGACGCCCTCGGCGCGCATCGTGTGCGTCGTGACGATGAAGTTCAGCCCGGTGAGGATCGTCGAGAAGCCGACGACGAAGACCCCGAGGAGCGCGAGCGGGACCGCCGTCGGGCTGAGCGAGCTGTAGGGCGGGTAGAACGTCCAGCCCGTGTCGATCCCGCCGAGGAACGTCGAGAGCAGCACGAGGGCGGCGCCCGCCATGAAGACGTACCAGCTGAGCAGGTTCAGCCGAGGGAACGCGACGTCCCGCGCGCCGATCATGATCGGCAGCATGAAGTTGCCGAACGCCGACGGGATGGACGGGATCAAGAACAGCCAGACCATGATCACGCCGTGGAGCGTGAACATGCGGTTGTAGGTCATCGCGCTCATGACCGTGGCGTTCGGCGTGAGGTGCTCGAGGCGGATCGCCATCGCGAAGAAGCCGCCGAGGGCCATCGTCGCGAGCAGCGTCACGAGATAGAGGACGCCGATCCGCTTGTGGTCGGTCGTCAAGAGCCACGAGCGGACGGTCGTGCCCGCCTCGAGGTAGCTCGCCGGCGTCGTACGGCGAGGCCCGTCGGGCGACGCGGCGCGGGGGAGCGGCAAGGTGGTCACGGCGCGGTCCCTCCGTCTCCGGCCGCCGTCACCTCGAGCCGCGGCAACGTCACCCCGGAGGCACCGGCCGGCGCGTCGCGGAGCGACCGGATCAGCTCGACCAGCGCCGCCGCCTCGCCGGAGCTCAAGGCGCCGCGGTACGAGGGCATGACCTGGCGGTAGCCCGCGACGACGTCGGCGTTGGGATCCATCATCGACCGCGTGAGGTACGCGTCGTCGGCGACCACGCGCCGGCCGTCGGCGAGGGCGACCTCGGAGCCGTAGAGCCGGGCCCACGTCGGACCGATGTGCGGCTGTCCGTCGAGCGTGTGGCAGGCGACGCACTGGCGTCGCTCGGCGACCACGCGGCCCTGCTCGAGCAGGCTGGCCTCCCCGCACGAGCCCGGGCCGCGCCCGCAGTCGGCCTCGGGGAGCGTCGGGTCGCCGGCGCGCTTCCAGCGCGCGTAGTCCTCGGAGTCGAGCACGCGCACCTCTCCGCGCATCGCCGAGTGGGAGACGCCGCAGTACTCGGCGCACCAGATCGGGTAAGAGCCCGCCTCCTTCGCCTCGAACCAGAGCGTGGTGTAGCGCCCCGGCAGGACGTCCTGCTTCACGCGGAAGCCGGGCACGTAGAAGCTGTGGATGACGTCCCGCGAGATCATCACCAGCTTGATCGGGCGCCCGAGCGGGACGGTGAGGACGTCGTTCGAGACGCGCCCGTCGGCGTACGCGAACTTCCACATCCACTGCTTCGCGTCGACGTAGACGATCTCGGCGTCCTCGGGCGCGTCGCGTACGTCGACGTACTGCCGGAAGCCGATGACCCACCAGAGGAGGAACGTCCCGAGGACCCCGACGACGATCAGCGCCTCGCCCCGGCGGGTCGCGGTCAGCCTCTCGGTGAGCTGGTCGTCGCGCCGCCGGTGGTAGCGGACCGTGAACCACGCCGCCATGACGAAGACGTAGGTCGACACGAGCATCGTCACGGTGATGACGAAGCCGTGCAAGAGATCGATCCGGTCGGCGATCGTCGAGCCCCCGCGCGGGAGCGCCAGGATGAGGCGGAGCGTCTCCATCAGCGGCCCTCCCCTCGGTCTCCACCTCGGTCGCGCCCGCGCTCGGGCACGAGCGGACGGTCCGGCGGGGGCGGAGCCGCGACGAAGAGCTCGATCGCGTCGTCGATCGGGACGCGCGCGAGCCCGGCGTCGCGGTCGATCCAGCCGAAGGAGCGGAGCTCCGCCCGATGTCGACTCCGGAGGTCGAGGCCGCGCCGCGTGTCGAGGATCGACGTCTGGTCGAGGATCCCGATGGTCTCGGGCGCCGCCGTCGGCGCCGGCGCGGGGCCCGCGCGGGGCGCTCGCCAGCGGGCGAGGAGGTCGTGGGCGATCAGGAGCGCGGCCGCCATGACGACGACGCTGGCGGCGATGACGCGCGCGACGGCGCGTCGATCGACGGCGTCCGGCGCCTGACGCGCCGCCCGCTCGGGGGCGTCCGGCGCGCTCATGGCGACCGGTACCTCAGCGCGTCGCGCCGCACGGCGTCCTCGGCGGCGCCGCGCTCCTCCGGGGCGCGGCCTCGGGTGTAGACGAGGTGCGCCCCGTAGGCCCACGCGAGCGCGAAGACGCAGACGAACGGCGCGGCGTCGGCGAGCGACGGCGACGCGCCGGCCGCCGGCACCACGAGCCACTCGAAGTCGAGCGCGCTCGTCACGACGAGCCAGCTCCCGAGCGCGGCGAGGAAGAGCGGCGAGCGCTTCAGCGAGCGCGAGAGGAGCAGGACGAAGGGGAGGGCGAACCGGCCGACCACGAGCACGACGTCGACGGTGCGCCACGAGCCGCGCGACCGCGCCCAGTAGAACGAGACCTCGGCCGGGAGGTTCGCGATCCAGATCAAGAGGAGCTGGAAGAACGCGATGTACGCCCACAGGATGACGGCCATCAGCGTCAGCCGCCCCACGGCGTGGAAGTGATCGGCGCCGGCCCCGTCGGTGAGCCCGCGGAGCGACGCCATCCACGAGGCCACGCCGATGACGGCGAGGGCCGAGAGGAGGCCGGACGTGAAGACGTACACGCCGAAGACGTTCGAGACCCAGCCGGCCTCCCGCGACATCAACCAGTCGAACGCGGCGAACGTCAGCGTGAAGGCGACGATCGGCAGGCCCGCCGCCGAGAGCGTGCGCTCCCGCGCCGCGCGCGCCGCCGTCGGCCGCCTCGACATGGCCGCGTCCGCGCGGCGGAGCAGGACGGAGAGCGCCGTCCAGGTCGCGAGGTAGAGCAGCGACCGGACGAGGAAAAATCGTGGGTCGTGCCACGCCTGTTGGTGGGCGAGCGCGCGGGCCACCCGCTCCGGCAGATCGGGCGGCGGCGCCGCCCACGGGTAGACGAGCTCGAGCGAGCCCGCGATGGGCAGGAAGAAGAGCGCGAGCAGCGGCGTGGTCCCGGCGACGGCGACGACGACGCGACGGAGCACGCGCCACCAGCGGGCGCCGGTGACGTGGAGCACCATCACGAGGACCATCGCTCCGAGCGCCGTCGCGAGGACGAACCCGAAGGCCGCGGTCCACGCGGCGAGCGCGCGGCGCGCGTCGACCAGCGCGTAGACGAGCGTGAGCGCGCCGGCGGCGAGGCCGATCCCGAGCGGCACGAGGACGCCTCGTCGCATCGCCTCGCGCCTCATCGCGCCTCGCGCGCGAGGCGATCGCGCAGCTCGGGTGGGAGGTCGGCGACGCGCGCGCGCTGGCTGAGCTGGAGCGCCTGGACGTAGGCGACCACCGCCCAGCGCTCCTCGCGCGTCAGCGCGTCGGCGAAGCCGGGCATGAGCCCGTAGCCGGAGGTCGCGTAGACGAAGAGCTCCTCGCGCGAGCGGGCGAGGTTGTCGGGGGCGAGGAGCGAGGGCGGCGGCCGGAGCGACATCTTCGTCGCGACGACGCTGTCGCCGTCCCCTTTGACGCCGTGGCAGACGGCGCACGTCGACTCGAAGCGCCGCTTGCCGAGGGTGACGAGCTCGCGCGTGATCGGCGGCGGCGCGTCGTCGCCGTCGTCGTCGGTCGGCACCGTCCCGCGCGGCGGCGTGCGCATCACCTTCCCGTCGGGGAACGCGCCCGTCGCCTCGTAGGGATCGGCGCGGCGCTGCGTCAGCATCCGCGCGAGCGAGGGATCGGGCTCCTGCCACGCCTGCCGGTCGTCGCAGCCGCCGACGGCGACGCCCAGCCACACGGCGATCGCGAGGCGCGTCATGCGCCGGCCTCGGTGAGCCGCGCGCGCGTGACGACGGCGCCGAGGCGCGCGAGCTCGGCGTCGAGGAGGGCCTGCGCCTCGTCGAGGATCCCCGCGTCGTCGTCGTAGGCGTCGCGGATGAGGAGCCAGAAGCGATCGAGGCTCGTGCGCTCGAAGCCCGGGAGATCGAAGAGCGGATCGTGGAGCCGCGGGAGCCTCGAGCCGACGAGCACCGCGGCGAAGGCGGTGATCGCGGCGAACAGGACCGCGCTCTCGAAGACGATCAACACGTCGGTCGGCAGCGAGCTCGTCGGGCGCCCGCCGACGTCGAGCGGGTAGTCCACGGCGTTCGTCCACCACTGGACGAGCAGCGCCAGCGACGCTCCGCCGAGGCCCGCGACGAACGCGAGCCGCGGGAGCCGCGTGCGCCGGACGCCGAGGACGTCCTCGAGCTCGGGGATCGGGAAGGGCGTGAACGCCTCGACGCGCGCGTAGCCGAGCGCGCGGACGGAGCGGGCCGCCTGGACGACTCGCTCGGGCGAATCGAGCTCGGCGATGATGACCTCACCCATGGACGCGCTCCTCGCGCTCCGTCGCGACGCGGTGCTTCAGCTCCTTCAGCTCGGCGATCGGGATGAACGGGACGAAGCGGAGGAACAGGAGGAACAGGAAGAGGAAGAACGCCATCGTCCCGAAGAGGAGCGCGCCGTCGATGACCGTCGGCCGATAGAGCCCCCACGACGACGGCAAGAAATCGTGCGCCTGCGACGTGACGATGAGCATGAAGCGCTCGGCCCACATGCCGACCTGAACGAGCAGCGAAGCCACCCACAGCGCGGCCGCGCTCCGGCGCGCGCGCCGCCACCAGAAGATCTGCGGCGTCAGGCAGTTGCACGCGATGACGACCCAGTAGACGAACGCGTACGGCCCGAACGGGCGCATCACCAGCGTCATGTACATCTCGTAGCGCTCGCCCGAGTACCAGGCGGACCACGCCTCGACGGCGTAGCTGTAGACGACGATCCACCCCGTGACGAGGAGCATCTTCGCCATGCTGTCGAGGTGGCGCGTCGTGATGACGTGCTCGACGCGGTAGAGCCGGCGCGCCGGGATCATCAGCGTCAGCACCATCGCGAAGCCCGAGTAGATGGCGCCCGCGACGAAGTACGGCGGGAAGATCAGCGAGTGCCAGCCCGCCAGGTTGGCGATGGCGAAGTCGCTCGAGACGACGCTGTGGACCGAGACGACGAGCGGCGTGGCGATCCCCCCGAGGAGCCCGTAGCCGATCCGCCACCTGTGCCAATCGCGCGCCGAGCCGCGCCAGCCCAGGGCGAAGATCGCGTAGGCGCGCCGGCGCCAGCGCTCGCGCGCGCGATCGCGCATGACGGCGAGATCGGGGACGAGCCCGAGGTACCAGAACAGGAGCGAGACGGTGAGGTACGTCGTCACCGCGGCGACGTCCCAGGTGAGCGCGCTCCTGAACTGTGGCCACACCTTCATCGTGTTCGGGTACGGGACGAGCCAGTAGAAGAACCACGGCCGGCCCATGTGGAGGAGCGGGAACAGGCCCGCCTGCACGACGGCGAAGAGCGTCATCGCCTCGGCGAACCGGTTGATCGACGTCCGCCAGCGCTGCTCGAGCAGCAAGAGGAACGCGGAGATGAACGTCCCGGCGTGGCCGATCCCGATCCACCAGACGAAGTTCGTGATCCCGAACGCCCACGCGACCGGGATGTTGTTCCCCCAGACGCCGATCCCGGTCGTGACCGTGTAGGCGATGGCCGCGAAGAGCACGAGCGAGCCGAGGAACGTGAGGAGCAGCGCCGGTCGCATCCAGCGCGGCGGGCGGAGCACCTTGTCGAGGAGCTCGTCGGTGAGCTCCGCGTACGTCCCCGCGTGCTCGAGCACCGGGAGCTCTCCGTCCGCCTCCGGGCGGGGGGGCACGGCGGCGGCCGCGCTCATCCGAGCTCCGGGTTCGGGTTCTTGAGCCGCGCGAGGTAGCGGACGCGCGGCTCGGTGCCGAGCTCGCCGAGGACGGCGTACGCGCGCTCGTCGCTCCGGAGCCGCGCGACGTCGGAGCTCGCGTCGCGTAGGTCGCCGAAGACGATCGCCGCCGAGGGGCAGGTCTGCTGACACGCCGTCCGGGGCGGGGCGGCCGCCCGCCCCTGCCGCTCGCGGATCCCGTGCTCGCGCAGGCGCTGGACGCAGAACGTGCACTTCTCCATCACGCCGCGCTGGCGCACCGTGACGTCCGGGTTGTGCGCGAGCTCGCGCGTCGCGTCCTCCCCGCGGTGGAAGTCGAACCAGTTGAACCGGCGCACCTTGTACGGGCAGTTGTTCGAGCAGAACCGCGTCCCGACGCAGCGGTTGTAGACCATCTCGTTGAGTCCGTCGGCGGAGTGGACCGTGGCGTTGACAGGGCACACGTACTCGCAGGGCGCCGTCTCGCAGTGTTGACAGAGCATCGGCTGCGGGGCGATCTCGGGATCCTCCGGATCGCCGACGAGGTACGTGTCGACCCGGAGCCAGTGCATCTCGCGGCCGAGGTAGACGGCGTCGGGTCCCACGGTGGGCACGTTGTTCTCCGCCTGACAGGCGATGACGCACGCGCCGCACCCCGTGCACCGCGTGAGGTCGATCGCCATCCCCCACTGGTGGACGTCCTCCCGCGGCTCTTTCGTGTAGAGCGTGAGGTGGCGCCTGCCCTCGTCGCGCGGCGGCGGGCGCGAGCGACGGTGCTCTTCGAGCGTCGCGTGACGAAGGATGTCCTCATCGCGGCCTGCGAGGTCCCGCTGCCGCTGCGTGATCGCGAGATCGTGGCGCGCGCCGGTCTTGCGGATGTCGACGGAGAGCGGCGCGACGGCGACGCCCGCCGCGAGCGCGAAGGCGTTCGCGCCTCGCCCGTGCGCGAGCTCGGCTCCGCGCGTGCGCCCCCACCCGAGCGTGAGGCCGATGCTCCCGTCTGCCTGTCCCGGGACGACGATGACGGCGGCGGTGATCGTCGCGCCCGAGGCCCGCAGCTCGATCTCGTCGCCCGTCTCGAGCCCGTGCTGCGCGGCGGCCTGGACCGAGACCGTCGCGGCGTTCGCCCAGGTGAGCTTCGTGATCGGGTGCGGCAGCTCGAGCAGCCAGGCGTTCGCCGCGAAGCGTCCGTCGTGGACCCGCGGATCGGGCCGGATGACGAGCTCGAGGGCCGGCGGAGGCGTCGGCGTCGTGCGCGCGAGTCGTTTGGCGAGCGCCGCCCAGTCGACGCGGGCGTCGACGGGCGCGATCGTCGTGTCGTCGACGATGCCTCGCTTGAGCGCGCGCCGCCAGCGCTGCTCGAGGTCCGCGCCGGCGCCGCCGCGCGTGAGATCGGCGTGGACGCGCGCGCGGACGCGGTCGTACGCGCGCGCGTCGCGACGGGTCGTGAAGAGCGAGAGCAGCTCGAGCTCGGTGCGCCCGCCGAAGAGCGGATCGATCAGCGGCTGGACGATCGACGCGGTGCCGTCGAAGGCGCGCGTGTCCCCCCAGGACTCGAGCGCGTGGGCCTCCGGGATCACGAAGGTGCACTTGGCGGCGGTCTCGTCGGCGTGCAGGCCGAGGTACGCGCTCTGCCGGGCGCGAGCGAGCAGCTCCCCGAGGCTCTGATCGGCCGGCGACGCGTACGCGACGTTCGTGCCGCAGACGACGAGGGTGTCGACCTGTCCGTCGGCGAGCTCCCCCGCGAGCCTCGCCGTGTCGTGCGCGGGCCCTCCGGCGTCCACGACCGGCGACGGCGCGAGCGTCACCGTCGTCCCGAGGTTGCCGAGCGCGGCGTTGATCGCGTGCGCCAGCGCGTGCACCTCCGGCGGCTGCGAGTTCCCTACGATGACGGCCGAGCGACCGCGGTGCGCGGCGAGGTCGCGCGCCGTCGCGGCGATCCACGCGCGGTGCGGCGCGGCGGCGGCTCGCAGCGTGGGCGGCACGCCGCCCGGGAGGCCGGGCAGGCCGACGGCGCTCGCGAGCTCCGCCGCGACGGCGAGGATCTCCCCGGATCGCACGCGGAGTCGGTGGTCGGCCATCGCGCCGGTGACGCTGCAGATCGCCTCGACGACGTAGAGGCGGATCATCGCGTCGAGCGCGGCGCGGCGGTCCGCGAACGACCGCGCGAGGCGGAGGCGCGCGGGGCCCGTCGTGAGGAAGTCCGCTTCGAGCGAGACGACCACGTCCGCGCGCTCGAGCGCGAACCTCGGCTCCAGCACCCGCCCGAACGCGAAGCGCGCGCCCTCCCACGCGTTCTCCGGCGCCGTCGGCGAGTAGAACGAGATCGCGGCGCGCGGGAGACGCTCGCGGATCTCGTCGAGGAGCGCGGCCAACGTCGGAGACGACGTCGGCTGGAGGAGCAGGTGGAGCCCCTTGCCCTCGGTCGAGGTCCAGGCGCCTCGCGTCAACGCCTCCTCGACGCGGGACCACGCGACGACCGAGCCGCGCTCGGTCACCGCGCGCGCGCGCCCGGGATCGTAGAGCGAGAGGACGGACGCTTGCTCGAAGGCGCCTGCCGCCCCGAGGCTGGCCGGGTGCTCGGGGTTGCCCTCGATCTTCGTCGGGCGGCCCTCGTGGCTCTCGACGACGAGCCCGATCGCGTAGCCGTCGAGCGTGGACGCGGTCGCGTAGTGCCTCGGGACGCCGGGCGTGACCTCGGGCGGCTGCACGACGTAGGGGACGATCTCCTGGCGGGGCGCGCGCGTGCACGCGCCGAGGCCCGCGAGCGCGAGCGCGGCGCCCATCCGCGCGAGGAAGTCGCGGCGCGCGATCGGATCGCGGGCGTCTTCGAGCGCGATCGCCAGCGCGGCGGCGCGCCGGCGCCGCGGATCGTCGTCGTCGTCGAAGGCGCGGGCCTCGCGCGCGCTCGTCATCGGTGGCACCCCGAGCAGTCGACGATCGACCGGACGCCGAGGCTCGCGCGGAGCTCTCGCCCGAGGACGTCCTGCGGGCGGTCCGGCGTCCACTCCATGTTGGTGACCTCGTCGAGCGGGCGGAGGTGCCCCTCGGGCTCCCGGTGGCACTCGAGGCACCACCGCATCGTGAGCGGCCGCGCCTGGTAGACCTGTCCCATCAGGTCGACGCGGCCGTGGCAGGTCACGCAGCCGACCCCCTTGTTCACGTGAGCCGAGTGATCGAAGAACACGAAGTCGGGGAGCGCGTTGACGCGCCGCCAGCGGATCGGCGCGTTCGTGAAGTAGCTCTCGCGCACCCTCCCGAGCTCGGGGCTCGTCGTCCAGATCTGCGCGTGGCAGCCCACGCAGACGGAGGTGGCGGGGACGCCGGCCCGCGCCGAGCGCGTCGCGCCGCCGTGGCAGTACTCGCAGCCGATCCCCTCGTCCCGGACGTGGTGCCGGTGATCGAACTTCACCGGCTGCTCCGGCGGCTCCCCTTGTCCGGTGGCGTACGGCGTGCGCGCCCACGCGATGAGCGCCGCGGGCGCGCCGACGATCGCAGCGGCGGCGCTGCCGATCGCGAGCCAGTAGATCTGGTTGGCGTACGCAGGGAAGAGGTTCACGCGGAGGTCCGCGGCGCCGTGCATCCGGCGAGCCACGAGACGCACATGGAACTCCGCGATCGCCGCGCCCCTCCGCGAGGGCGTCTGTAGCGACTCGACCCGATGCGAGCGCGGGCGCACACGCGATCGGCCGACGCTGCGTCAGGTTCAGACGATGAAGGCGTAGCCGACGTCGGTCGTGGTGATGCCGTGCAAGGTGACGTCGATCTGGGTCAGGCGAGCCTGGTGCGGTCGGTAGGCCCTCTGGATGTCGACCCGCGAGACCGAGTGCTCCGCGTAGCGGTTGTAGTGGATGACCGGATGGAGGCAGTACTGGATCCGCGCGGGGTACCGGCCGCCTCGACGTACGCACCTCACCGCCGCGAGGACGTCCCGCGCCGGGATCTGCCGGACGGCGACCTCGTACGCCGTCGAGAGGACGGGATCGTCCGTCTGCTGCTCGTGGTACGTGAGGAACCCGCCGCGAAGGAACACCGCGTAGACCCAGCTGGCCGTGGCGTCGCTGATCGGGAAGATCGGCGCGACCGCCACGCGGAGCGTCAAGGCGACGCTCGTCTCCGGGTTGACGTCGTACTTCGGCGCCTGACGGTCGTGGTAGTAGCGCTTGTTTCGGTACTGGGGCCCCTCCTTGAACAAGCGACCGATCTCGCGCACTCGCTCCGCCTGGCCCCACTCCGGAGGGACCTGACCGTGGATCTCGGCGTGCTTGTAGACCGGGTGCGAGCGGTTCTGGAAGCCCCGCGGGAAGATCTCGTCGGGCCCGCGCGTGTCGCTCCGGAACGCGAGCCTCCCGATCCAGGACCAGCGGTCCTTGGCGTTGACCTTCCGCATCCCGGGGTCGTTCATGACCGCATGGTACCACCGCCGCGCGTCGGCCGAGTCGATCGCCCTCCAATCGCCGAGCCCTCGCCACGGATCCACGTCGACCCGGTCGGGGCTGGTCCGGCGTGAACGTCGACGGGTCTTCCTGGCCGTCGCCGACGCCGAGCGCCGCGCCCTCGCCGCTCACGCGCCGTCGCGCGCCATCTCCCGCCAGATGACGAGCCGCTGGATCTCGCTCGTGCCCTCGTAGATGCGCGTCACGCGCGCGTCGCGGTACAGCCGCTCGACGAGGAACTCGCGCGAGTAGCCGTAGCCCCCGTGCAGTTGCAGCATACGGTCCACGATCCGCCCGCAGGTCTCCGACGCGAACAGCTTCGCCATGCTCGTCTCGGCGACGGCGCGCTCGCCCGCGTCGAGCCTTCGCGCCGCGCGCAGCGTCAAGAGCCACGCCGCGTCGAGCTCGGTGCGAGAGTCCGCGAGGACGAACTGGGTGTTTTGAAAGTCGACGAGCGCCTGCCCGAACGCCCGCCGCTCCTTCGCGTGGCTGGCACCCGCGGCGAGGGCGGCCTCGGCGATCCCCAGCGAGAGCGCGGCGATGCCGCTCCTCCCCGGCCCGACCGCCGACAGCGCCATGCCGTACCCGGCTCCTCGCCTCCCGAGGAGGTTCGCCGCGGGGACGCGGCACGACTCGAACGACAGCGCGACGGTGCCCGAGCTCCGCTGGCCCAGCTTGTCCTCTTCCTTTCCGATGACGAGCCCAGGCGTCCCACGCTCGACGACGAAGCAGCTCAAGCCCTCCTTCCCGTGCCCGTCGGTGCGAGCGAACACGAGGTGGAGGCCGGCGTGCGCGCCGCTCGTGATCCAGGCCTTCTCGCCGTCGAGGACCCACGAGTCGCCGTCCGCCCGCGCGCTCGTGCGCAGCGCCGCCGCGTCGGATCCTCCGGACGGCTCGGTCAAGGCGAAGCTCGCGGGGCCGAGCTCGCCTCGCACGTACGGGGCGAGCCAGCGCGCCTTCTGCTCGGCGGTCCCGTGGTCGCTGATCAGCTTCGAGGCGAGGTTGCTCGCCGCGACGATCACCGCGGTCGACGCGCATACCTCCGCGATCGCCTCCATCGCGAGGACATAGCTGACGTTGTCCGCGCCGGCGCCGCCGTCCGCCGCGGGGACCTTCATCGCGAGGAGCCCGAGGGCGGCGAGCTCCGGGACGTGCTCGAGCGGGAAGCGACCGGTGCGGTCGCGCTCTTGCGCGCCCGGCGCCAGCCGGCGCGCGGCGAACTCTCGCGACGAGCTCGCGACGAGCCCTTGCTCCTCCGTGCATGGGAACCCGAACCGATGGAGACGTTCGACGATCTGCATGGCGATCCATCTTCCTCACGGACGCCCTCCCGGGAAGGGATCCGTCGAGGAAAGTCGACAGTCGACCTGTCATTTGGGACCATGCTCGGCATGCGGACGACGCGCGCACCGCGCCGCTTCCGCCGTTCCGGCGGCCGTCACGACGTCCAGGCGGTCGTGGACGAAGCGATCGCGCTCTTTCACTGGCTCGAATGGGTCGCCGATCAGATCTACGCGGACGAAGCGCGCGGCGTCGCGCGGCGTTGGACGCTCCGCCGCCTGCACCGCTACGGCCCGCTGACCGTCCCGCAGCTCGCCCGGGCTCGCTCGATGAAGAGGCAGAGCGTGCAGCCGGTGGTCGACGGGCTCGTCGCCGAGCGCCTCGTGGAGATGCTCCCGAACCCGGCGCACGCCCGATCGAAGCTCGCGGCGCTCACGCGTCGCGGGATCGACGTCGTCGAGCGCATGGACGAGATCGACGCTCGCGTCCTGCGCGCGGTGGGCCGCGGGCTGCCGCGCGAGGACCTCGCGACGACGGCGGCGACCCTCCGCGCGCTGCGGGCCGGGTTCGAGGCCGAGACGCGCTGGCGCACGGTGCTCGGCGACGCGTCAGGGACGGATGACTCGCGACGCTAAAAGGACCGAGCACGATTCGGAATCGTGCTCGACCCCTTTGGCTCCTCGTCATCACGTGACGGCGCGCGCCGCCCGGCCCCGAAAGAGCGCGGTCTTTCGAGGCCCCACACCCCACGCGGCGCTCGCTTCGCGAGCTGGACTTCTGATCGAGCTTCACGCTCGTTGATTCAGAGAGCCCGGAGGAACGCGACGAGATCCGATTTCTCCTCGGCGTTCAGCTTCGTCTCGAGGACGAGGTTGAAGAACTCCACGGTGTCTTCGAGCGTGAGGAGCCGGCCGTCGTGAAGGTAGGGCGGGCTCTCCTTGACCCCGCGGAGGGGGAACGTCTTGATCGGCCCGTCGGCGGAGGCCATGCGCCCGTTGACGAGCTGCGGCTTGTAGAAGCGCTCGGCGCGGAGGTTGTGCATCAGGCCGTCGGTGTAATAGGGCGCCGGATGACAGACGGAGCACTGCGCCTTGCCGAAGAACAGCTCCTGCCCGCGGGCCTCGGCGGGGGAGGCCGCGCCGGGATCGAGCTTGCCGTCGAACCGAAGCTTCGGCGCCGGAGGAAAGTCGAAGAGCTTCTGCACCTCGGCCATGAAGTGAACCTGGCTCCCCCGTTCGAGGACGTTGACGCCCTTCTTCGTCGCGATGACCGGATCCCCGTCGAAGTACGCGGCGCGCTGCTCGAACTCGGTGAAGTCCTCGACGCTGGTCATCGCTCGCTGCGACGCGAAGATCTTCTGGATGTTGACCCCGCGGAGCGTCGGCGTATCGATCCGGTGCCGGAACTCTTGGGGGCGGATGTCCCCGACGAGGTGCGTGCCCGCGTTGGTGTGTCCGTTGGCGTGGCAATCGAAGCAGGCGACGCCTCGGCTCGGCGCCTCGGACCGGCGGTCCTCCGTCTGGTTGAACTGCTGTTGAGGGAACGGCGTCACGAGCAGGCGCAGGCCCTCGAGCTGCTTCGGGTTGAGGATCCCGTTGAAGAGCTCGTAGTAGTTCGCGATCGTGACGAGCTTGCCCTGGGAGGCGTCGCCGAGATCGGGCCGCGTGGTGAGGAAGATCGGCGCCGGAAACTCGGGGAGCAGGTGGTCCGGGAGATCGAAGTCGAGGTCGAAGCGGGTCAGGTCGCGGTTCTCCTGCTTCTTCAGCTCGTCGATCTGGAACCTGGGGAAGAGCATCCCGCCCTCCGCCTGATGCGGGTGAGGCAGCGGGAGGAACCCGCGCGGGAAGAGGTCCTTCTCGCGGATCTCGTCGGGGGGCATGGAGGCGAGCGAATCCCACGTGGCTCCCCCGTGGAGCTTCGCGCGCACGCCCTCCTGCACGGCCTTGCCGCGGAACATCGTGACGCCCTTCGCCGCGCGGTTCGAGAGGTCGTAGCGCGCGGCGAGCAGGTCGGCCTGCGCCTTCATGAGCTTCGGCTTCTCCGCCTTCATCCGCCCGATCACCGTCGGCAAGGGCTCGGTGACGACGACCGGCAGGTAGCTCGTCGCGCCGCGCGACTCCGCCCGCGGCTTCTCCTCTCGCGCGCACGTCGCGACGACGGCGAGCGCGATACCGATGGTGGCGAGCCTTCGCGCTGCCGTCCTCGACGAGTAGGATCTCCACGAACGCATGGCCACCTCCTGAGCGGGAGAGCGGCGACGGTAGCCGCGCGAGGCGACGCATCAAGACGGTACGTTGCCGCGACCTCCGTCGCCGCGCCGTCGCGCGCGCGATCGCGACGCGCCGCCGCCGTGACGGCGGGGCGCGCCGCCGCCCGCGACGCTGGGCCGCGCGGGACCCTCCCGCGCGAGGTCGGAGCGCGATCGCCTGCGCCGCTCGGCGCCGGGCGCCGCGCGCGTGCGCGCCCGAAATCGAGGACCGAGAGCCAGGACCCGACGACGGGTCTGGCGCCGAGCGACCCGGGCGCGTAGGACGGTGCCCGTGGGGGGCCGGGGGGCCAGTCACATCGGCGGACGCTCAGGCCGGGCGCCAACCGTGCTGGATCCGTGAGCCGAGCGACGCCGCGGCGTTGATCACGGCGACGTGAGAGAAGGCTTGGGGGAAGTTGCCGATGAGGCGGCGACGTTCGACGTCGTACTCCTCCGAGAGCAGGCCGACGTCGTTGGCGACGCCGAGCACGCGCTCGAAGAGCGTCCGGGCCTCGTCCTGCCGGCCCGTCATGACGAGCGCGTCGACGAGCCAGAACGAGCAGGCGATGAACGCGCCCTCGCGCCCCCAGAGGCCGTCGAGGTTCTCCTCGTCGCCGGTCGCGTAGCGAAGCACGAAGCCGTCCTGCACGAGCTCGCGCTCGATCGCGGCGATCGTCCCGACGATGCGCGGATCGTCCGGCGGCAAGAACCCGAGCCCCGGCAGGAGCAGCGAGCTCGCGTCGAGGGCGCGCACGCCGTAGCTCTGCGTGAAGCTGCCGAGCGACGCGTCGAAGCCCTTCTGGCAGACCTCGGCGTGGATCTCGGCCCGCACGCGACGCCAGCGATCGAGCGGGCCGTCGAGCCCGTGCTGCTCGACGGCCTTCACGAGGCGATCGATCCCCGCCCAGGCCATGACCTTCGAGTGGACGAAGTGGCGGCGCGGGCCGCGCACCTCCCATAGCCCGTGGTCGGGCTCCGTCCAGCGCGACTCGAGCCAGTCGCCGATCGCGCGCTGGACGTCCCACGCCGTGCGATCGCTCCGGAGGCCCATGCGCCGGCTCTGGTAGAGCGCGTCGAGCACCTCGCCGTAGACGTCGAGCTGGAGCTGGCGCGAGGCGCGGTTGCCGACGCGGACCGGCGACGAGCGCTCGTACCCGAGGAGCCAGCCGAGCGTCCGCTCCTCGAGGCGGCGCTCTCCCGCGGGGCCGTAGACCGTCTGCAGCTTGCCGGGATCGCCGGCGACCGCGCGGAGCAGCCAATCGCGCCAGGCCGCGGCCTCGTCCGTGTACCCCGCGTGCATCAGGGCGTAGAGCGTGAACGTCGCGTCGCGCAGCCAGCAGTAGCGGTAGTCCCAGTTGCGCGCGCCGCCGAGCTGCTCCGGGAGGGAGGTCGTCCCCGCCGCCACGATCCCGCCGGTGGGCGCGTACGTGAGGGCCTTGAGCGTGGCCAGCGAGCGGACGACGGCGTCGCGGTAGGGGCCGCGCGCTCGGTGGCCCTTCGCCCACGCGTGCCACCAGCGCTGGGTGTCGTCGACGGCGCGGAGACCGTCGACGGTCGGCGGCAGCGGCTCGTGCGACGGGTGCCACGTCAGCACGAACGGCACGCGATCGCCGGCGCGGACGGTGAGCTCCGCCACGGTCTTCATGTCCTCGCCGTGGGTCTTCACCGGCGTCGTCAAGACGAGCGCGTCGGGGCCGGCGATCGCGAGGAGCCGGCCGTCGAGCTTGCGGACCCACGGGACCACGCTGCCGTAGTCGAAGCGGATCACGAGCTCGACCCGCATCCTGACCGCGCCGGAGACCCCCTCGACGACGCGGACCACGTCGGGGTATCGGCCGCGGATCGGCATCGCGTCGACGACGCGCGCCGTGCCGTCCTCCGTGTGAAATTCCGTCTCGAGGACGAGCGAGTCGCCACGGTAGCGGCGCTCGACGCGCGCTGGCGCCGCCGGGCGAACGGCGAAGCGGCCGTTGTCGGGCCTCCCGAGCAGCGCGGCGAAGCACGCGCCGGAGTCGAACCGCGGCAGGCAGAGCCAGTCGATCGACCCGTCGCGCCCGACGAGCGCGACCGACTGAGTGTCGCCGATGACCGCGTAGTCTTCGATGTTCACGATCGAGCCTGGCCGTCGAGCTCCGCGCACACCCGCGTGGACGTCCGGCGTTCTCCGCGAAGGGGCGACCTCGTTCGAGCAAGGATCGCACCCGTCGGTGCGACTCCGGTGCGCGCCACCCGGCGCGGGCGGCACCGTGATTGCTGTGTCCAGCGCTCATCGGACGCGAGCACGAGGGAGGAGACATGGCGAAGCTGGACGTTGAGGCGGTCGATCTCGGGAAACTCGTCGACGTCGTCCATCGGACGACGGAGGCTCCGCTCTCGGGGGAGCTGGTCGGCCGCTCCGTCCTGCGCGACATCGTCGCGACGCACCTCGAGTGCTCGATGCTCGAGGCGGAGGAGCTCGTCGACACGATGGTCGCGCGAGGCTTCGCGCGGCTCGAGCGCGACCCGGAGGGCCGCGAGGTCTGGCGCCTCGGTCGCGAGACCTGAGACCGCGCCGCGCGCGCGGGCGTGAACCTTGCGATCTGCACGCGTTCCATGCGTCCGGGAACGCGCTGCATGCGTCCGGGAGAGAGCGCGGGCGCCGGCCGCGGGGCCGCGCGATGAGGACGGCCGCGCCCGGCGACGCGGAGGACCCCGGAGAGCGCGTCGACGCGACGTCGTCGTTCGAGCGATCGCCCGGCGCGGTGCGGCTCGCGGGGACGTTTTGCACGCGCGAGGCGGCGCGGACCTGGAGCGAGATCCACGACGCGGCGAAGGGAGGCGGCGAGCTCGTGCTCGACCTCTCGGACGTGCGGCGGATGGACGGCGGCGTGATCGCGCTGCTCGTCGCCGCGCGCGCGGAGCTCGCGGCCGAGGGCGTGAGCGTCCGGATCGTCTCGATCCCCGAGGCGCTGCGCCCGCTCTTCGAGCTCTACCGCGGGCTCTCACCCCCCGTCGAGCGCCCGCCGCGCGCGGCGCTCGGCGGCGTCGAGGCGATCGGCGACGCCGCCCTGCGCTGGGCCGACGAGCTCCGCGGAGCGCTCGGCTTCCTCGCCGAGGCCGGCGCCGCCTTCGCCCGCGTGCCCCTCCGCCCGCGCCGCGCGCACCTCTCCGAGGTCCCGTGGCTCGTCCAGCGCGCGGGCTTCGACGCGCTGCCGATCGTGGTCCTCATCTCGCTCCTCGTCGGCTTCGTGATGGGCTACCAGTCCGCGCGGCAGCTCGAGCGCTTCGGCGCCAACGTCTACGTCGCCGACCTCGTCGGCATCTCGATCACACGCGAGCTCGCCCCGCTGATGACGGCGATCATCGTCGCGGGTCGATCGGGGGCGGGGTACGCCTCGGAGATCGGCACCATGAAGGTCAACGACGAGATCGACGCCCTGCGCGTGATGGGGCTCCCGCCGATCGCCAGGCTCGTCGTCCCGCGCGTCTTCGCCCTCGTGATCGTCCTCCCGGTGCTCGCGCTCGTCTCCGACGTGGTCGGGATCGCGGGGGGCCTCTTCGTCGCCGTGACGAGCCTCGACGTCTCCGCTCCGGCTTACCTCCTCGAGACGCGGCGCGCGCTCGTCGCCTGGGACGTCTGGCAGGGGCTCATCAAGAGCGCGCCGTTCGGGATGACGATCGCGCTCATCGCGTGTCAGCAGGGCTTCGCCGCCTCCGGCGGCGCGGAGAGCGTGGGGCGGCGGACCACGACCACGGTGGTGGCCTGCCTCCTCTCGCTCGTCCTCCTCGACGCCGCGTTCACCTTCACGCTCAGGTTGCTCGGAAAATGAGCGCGGCCCGGCCAGAGGCGGCGCCTGCCGGCGAGCGGCTCCTCGAGGTGCGCGGGCTGACGATCGGGTGGGGCGCGAAGGTGCTCCAGCGGGACCTGACGTTCGGCGTCGCGCGCGGCGAGGTGTTCGCGATCCTCGGTCGGAGCGGGGCGGGGAAGTCGACGCTCTTGCGCTTCCTCGTGGGCCTCGAGGCGCCGGACGCCGGCCGGATCGTCATCGCCGGCCACGGCCCGGTCGATCTGAGCGCCGGTCTCCCGCCGTTCGGCGTCATGTTCCAGGCGGGGGCCCTGTTCGGGTCGATGACCGTCGGCGAGAACGTGAGGCTCCCGCTCGACGAGTGGACGGACCTCCCGCCGGCGGCCGCCGCGGCCGTCGCCCGGGCGAAGCTCGCGCTCGTCGGCCTCGAGGGCGCGTTCGACCAGCTCCCGTCCGAGCTCTCGGGCGGCATGCTCAAGCGGGCGGCGATGGCGCGGGCGCTCGCGCTCGATCCCGAGCTCGTGTTCCTCGACGAGCCCTCGGCGGGCCTCGACCCCATCACGGCGCGCGAGATCGACGACCTGATCCGCGCGCTCAACGACGGCCTCGGCCTCACGTGTGTCGTCGTGACCCACGAGCTCGAGAGCGTCTTCATGCTCGCCGACCGTTGCATCGTGCTCGACGACCGCGGCGGAGGGATCGTGGCCGAGGGGGATCCGCGCGCGCTCTGCGACAGCGCCGACCCGCGCGTGCGCGAGTTCTTCAACCGGCGACCGAGGAGCTGACGATGGCGACGACGCCGAGCCGCTTCAAGCTTGGGCTCTTCATCCTGATCGCGCTCGGCGCGGCCGCGGCCATCGCGATCGCGCTCGGCGTGCACCTCCTCCGGACGAACACCGTCGAGCTCAGGACGTACTTCGACGAGTCGGTGCAGGGCCTCGACGTCGGGGCGCCCGTGAAGTTCCGCGGCGTGACCGTGGGCTCGGTGGCCGCGATCGACGTCGCGCCCGATCGTCGCCACATCGAGGTCGTCGAGGAGCTCGAGGTCGACGAGCTCCGTCGCCTCGGCTTCGCCGGCGACGACATGCGGCCGCCCGCCGAGCTCCGGGCGCAGATCTCCCCCGTGGGGATCACCGGGGTGAAGTACCTCGCGCTCGACTTCTTCGATCCGCGGACCACGTTGCCGCCCGAGCTCCCGTTCCGGCCTCCCGCCAACTACATCCCGGCGGCGCCGAGCGTGGTCAAGAGCCTCGAGGACGCCGCGATGCGCGCGATCGAGCGGCTCCCGGAGATCGCCGACGCGGTCGGCTCGGCGATGTCCCGCCTCGAGCGGATGATGGCGTCGCTCGAGCGCGACGAGGTCTCGGAGAAGGCCGCCGCGGCGCTGGCGCGGGCGAACCGCGTGCTGGCGTCGCTCGAGCGCGTCACCGCCGGCCTCGACCGCGCCGGCCTCCCGGCGCGCTCGGCGCGCACGCTCGACGAGCTCCACGAGTCCGCCGTCCGCGTGAACGCGCTGCTCGATCGGCTCGACGGCGACGACGGCCTCATCGCGTCGGCGAGCCGGGCGGCGGAGGCCGCGTCCGATCTCGGCCGGAGCACGACGCGGGCCTCGCGCGAGCTCGAGTCGACGATGCGCGGGATCCGCGAGGCCGCCGAGGCGGTCACCGATCTCGCCGAGGCGCTCGAGCGCGACCCCGACATGCTCCTCAAGGGCCGGGCGAAGGCGCGCCGATGAGCGCGGCGACGTCTACTCGTAGCGGAGGCCGTCGACCGGGCGGAGGCGCGACGCGGCGTAGGCGGGGTAGACCGTGGAGAGGGTGCAGATCGTGAGGGCAGCGGCGGCGACCGTGAGGAAGTCCCAACCGTTCACGCTGATGGGGAGCCGATCGATGTAGTAGACCTCGGGATCGAGCCGCAGCCCGAACCACTTGAGGCCGGTGCACATCGCGAGGCCGGTGACGACGCCGAAGACCGTGCCGATGCCGCCGATGATCATGCCCTCGATCATGAACGTGCGGAGGATCGCGCCGTCGCTCGCGCCGATGGCCTTGAGGATGGCGATCTCCTTGCCCTTCTCCGTCACCATCAAGAGGAGCGTGCAGACGATGCAGAAGCTCGCGACCAGGATGGCGACCGACAGGATGATGAACGTCGCGAAGCGCTCGAGCTTCAGCGCGCTGAAGAGGTTCTTGTTGATCTCGCGCCAGTCGCGGATGCGCAGCTCGGGCCGGTTCACCGCCGCGACGACCGAGGTCGCGACGAGATCGGCCCCCTCGGCGTCGTCCACCTTGACGTCGATCGCGCTGATGTTGTCGCCCGTCGCGAAGTACTCCTGCGCCTGGTCGAGCATCGTGTAGACGCTCATCGCGTCGTACTCGTACATGCCGCTGTAGAAGATCGCCGCGACGCGGAAGCGCTTCGTCCGCGGCATGATCCCCATCGGACCGAGATCGCCGAGCGGCGAGACGAGCATCACCTCGTCGCCGATGTAGACGTGGAGCGTCTTGGCGAGCTCGCGCCCGAGGATGATCCCGGGGCGATCGGGCTTCGTGACGATCACCGCGCGGACCTCGGGATCGAGGTCGTCGTCGAGCGCGGGGAGCTCCGAGCCCTTGTAGTATTGCTCGCCGCCGGGGCCGATCCCGATGACCTCGTTCGCCGGGAGCTTGGTCAGCATCTCCGGGTGGACGAGGTAGTCCATCTTGCCGACCTCGATGTTGTGCTTCAGGTCGATGACGTCGTTGATGCTCTTCGGGTCGATGCCCTTCACGACGACGCCGGCCAGGTTCGACGCGCTCGACGCCATGACCTCGCCGTGGACGACCGGCGTGGCGCCGACGACGCCGGGGACCTTGCGGACGGCGTCGAGCGTCTGCTCGTAGTCGCCCCAGGGCGTGGCCGCGGTCGTGTCGATGACGATGTGGGCGTTGTTGCCGAGGATCTTCCGCTTCAGGTCCTGGCTGAAGCCGCCCATCACGCTGACGACGCTCGAGAGCGCGCAGGACGAGATCGCGACGCCGCAGATCGACAGCACGCTGATGACGGTGAGAAACCCGCTCTTCTGCGAGCGCACGTGGCGCGCGGCGACGAACGACGTGAAGCGCCGGCCCTCGAGCCGGTCGAGCATGTAAGGCAGCAGCAGCGCGAGCACGACGATGACGACCGCGACCGACGACAGGATCGCGGCCGCGCGGATCGCCGTGTCCTGGATCGACCAGGCCGTGCCGCGCATCGTCGGCAGGCCCTTCACCCAGACGACGAGGCCGCCGGCGACGAGGCCGAGCGCGAGGAGCGTGACCTTGAGGAACGTGCGGATGGATCGGCTCGCGAAGTCGGCCGTGTACCAGGGGAGGTCGTTCCGGCCGGTCGCGCGCACGTAGCCGTAGGCGAGGCCGAGCCAGATGAACGCCTGGGCGAGCACGCCCACGACCGGCGCCGGGATGAGGAGCGCGATCGGCGCCAGCGCGATCAGGTAGAGGAAGAGGGTCCCGAGGTACTGCTTCGAGCTCCGCCAGCTCTTGCGCATCGCCACGGAGAACGACGCCTGATCGTCCACCATGAAGAAGGGCGCCCAGCCAAACGAGACGAGGTAGGCGGCGGCGATGAAGAGCGGCGGCACGATGCCGGCCAGCTCCCAGATCCCGTGGTTCTCCGGCTCGTGCTGGAGCCGGGCGATCAGCGCGGGGACGCCGATGACGAGCGCCGGGAGGAGCGCCACGCAGAGGACCCCGCAGAGCTGCCACGCGAGCATCCTGGGCGCGCGCCGGAGCGCGCGGCGGAACCGCCCGCGCGGCACGCGCTCGTCGCGCACGGCCGCGAGCGCGGCCTCGGTGAGGAGGCCGAGGGCGATCGCCGACGCCGGCAGCGCGGCGAGGAGCGTGGTCACGCCCGCGCCGATCAGCGTCGCGGGCGCGACCGGCGGCCCCGAGGCGACGCCGAACGGGCTCGCGGTCGACGGCGCGCCGAGGAGCGCCTTCAGCCCGTACGTGAGGAGGAGGGAGATCGTGGGACCGGCCGTGAGGACGGTCCCGATGACCGTCACGACGAGGAGCGGGACGGTCAGCGAGAGCAGGTGCCCGCGGACGGCCCGCATCCCGACGCCGATCGCCTCGCCGATGCTCCACGGCTGATCGACGTCCTCGGTCGACCACCGCGCGGCCGGCGTCGCGGGGGCGTCGGCGCCGGGCTCCTCCTTCGCCTCGGCCGCCTCCTTCGCCTCGGTCGCCTCGGCCGTCTCTTCGCGCTCGTGATTCGACATCAGCCGGCGGTTTCTTTGCGGAGGAGCGGGAAGAGGATGACGTCGCGGATCGACGGCGCGTTGGTGAGCATCATCACGAGGCGGTCGATCCCCATCCCGAAGCCGGCGGCCGGCGGCATGCCCTGCTCGAGCGCGCGGATGTAGTCTTCGTCGAAGTCCATCGTCTCCTCGGCGCCGGCGGCCTTCTTCCGCACCTGCTCGCGGAAGCGCTCGGCCTGGTCGTCCGGATCGTTGAGCTCGCTGAACGCGTTGCAGAGCTCGCGGCCGTGGACGAACAGCTCGAAGCGGTCAACCAGATCGGGGCGCGCGTCATTCCGGCGCGCGAGCGGCGACGTCTCGAACGGGTAGTCCTTCACGAACACCGGGAGGCTCCGCTTGCCGTCGGCCGCCTTGTAGTCCTCGGTGAGGAACGGCTCGGCGAGGTACTCGTAGAGGGCGAACAGGCGCTCGCCGTCGTTGTCGCACTTCATCCAGCCCTTGCGGAGGTTGCCCCAGTCGATCGCCTTCGCGCGCGGCGAGCTCTTGGACCACTCCTTCATGCTGCCGCCGAAGTCGCCCATGCCCGCGAGCCGCGCGACCAGGCCCGCGCCGCCCACGGCGGCCACGGCGGGCTCCCACGCGGCGATCTTCGTCGCCTTCGCCGCGCTCGCGACGGCGTCGTTCATCGGGACGCGGGCGAACGGCTCCTCGAAGGTGAACGGGCGCTCCGCGCTCCAGCGCGCGTGCGGCTCCGGCATCGCGCGGGCGAGCTCGGCGTCGATCGCCCGGAGCATCGTCTCGGTGAAGTCCATCAGCTGGGCGTACGTGGCGTAGGCCCAGTAGTACTCGAGCATCGTGAACTCCGGGTTGTGCCGGGTCGAGATGCCCTCGTTGCGGTAGCAGCGGCCGATCTCGTAGACGCGCTCGAGCCCGCCGACGAGGAGGCGCTTCAGGTACAGCTCCGGCGCGATACGCATGAACAGCTGCATGTCGAGCGCGTTGTGGTGCGTGTGGAACGGGCGCGCGGCGGCGCCGCCGATGAGCGTGTGCATCGTCGGCGTCTCGACCTCGAGGAACCCCGCGTCGTCGAAGACCTTCCGCGTCGCGCGCACGATGTGGCTGCGCGCGCGGAACACGTCGGCGACGTGCGGGTTGGCGACGAGGTCGACGTAGCGCTGGCGGTAGCGCGTCTCGACGTCCTGGAGGCCGTGCCACTTCTCCGGCGGCGGCCGGAGCGCCTTCGTGAGGATGCGCACCCGCGCCGGCTCGATCGACAGCTCGCCCCGCTTGCTCGCGGTGAGGCCGCCCTCGGCCTCGACGATGTCGCCGAGATCGATCTCGGAGAGGCGCGCGTACGCCTCGCCCAGGCTCGCCTCGCTGACGAGGAGCTGGACCTCGCCGGTGCGGTCGCGCAGGCGCAGGAACGTGAGGCCGCCCGTCGAGCGGAACGCGATGACGCGGCCGCGCACGTGGAAGAGCGCGTCCTTGGTGGCCGCCTTGACCCGGTCCTCGGCGTACTTGCCGTCCTCTCCGCGGGCGGCCTCCGCCTTCGCGCGGAGGTCCGCGATGTCGACGGTGGCGCCGCCCGCGCGCGGCACGACGTCGTTGGCGAACGGGTTCTCCCCGCGAGCGCGGAGCTTGTCGGCCTTGGCGCGGCGGGACGCGATGAGCGCGTCCTCTGCGGACGAGCTGCTCTCTCCGGCTGCGGCTCCCGGGGGTGACTGCGTGCGTGCGTCGGACATGGCCCGGCGGCGTGTAGCGCGGGCCCGCGGCGACGTAAAGCGTCGACAATTTGGGCGTTCTCTCGCTTCGCCGGGGGCCCTTCACTGGACCGCGCCGCGCGTCCAGGCGCCGTCGATCGGGCGGGTGCTGCTCCAGACGTCCGTCCGCACGGCGCCGTAGGCCGGATCGCCGAAGACGTTCACCGCGCCGCGCCGCGCGGGGCCGTCGTCGCGCGGCAGGAGCCGAGCGTCGCCGAACACGTCGCGCGCGGTCCAGGCGCCGGTGGTGTCGTCGTGCCTGGACTCCCGGGGCGTGGGGACGATGGCGTCGTGCATGAAGCCGAAGACGAGGTTGCCCGAGCTCTCGGCGACGGTGACCTTGCTCGATCCCTCCGCGCCGACGTTCACGCCGTCGCGTCCGCCCCGCGAGAAGACGACGTTGTTGACGAGCGTCCATCGGATCGCGCCGCGGCCGGCGCCCGACATCCCGACGATCCCGTCGGTCTCGCTGTAGACCGTGTTGTTGGTCGCGACGACGTCGAGATCGTCGGCGCCGCTGGAGAAGCGGAGGCCGCGGATCGACCGGAGCCCTCGCGCCGCGTCCCCGTGCGCTTCGATCAGGTTGTTGGTCAGCGTGACGCGCGCCGCGCCGCGGCCCCCCGCCGGCGCGCCGCCGACCGCCTCCGCGGAGAGCACGCCGCGCGCGCGATCGACGCAGACGCGGTTGTTCGACAGCCGGGCCTCCCCGCCCAGCGCTCCGGCGCCGTCGTACGCGACGGCTCGCACGTCGAGGCTCGGCGAGCTCGAGGCGCCTTCGCCGCGGACGTAGACGTCGTTGCAGAGGAGGCGCGTGCGATGCCCCTCCGGCGGGGCGGCGACGATCGCGGTGAGCGCGTGCTGGTTGCGCGACGCGCGCCAGGCGATCTCGACGTAGTTCCGGAGGAGCGTCCCGCCCGAGACGTGGTGGCGCGTCTCGACGAGCGACGCGCCGGGGTCGGTCTCGCCGCGGGTCACCAGGCGGAACCCGCCCCAGATCGCGTGGTCGTGGGCGAGCGAGAGCCGCCCGAAGAAAGAGGTGCGGTTCGCGTCGGGATCCCAGGACGCGAAGCGCGCGTCGAAGCCGCCCTTGATCACGAGCGGGCGGTCGACGTGGACCTCGGCGCTCGTGTACTGCCCGGCGGCGACGCGGATCGTGCTGAACGGCGCGGCCGCCCTCACGGCGTGGAACAGGGTCGCCCACGCGCGCTCGGGGGCGGCGCCGTCGCTCGCGTCGCTGCCGGTCGGGCTGACGTAGTAGACGGCGCCCGCCTCGGGCACCGCGCACGGCAGCGAGGCGGGCGGCGGGAACGATTGCGAACAATTCGATCCGATCTCCGCGGCCAGGTCCGGCGGCGCCGCGATCGACCGGTCTTCGGCGGGGGCGGCGCCGATCCCGGTCGGGCCGCCGGCGCCCTCGAACGGGACGATCGCGTCGGACGGCGCGTCGAGGACCGCGGACATCGGGCGTTTTTCGAGCGCGTCGTCGTCGTCCGAGCGCCCGGGGGCGCACGCGATCGGAGCCAGCATCGTCGCGCCGAGGAGGAGGGGGAGGAGCGTCTTCGCGTTCATGACGGGAGGGGTCAGCAACGGCGATGCCACGGACCCGGGAGCCGAGCGAGGGCGGGCCGCCGGCGATCCCGCGCCCGGAATCGCGCTCGAAAGCGCGGCCCGACGTCACGCTCTCTCCCGGCGGGCCGGGCGGTCGCTGGATGTGTGCAGCCGAGCGGCGTCTCTCGCTCGAGACAGCGCCGGGAGCGGTCGGCCCTCGACGGAAAGTCCGTGCGTGGAACGCCGTCCGAGCCTCTATGATCGGCTCGACCCCAGTGAAGCTGCCCCTCATCGGCCGTGACGACGACGCTGCCGCGGTGCGCGCCCTCGTGGTGCAGAACCCGGTCGTCTTCGTCTACGGGGCAGCCGGCGTGGGCAAGACGGCGCTCGTCCGCGCGGCGCTCGCGGCGGCGGCCGAGATGCGCGAGATCCCTCTGCCCGTCCACGTGTCGCTCGAGGGCGTGACCGAGGCGCGCGAGGTGATCGATCGGACCGCCCGCACGATGGGCGTCGCGCGCCCCGAGCGCGGCGGACCCGAGGAGGAGGAGCTCGTCCGGCTCCTGGCGAGCGCGCCCGCCGCCCTGGTCTTCGACGACGTCGACGTCGATTCGCCGCGCAAGCTGGCGCCGCTCGTCGCGCGCTTCGCGGCGCAGCAGCTCTCGTCGCGGATCGTCCTCGTGTCGCGCCGCTTCGTCAGCGCGAAGGAGGTCGGCTTCCGGGCCCCGGCGTTCGCCGTCGAGCCCCTCGCCGAGGCGCAGGCGATCGAGCTCGTGCGCGCCGTCGAGGCCGCGCGCGGTCGCTCGCTCGCCGCCGACGTCGCCGCGGCCACCGGCGGCAACCCGCTCCTCATCCACCTCGCGCTCGCGGGGGACGTGCTCGGCGCGCGCGTCTCGATCGATCCGACCGAGGCGCTCCGTCGAGCGATCGAGGCGCGCCGCGGCGGCGCGGAGGGGGCGGTGCTCGCGCTCCTGTCGGCGGCCGGCTCGGCGCTCGACGAGGCGGAGGTGGCGCGCGCGGCGGGCAAGGGCGCGGAGGGCGCGATCGACGAGCTCCGCAAGCACTTGATCGTCGTGCGCGACGGCAAGCGCGTCTCGATCGCGGCGCCGGCCGCCGCGCTCACGCGCGCGGCGCTCGGAGCGCCGAAGCCGGCGACCTGGAAGGCGCTCGCGCGGCTCGGCGACCGGATGCTCGCCGCGGCGCCCAACGACGACGCGGCGGTGCTCGTCGCGGCGCGCGCGCGGGTCGAGCTCGACGACCCCGCCGGCGCGCTCCTCCTCTTGAAGCGACACGCGAGCGCCCGCGCGGCGGCCGACGCCGCGCGGCTCGAGCGGCTCCTCCGCGACATCGCCGCGAGGAGCCAGGACGAACGTCTCGACGCGCTCCGCCTGCTCGCGCGCGAGCAGCTCCGCGCCGCGGACTTCGAGGCCGCGCGGCGCACGCTCGACGACCTCCCGCGGCCGCGCACGCGCGAGGACGCCGAGCGCGTGGCGCTCCTCCGCGCGGAGTGCCACGTGCGCGCGGGGGAGCCGGAGGCGGCGCAGCGCGCGATCGACGAGCTCGCCCCGCGTCGCGGGAGCGCGCCGCTCGGTCCGGCGCTCGCGCTGGCGCAGGTCCAGCTCGCGATCCTGCGCGGCGAGCTCGCGTCGGCGCGCCAGCTCGCCGAGCGCCTCGCTCCGGCGACGGCGCGCTCGGCGACGCTCGAGGCGCGGCGCGCCGTCGAGATCGCGGCGAGCTGGCTCTACGAAGAGCGCTACGAGCGCACGCACGAGTGGATCACCAAAGCGCGCGCGGCGCAGCGCGCGGCCGGGGTCCCGCTCGAGCCGGTGATCACGATCCTCGACGTGCACGCGCTCCTCGGCCTCGGTCAGGTCGAGCGCGCCGAGGAGGTGATCGCGCGCGAGGCGCGGGGCCGCCCGATCGGACCGATGCTCGAGGTGGCGCTCCTCGTGCGTCGGGGCGAGGCGCGGCGGGCGCTCGACCTCGGCGACGCCGCGCTCTCGGCGCTCGGTCGCCGCGCCGACTTGCTCCTCCGTTCGGTCGTCGCGCGCGATCTGGCGCGCGCCGCGCTCGCGGTCGGCGATCTGGCGCGCGCCGCGCGGATGCTGCGCCTCACCGAGGCGGGCGCCGACGAGCCCGGCCTCGCCACGCTCCGCCCGATCTGCGACGCCGAGGCCGCGCGCCTCGCGCTGGCGAGGGGCGACGACGCCCGCGCGAGAGAGAAGATCGAGCGCGCGCACGCGGCGGTGCCGGGCTCGCCGTTCATCGCCGTCGATCGCGACGTCCTCCACGGCGTCGCCCCGCGGGTCGCCGACGACGATCCGCCGATCGCGGGCGCGTACGCCTCGCTGCGCGGCGCCGAGGGCGCGCTGGCCGCGGGATCGCTCGAGGAGGCGGCGCGCCTCGCGGAGCGCGCCGCCGAGTTCCACCACGAGGCGGCGCTCCACCACGAGGCCGCGCGCGCGGAGCTCACCCTCGCGGAGGCGCTGGCGCGGCTCGGCGCGGGCGGGGCGGGCGACGCCGAGCTGCTCGCGCGCGCGGAGCGCACGCTCGACGCGTGCGTCGCCCTCTCGGCTCCGCTGGGGTACGCGCCGATCCTCGTCGGCGCCTCCCTCGTACGCGCGGCGATCTGCGAGGCGCGCGGCGATCTCGACGCGGCGGCCTCGGCGCTCGGCGACGCGCTGCGCGTGGCGGGCGACGGCGCCGACGCCACGCTCGTCCTCGCGGCGCGGCGAGCCGGGGCGATCCCGGTGTTCGAGGCGTGCGCCCGCCCGGCTTCCCGCGGCGCCTGGGCGCCGCGGGTCGAGCGCCTCGGGCTCGCGCGGCCGGCCGACGTGCTCTGGCGGATCGGCTCGCGCACGTGGCTCCGGGCCTCCGGCGATCCGCCGCCGGAGAGGGTCGCCTGCGCCGTCGAGGTCGACGCGCGCAAGGTCCGCGCGGACGACGGCCGCTCGTTGTCGCTCCCGGAGCAGCGCGTCGCGCTCCTCTGCGCGCTCGCGGAGGCGGGCGACGACGGCGTGACGCTCGAGGAGCTCTTCGCGCGCGTGTGGAAGGGCACGTTCCACCCGCTCCGCCACCGCAACGCCGTCTACGTGGCGCTCGCTCGGTTGAAGGACAGCCTCAAACCCTTCGCGGACGACGTCACCATCGCCCACGACGGCGAGCGCTACCGCCTCTCCGGGGGCGCGCCCGTCGGGGTACGGCGGCGCGTCGATTTCGGGCGCCCGAGCTGACCGCCGCGCACGCGGGCCCGACGCGGCGCGGCGGGCGCGAAGGCGGCGCGTGAGGCCCGCCGGCGCGAGGCTCTCGTCCGCGTTGAGATCGCGCCGAGGCAGCGCGTAT
Source organism: Labilithrix sp. (assembly GCA_019637105.1). GTDB lineage: Bacteria > Myxococcota_A > Polyangia > Polyangiales > Polyangiaceae > Labilithrix. Next base: position 211,586 of record JAHBWF010000001.1, read on the forward strand.
CCTCGTCGGAATGTGGAGAAGCGGCGCGGGGCTGGTGGTCGCGTGGGTGTGGGCGGTCGCCGCCGCCGGGTGCGCGTCGGAGCCCGAGCCCTCCGGCGAGGCGACGCCCGGATCGAACGAGCCGGGCGACGAGGAGCCGGACGAGCCGCTCGTGCCGGAGGAAGAGGAGCCCGCGCCGCGTCCGACGGCGACGTGCACGATGTCCGACGACGTCACGCTCACGTTCGAAGAGCAGCGGCTCGCGAACCGCCTGCCGGGCAAGAGCGTGGCGTTCGCCGCCGAGCTGCTCGCGGGGACGGGGTTCGACTCCTTCGCCCCCGACTTCGCCGCGGAGCTCTGCGCCGGCGGGAAGTCCGGCGCCGCGACGGTCGACGAGGCGAAGGCGCTCGTGAAGACCGCCGGCACGCGCCTCTGGCGCGCCGCCGTCGATCGCGTCCAGGGGAAGAAGACGATGGGCACGCTGCCGGCGGGCGACGACCGCATGCTCTACTGGGCGCGCCTGACGATGACGAAGACGCTCCGCGCGTGGACGCCGTCGTTCGCGCTCTCCGAGGCCGACCGCGACGCCATCGCGTGGGAGCTCGAGCGCGCGTCGCGCGGTCAGTACGACATCGCGCTCCCGGCCGGCTCGGGCTACGTGCGGGTCATCGTCAGCGGCTTCGATCCGTTCACGCTCGGGACGCCCGGACAGGACAGCGTGAACGTCCGCATCGGGAACCCGTCCGGCGCGTCGGCGCTCGCGTACGACGGGCTCGAGGTCCCCCTCCCCAACGGGAAGAAGGCGCGCTTCGAGACGTACATCCTGCCCGTCAACTACGGGCCGTTCGAGCGCGGCATGCAGGAGGACACGCTGGGCCCGTGGTTCAAGGCCGGCCCCTCGCGCGTCGACGTCGCGGTCACGATGAGCCAGGGCGGCGCCTACGAGTTCACGCTCGAGGAGTGGAACGGGCGCTACCACGGCGGCTTCGAGGGGAACGACGGCGTCGCCACGTGCAAGGGCGCGGCCCTCGCGAGCACGCCCGGCTGCAACATCCTGCCGCCGTCGCGCTGGGTCGGCTACGAGAGCGTCCCGTGGTCGCGCACGCAGCCGCCGCAGTTCGTCGAGAGCACGCTCCCGATCGGACCCATGCTCGCGGCGAACACGGGGGCCCAGGTCCCGCGGCCGCCCGGCTCGGGCGCGTCGAGCGGCAACGCCTTCGACGTGGTGTGGGGCTACGAGTACACCTACTTCCCGGACTGCGCGTCGTCCGCCACGCAGTCGTTCTCACCCGCGCCCTCGCCGACGTTCCCGCCGCCGGTCGCGCCGGTCGCGCCGCCCGCGACGGCGTGCGCGCGCAGCGGCAGCGGCGGGGACTACCTCTCGAACGAGAGCGCCTACCGCGCGACGCTGCTCCGGGACGAGCTCGGGCTCACCATCCCGGTGGGGCACATCCACGTGCCGGTGATGACGCGCTTCGAGCCGGGCAACGACAGCGTCGTCACCGACGCGAGGTTCGAGGCCTACCGCGCGGCGATCGTCGCCCAGGGCCGCCTCTTGCTCGAGGCGGTCGTGAAGTCGCTCTGAGCGACCGCGCGTCGTCCCGATCACGCTCTCGTGCTCGACGAGCGCGAGCTCCGGTTCAGGCGCGGCGGAAGCGATCCGTCGCGCTGATCAGCTCGTGGACGATGCCCGGCTCGCTCGCGGCGTGCCCCGCGTCCGGCACGACGCGGAGGTCGGCCTCCGGCCAGGCGACGTGGAGGTCCCACGCGCTCCTGGCCGGGCAGACGACGTCGTAGCGACCCTGCACGATGACGCCCGGGATCTTCCGCAGCTTGTCGACGTTCGCGGGCGCGAGCAGCTCGCGCCCTTCGGTCAGCCAGCCGTCGTTGACGAAGTAGTGCGACTCGATGCGGGCGAACGCGAGCGCGAAGTCGTCGCCGGCCGTGCGCGCGATGAGATCCGCGTTCGGGATGAGGCAGCTCGTGCGCCCCTCCCACACGCTCCACACCTTCGCCGCGGCGCGCTGCACGGCCTCGTCCGGCGACGTGAGGCGCGCGTAGTAGGCGCGGAGCAGGTCCCCGCGCTCGGCCGCCGGGATGTGCGTGACGTAGTCGTGCCAGGCGTCCGGGAAGATCCAGCTCGCGCCGTCCTGGTAGAACCAGCGGATCTCCTCGCGGCGGAGCAAGAAGACGCCGCGGAGGACGAGCTCCGTGACGCGCGACGGGTGCGTCTCGGCGTAGGCGAGGGCGAGCGTGCTGCCCCACGAGCCGCCGAAGACCTGCCAGCGCTCGATCCCGAGGTGCTCGCGGAGCTTCTCGATGTCGGCGACGAGGTCCCACGTCGTGTTGGCCTCGAGGGACGCGAACGGCGTCGAACGCCCGCAGCCGCGCTGATCGAACAGCACGATGCGGTACGCCTTCGGATCGAAGTAGCGCCGGTGCTTCGGCTCGGTGCCGCCGCCGGGGCCGCCGTGGAGGAACACCACCGGCTTGCCGTTCGGATCGCCGCTCTCTTCGAAGTAGAGGTCGTGACCGCCGCCGACCTGGAGACGTCCGGTGCGGTAGGGGTCGATGTCCGGGTAGAGGACGCGCTGCTCGTACGCCATGCGCGCGATTTAGCACGTCCTGTGACGCGCGGTTGACCGTTGCGCCTGCCGCGTCCGCGTCGCACCGCGGTCGTCGCGGGCGGGGCGAGCGCGGCCGAGGTCGGGCGTCCTCGCCGAGCGGTGAGTCGTGTACCCTCGCGGGATGGCCATCGTCACGAGGCGCAGGTTCATCGGCGGCTCCGCGATCGCGACGCTCACCTCCGGGGGCTGCCGTCGGCCCCCTCCCGCGCTCCCGGCCGCACCTCGCGAGGCGGTGACGACGGAGGACGTCCTCGCGCAGGCGCTGGAGTCGGCGAAGAAGGCCGGCGCCACCTACGCGGACGCGCGCGTCGTCCGCCGGCGGACCGAGCGCGTCGCGACCCGCGAGGACCACGTCGTCTCCGTCACGTCCGGCGAGACGTACGGCATCGGCGTCCGCGTGATCGCCGGCGGCGCGTGGGGCTTCGCCTCGAGCGCCGTCGTGAGCGGCGCGGCCGCCGACGAGACCGCGCGGAAGGCCGTCGCGCTCGCGCTCGCCGCGCGTCCCGCGTTGAAGCGGCCCGTCGAGCTCGCCCCGGCGCCGGCGGCCAAGGGCAAGTGGCGCACGAAGATGGAGATCGATCCGTTCGAGGTGCCGCTCGCGGACAAGGCCGAGTACCTCCTGTCGCTCTGGCCGCTCGTGAAGGACGTCGCGCTCGTGAAGTTCGCGAGCGGCGCGATCGAGTCGCTCGGCGAGCACAAGATCTTCGCGTCGAGCGACGGCACGCTGGTCGAGCAGACGCAGGTGCGCGTCTGGCCGGCGTTCTCCGTGACCGCGGTCGAGGGCGGGCAGTTCGAGTCGCGCGCCGCCGAGGTCCCGCCGATGCAGGCGGGCTGGGAGTACGTCACGGGCTCGCCGCTGAAGAAGGACGCGCGGAGCGTCGCCGAGGACGCGATCAAGAAGCTGAAGAGCCCGTCGGTCACGCCGGGCAAGCGCGACCTCATCCTGGCGCCGAGCAACCTCTGGCTGACGATCCACGAGTCCGTCGGGCACCCGACCGAGCTCGATCGCGTCTTCGGCCTGGAGGCGAACTTCGCCGGCACGTCGTTCGCCACGCCCGAGAGCCTGGGGAAGCTGCGCTACGGCGCGGACATCGTCACGCTCTACGCCGACAAGACGGCGCCGGGCGGGCTCGCGAGCTGCGGATGGGACGACGACGGCGTCGCCACGCAGCGCTGGGACCTCGTGAAGGACGGCCTGCTCGTCGGCTTCCAGACGACGCGCGATCAAGCCGCGTGGATCGGCGAGGCGGCCTCGCGCGGGACGTCCTACGCGCAGGACCACGCGTCGATCGCGTTCCAGCGGATGCCGAACGTGTCGCTCGCGCCCTCGGCGAAGGACACGGCGCTGAAGGACATCATCGCCGCCACCGACGACGGCGTGCTCGTCACGGGCGACGGGTCGTGGTCGATCGATCACCAGCGTTACAACTTCCAGTTCTCCGGCCAGACCTTCCACGAGGTGAAGGGCGGCAAGATCACCCGCGCGCTGCGCGACGTCGCCTACCAGTCGAACTCGCTCGAGTTCTGGAGCTCGTGCGACATGCTGGGCGGCGAGAGGTCGTGGGAGCTCCACGGCACGCTCTGGGACGGCAAGGGCGAGCCCGGACAGTCGAACGCCGTGAGCCACGGCTGCCCGCCGGCGCGCTTCCGCAAGGTCGACATCCTCAACGTCAACGCGCGCGGCAAGTCGACCGCCGCCGGCGCGCGGGGGAGGGAGGACTGCTGATGGCCGCAGAAGACACGGCGATCCTCGCGACGCGCGCGCTCGGCGTCGCGCTCGACGTGGTGAAGCGTGACGGTGCGCCCGACGCCGAGGTGAAGATCGACGTCCGCCGGCGCGCGGCGGCGAACCAGCGCTTCGCGCGGAACGAGGCGACGACCTCCGGCGAGTCGGACGAGGTGACCGTCTCGACGTGGATCGCGCTCGGACAGCGCCACGCCGCGGCCTCGGTGAACCAGACCGACGACGAGAGCCTCAAGGCGCTCGCCGCGCGCGCGCTCGCGATGGCGAAGCTCGCGCCCGCGGATCCGGAGAAGATGCCGCTCCTCGGTCCGCAGACCTACGGGCCGGTGCCGAGCGCGTTCGACGACGGGCTCGCGGCGATGGGGCCGAAGGCGCGGGCGGAGATCGCGGCGCGCGCGATCGCCCGCGGCGATCGAGCGAAGGTGCGCATCGCGGGCTTCTTCGAGCGCGAGATCGAGGAGGCGGTGACGCAGAACAGCGAGGGCCTGATCGCGCGGCATCGCGGGACGAGCGCGCAATACACCGTGACCGCGCGCACGCCCGACGGGACCGGCTCCGGGTGGGCGGGGCACGAGGCCTTCCGCGCGGCGGACCTCGAGGACGAGATCGTCGCGAGCACGGCGATCGACAAGGCCGTCCGGTCCGCGGGCGCGAAGGCGCTGCCGCCCGGCAAGTACACGGTCGTCCTCGAGCCGCAGGCGGTGTTCGAGATGCTGGCGTTCCTCGTCGGCCAGATGGACCAGCGCCTCGCGGACGAGGGCCGCTCGTTCTTCGGCGGAAAGGTCGGCCAGAGGCTCTTCGCCGACTTCGTCTCCCTCCGGAGCGATCCGGCCGACCCGCTGACCCCGAGCGCGCCGTTCGACGGCGAGGGCCTCGCGCTGGCGAGCCACCCGTGGATCGTCGACGGCCGCGTGAACAAGCTCGCGGTCTCGCGCTGGTGGGCGAAGAAGAAGGGCCTCGAGCCGACGGGGCGCCAAAGCGTGTTCCACCTGACGGGCGGGACCGCGGAGAGCGTCGACGATCTCGTGCGCGGGACCAAGCGCGGTCTGCTCGTCACGCGCTTCTGGTATAACCGCATGCTCGAGCCGCAGACGGTGACGATCACGGGGCTCACGCGCGACGGCGTCTTCGCGATCGAAGACGGCAAGGTCACGGGCCCGGTCGCCAACTTCCGCTACAACGAGTCGCCGGTCACGGTCCTCAAGAACGTCGACGCGATGACGCGGCGCACCTCGCGGGCGATCGCGTACGGCGGCGCGTGGCACGTCCCGGCGCTCCGCACGCACGAGTTCACGATGGCCTCGCCGTCGGCCGCCGTATGACGCCGGGCCGGCGCTCCTCGTCCTCGCGCGCGCCGGGGGCGTGTGCGGAGGAGGCCCGCGCTTCGATCATCGCCTTGAGGAGCGTCCGGTGGCACCGCTCGGGGTCGACGCAGGCCGACGAGCAGAGCAGCGTGACGGTCTCGCCTTTCCGGAGGCGCGCGGCGAAGCCGTCGATCCAGAAGCGCTGGCGCTCCATCTCCGCCGAAAAGCGGCGCACGTACTCGTCCCACGCGATCGGCGCCGCGCCCCCCTTGCCGTACGCCGCCGCGTGGAGCTCGACGCTGGGCGCGAGCGCGCTGCACCACGCGTCCCAAGGCTCGCGCTCGCGCGGGACTCCGCGCGGGCGGTAGCGGCAGACGAGGAGCCGGTAGCCGTCCTCCGCCTCCGCGGGATCGTTCCAGCGCTTGGTCCGTACCGGCACCCCTTCACCTTGCCTCGAAGTCGCGGCGCGGTGAAGCGCGGCCGTCGCACGCGCCGGGCCGTCGCCGGCGGCCCGCGTGGGCGAGGGCCGGTCGACGGCGGCCCGCGCGAGCGAGGGGCGGGACGCCGGCGGCACGGGCCGTGCCCTGCGCCTTGGGATGCGGATCGCCTTCTTCGACACGCACGGCTTCGAGCGCGAGCATTTCGAGCGCGCCAACCGCGGGCGCGGGCACGAGATCGTCTACCTCGAGCCGCGGCTGACGCGGACGACCGCGGCGCTCGCCCGCGGGGCGCCGGCCGTGTGCTGCTTCGTGAACGACGAGCTCGACGGCCCGACGCTCGCCGAGATCGCGCGCGGCGGGACGCGCCTCGTCGCGCTCCGTTCGGCGGGCTACAACCACGTCGACGTCGAGGTCGCGGAGCGCGAGGGGCTCACGGTCGCGCGCGTGCCCGAGTACTCGCCGCACGCCGTCGCCGAGCACACGGTCGCGCTCGTGCTCGCCCTCGACCGGAAGATCCACCGGGCCCACGCGCGCGTCCGCGAGGGCAACTTCTCGCTCGACGGCCTCGTCGGCTTCGATCTGCACGGCAAGACCGTGGGCGTCGTGGGCACCGGCAAGATCGGCCGGGTCGCCGCGACGATCTTCACGGGGTTCGGCTGCCGCGTCCTGGCTCACGACGTCGCGCCGGACGACGACTTCGCGCGCTCGCGCGGCGTCACGTACGTCTCTCTCCCCGAGCTCTACGCCGAGTCCGACGTCGTGACGCTGCACGTCCCGCTCACCCCGGCGACGCGCCACATGATCGACCACGCGGCGATCGCGCGCATGAAGCGCGGGGTGATGCTCGTCAACACGAGCCGCGGCGCCCTCGTGGACACCCGGGCGCTCATCGGCGGGCTCAAGAGCGGCCACCTCGGCAGCGCCGGCCTCGACGTGTACGAGGAGGAGGAGGGCCTGTTCTTTCATGACCTGTCCGATCGCGTGCTGCAGGACGACGTGCTCGCGCGCCTGCTCACGTTCCCGAACGTCCTCGTGACGGCGCACCAGGCGTTCCTCACGCGCGAGGCGCTCGCCAACATCGCGGACGTCACGCTCGAGAACGTGACCGCCTTCGAGCACGCGCGCCCGCTGGACAGCCGCGTGGTCGTCCGACCCCCGTCCACGGATCGGGCTCGACCGGCGCTCGTCGACGAGCCCGACCCGTGAGGCCGCCGAACGCGGGACCCGTCGCGGATCCGAGCGCGTCCGCCGTCGCGCGGAGGCTCGGGGGCGCGAGCGCTCGCGTCGACGACGGGCGCGAGGGGCCCTCGTCACCGAGGCCCGCGTGCCTCACGGCGACGGCGCGGCGCTCGAGCGCGTCGAGCTGCGGCACGTCTTCGTTCGTGTGCGCGCGTTCGCGAGCCCCGTCGCCGTCATGGGAGCGGCGTCCGTCCCCCGCGGCGACGAACGCGCCGCTCGGTACGGCCGCACGACGCGTCGCGCGCCTTCGACGGGCCTCACGAAGCGCTCCCTTTGCGGGCATCGTTGTGCCAGACGGTGCCAATCGGTGTGCCCCGCCTGTCCTCCGTGATGTATAAATGAGCTAATCTATTGTTATTAATGCGGTGGCGCGCGCGGCACGGCGCGTGCTCTCTTGCCGCTCGTCATGAAGAGCAAGCTCCTCTCGCGCGCCACGCTTCGCCGTCCCTTCGTCGTCACCGTCACGACCGTCGCCGCGGTGACCGCCACGGCCTGCGGAGGGACGCTCGTCGACGAGAGCACGGTGCAGGATCCGATACTCGAGTCGAAGGCGTGTCCGGCCGAGCGGCCGACCGGGGGCGGCTGCAGCCTCGCGGCCGGGACGAAGTGCACGTACGGCGACTGCGGCGGGGTCCCGACGACGACGGCGACGTGCCTCGCCGACGGCTCGTGGGAGTTCGTCGAGATGTCGTGCAACCCGCCGCCTCCGCTCGAGGCGTGCCCGGCGGAGGAGCCCGTCTCCGGCAGCCACTGCTTCGTCGATCCGGCCGAGACGTGCGGCTACAGGGATTGCAACGGCGTCCCGAGCGTCACCGCGAAGTGCAAGGGCTACGTCTGGGAGGTCGCCGAGATGTCGTGCAACCCCCCGCCGCCGGAGTCCTGCCCGCCGAGCGCGCCGGCGGAGGGGGCGCCGTGCGACGTCGAGCCGACGGAGACGTGCGAATACGGCGACTGCTACGGCGTCGCCACGATCACCGCGGTCTGCAACGAGCAGAAGACCTGGGAGGTCGCCGAGATGTCGTGCAACCCCCCGCCGCCCGAGCCGTGACGCTCGTCCTCCCGGCGTGACATCGGCGAGCGGCAGAGTGACACTCTCCGGCGAGCTCGCGCGCACGTCACGCATGGCCACCGAACGTCCTCCCTCGAACGAAGTCGCGCGCACGTCACGCGTGGCCACGGAACTCCTCTCTCTGACGAGCTCGCACGCTCGTCACGCATGACCACAGAACCTCCCTCGAACGAAGTCGCGCGCACGTCACGCATGGCCACCGAACCTCCTCCCTCGAGCGAAGTCGCGGTCCGCCCACCGGCGTCGCCGCGCGTGCGAGCCGAGTGGCTCCGGCGCGTCGAGGCCGAGTACCGCTCCGCGGTCGTCACCCAGGAGCTCACGCTCTGGCTGATGAAGGTCGGGGCCTCGCCCGACCTGATCCGCGCCGGCCTCCGGATCGCGAAGGACGAGATGACCCACGCCGATCTCTGCTTCCGCACCTACGTGGAGGCGGGCGGCGAGGGAGGGCCTGTCTTGCCGCGCGAGACGCTCGGCCTCCGTCGGCGCGACGGCGAGCCCCTCGAGCACGACGTCCTCCGCGTCTGCGTCGACGCGTTCTGCCTCGGGGAGACGGTGGCCGTGCCGCTCTTCCAGCGGCTGCGCGAAGGGTGCGTCGTGGCGGGGCCGCGGCGCGTCCTCGATCGAGTGCTCCGCGACGAGGTCCGGCACCGCGACTTCGGCTGGGCGCTCCTCGGCTGGCTCCTCGCGCTGCCGCTCGCGCCCGCGCTGCGAGAGCTCGTCGAACGCGAGCTGCCGACCTACTTCGGTCGGATGCGTCGCGCCTACGCGCCGCTGCCGACGAAGGAGAGCGCCCCTTTTTCGCCGGACGATCGCGCGTGGGGGCTGATGGCCACCTCCGAGTACGCCGAGGTGCTCGAGCGCACGGTCGACAAGGCCTGGGTGCGCCTCTTCGCCGAGCACGGCTTCGACGCGACGAAGGCCTGGCGCGCCGGGGCCTGACGGTCACCTCCGAGCACGCCGAGGTGCTCGAGCGCACGGTCGACGAGGCCTGGACGCGCCTCTTCGCCTCGTGACCGTCGGCTCGAAGAAGAAGCAGAGGGCGTCCGCCGCGGCGACTCCGGGAGCTCGAGCCTGACGTGCGCGCGCGACCGCGTGAGAGGTGCCGTTTAGACCTGGTCCTGCCCAGGGGTGCAGCGGCCGATCGTCGTCGTTGCTCGCCCGCCGAGCGCACGTGATCCGCGGCGCGATCTCGTCGCCGCCCGCTTTTCGCGGTCGGCAGGGGGGCGGAGCCGAGGGAACGAGCGCGCGCGCCGCGACCACGATCGTAGGATCGATCTGCGACGCCTCGGGGGCCCTTCGACCTCGAACGAGCTCTCGCTTCGAGGTCGGCGTGGCGTCGCGCTCCCGTCGTCGAGCCTGGGCGCCCGCCGACGTGGTGAGTGAACGAGGCCCCTCCGCGCAGGGACCCGTATGTACGAGAGGAGCTCTCGTGCGTAGCATGGATCCGTGCGCTCCTTTCGCGTGATTCTCGCGCTCGTGCTCGCGGGTGTCGCCGGTTGCAGCTTGCTCGTGGACCTCGAGCCGTTCCACGGCGGCTCGACGCCGGCGGACGCGGCTCCCGACTCCGCGGCGATCGACTTCGGCTCGGGGAAGGACGGCGAGCTGACGGTCTCGACGGAGGCCGTCGTCAACGACTACGCCGCGATCGTCGAGACGGCCATCGCGGGGGCCCGCCGGCTCGTCGTCGGGGACGGCGCGCGGTTCGTCGCGGGCGACGCCGTGCTCGTCTGGCAGACCGTGGGCCGTGACACGTCTCCGGTCGGAGATCCGCGGCCGATCGCTCCGACCGAAGGCGCGGGGAGATACGCGCTCGCGCGTGTCACGGCGACCGAGTCGAACGCGATGACGCTGGACCGCGCGCTCGACTTCGACGTCCTCGGCGGCCTCGCGCAGGTCGTGCGCGTTCGGGAGTACTCCGCGCTCACCGTGCAGAGCGGCGGCGCGATCCGGGCGCTCCCGTGGGACGGGAGCGTCGGCGGCGTCGTCGCGATCTTCGTCGCTGGGAGCCTCGTCGTCGACGGGACGATCGCGGCGAGCGGCGCGGGCTCCCGCGGCGGCCGCGCGGCGTTGACCTTGGCTCACCTCCTCGGCTGCGAAAAGCTCGAGGGCACGTCCGGTGACGGCTACGCGCCGCGGGGCGAAGGGATCGTCGCGGGGTACGATGGCGTCGGCGATCCGGCGAGCGCGCCGGGAGGTCGCGGCAATGAGGCCAACGGCGGCGGCGGCGGCAACTGCCACAACGCCGGCGGTGGTGGTGGTGGCGGCTCCGGCGGGGCCGGAGGCGTCGGCGGGGACTCTTGGGAGGGCGACATGAGCCGTCCCGTCGGAGGGGCGGGGGGCGTCGCCCTGGCCGCGCCGCTCGGCGGACGCTTCTTCTTGGGCGGCGGCGGGGGAGCCGGCCACGCAGACGGTCCGGCGGACGATCAGGTCGCGTCCTCCGGCGCCGCGGGGGGCGGCGTCGTCTTCGTACGCGCCGCGTCCGTCGTCGGAAACGGCGCCATCGTCGCCGACGGGGAGGACGCCCTCGCCGCGGTCGACCAAGGTGGCGGTGGAGGAGGAGGCGGTGGGAGCATCCTCGTCGAGAGCGGCGAGCCGGTTCGCGTCGCCGTGTCCGCCAGGGGCGGAAGGGGCGCCGACACGACGGCGGCCATCGGGCCCGGCGGCGGCGGAGGGGGAGGCCGGATCCGACTCGCGCCGCCCTCCGCCGGCGCCAGGAACGACGTCGGCGGCGGCGCCTCTGGAACGACGCCGAACCTGCCGCGCGGCGCTGCCCCCGGCGCGCCCGGCGTGATCGAGTAGGCGCTCGAGCGCCGCCGCGCCCTTCCCCCGGCGCGCGCGTAGCGCACGCTCCCTCGCCTGCACGCGGCTGTGCAGGTTCGAGCGAGCTCTCGCTCACACGCACGGTGCGCGTCGGGCACGGCCGCTCGTTCACGCGCCGTCGTATCGCGCCATCTCCCTCGCTCGCGTCTGGTGTGTGTCGAGCAAGCTCACTCGCGGGCGAGCTTCGCGACGAATTGCTTCGCGAGGGCGTCCGCCTCGGCGCGGTACGCCGGGATCCGGCTGCGGTCCGCTTCGGCGAGCGCTCGCTTCAGCGAAGCGGCGTCCAGATCCTTGCAGTAGGCCGGCGTGCCGGGCTGCTGCCGCCAGGAGTCGGCCAGCCCTCCGGCGTCGACGGGGTCGAAGCCGAGCTCGTCGATCAGGCGGAGCACGACGGCCCGGGCTTCGGGCGGATCGCCGGCGGCGGAGAGCGCGATCCGCCCGGGAGCGCCGCGAGGGGCTCCCTTCTCGAGGAGGCTCTGGGCGAAGACGTTGTTGAACGCCTTGATCACGGGACGGCCCAGGTGCTGCGCGACCCACTGGCTGTCGAGCGCGCCTCCGTCGATCTCGGCGATGCGTCCGTCGCGGAGCTCGGGGTAGTAGTTGCCCGTATCGATCACGACGACGCTCTCCGGCACGCCCGCGAAGAGCCCCTTCGGGAGATCGGGCACGGCTTTCTCCGGGATCGCGACGATGACGATCTCCCCGGCCTTCGCCGCCTCCTGCACGGAGACGGCCGTCGCGCCGACCTCGGCTGCGAACGGGGCCAGGCGCTCCGGCCCTCGCGCGCTCGCGATGGAGACCTGATGGCCCAGCTTGACGAGGTGACGCGCGAGCGTGCCTCCGATGTGCCCCGCGCCGATGATCCCGATCTTCATGTCTGCGCTCCTTTCGCCCGTGCTGTGCCTCCGATGCTCGAAGCCGGCGTGACCGTTCGGCGGCCGACGAGGAAACGACCTGCGCTCCGCGATCGCGCCGCGCCGATCCCCGCGCATCGCACGGATTCGCGGGGAATTTTGCTAGGCGGCGGCGTCATGCCTCGTCGTCGGCAGCAACGCGCGTTTCCGGTCTCTCTGACGCTTCGCCGCGTTGAGCGCGTCGGGAGCACTGCGGTTCGGTCGAGGAGCTTCTTGTTCGACACCCCCTGCTTCGTCGGCCTCCTCTTCTTCGACACCGGCTGGCGCGGCCGCGACATCGACGATGAGCTTCGACTTCTTCGACACCGGCTGGCGTGGCCGCGACATCGACGATGAGCTTCGACGGGCGAAGCCCGCTCGGTCCGAGGATGATGTGGATGGGCGATCGGCCGAAGCGGGCGGCGCGTCGGCGGCGACGCAGCCGGCCGCCGGGAACGCGCGAAGCCTCGTGCGCGCCTTCCGAGGCGGGGTCAATTGGATCAACCAATTGACCATCGAACCAACTGGGGTGCGGTCCTTGCTTCGTGTCGTCGGTATGTCCCGTCCGTCGCGCGCGCTCGGACGCGCCGTAGCGAGCCTCGTCGTCGTCGTCGCCGCGCTCTTTGCCGCGAGGCCTGCGCGCGCCGACGCCACCTACGTCTCCTTCGGCGTCATCGCGTCGACGTGGACGGATCGGCCGCTCGGCCTCGGGGCAGAGGTCTCGGTCATGCGCTTCGCGCGGTCGGCAGGCACGGGCGGACTCGGTGCATTCACGCAGCTCGAGCTCAGCCCGCCGACGAAGGAGAGCGACGACACCCCTTTCCGTGTCTCGGTCGGTCCGCAGATGACCGAGGGCCCGTTCGGCGTCGAGATTGGGCTCGATTATCGAACCGGGGTCCGCGGCGAGAGCACCGACGACTCGCTCGGTCTGCGCGTCGCGCCCTTCCTCTCGTTGGGGATCGCTTACGTCTCGTTCTCCGGCGCCTACCTGCCCGTCGCCACGGACGTGACGCCGGGCGGCCGCCCGGTAGGGCTCTCGCTCGGGATGACGGTCGGTCTCAAGGCTCCGCTCCTCATCCAAGGCAAGGCGCTCGCCTTCTGTCCTCACTGTTGACGCGTCCGGAGCCGCGTCGGGCCCGACCTCGAGGCGATCATCATGACGTCGTCGAGCTGCCCGCCGACGAGCGCGTCGAGCGCCGCGCGTCGAGCACGGTAGGTAAGGGCATGGTCACGGGAACTCCGACCAGCCGACGTCCTCCGCTCGAGCCGCGCCACTCCGCTCCGCGGCGTCGAGGCGCGCAAAGAGATCGTCGTCGCGTTCGACTGGTCGGAACCGCGACACGCGGTCCTGATCAGGCCCTCGCCTCCAACAACGTCGTCGCGGACGGGAGGATGGAGGGCGGTCGCGTCCTGAGCGCCGCCCTCAGGACGGCGGAAGGCGCGTTCGCTCAGCCACCTGAACCGGCCCGCGTCACGAGCGTGGCCAGCCGAAGCGGGCGCGGACGGCGTGCATCGCGTCGGTGTGCGCGCCGTCGGCGTGGCGGACGACGAACGGCGGCTCCTCGAGCTCCGGTTCGGCGCCGAGGCGACAGGCGAAGAGGGAGAAGAGGGGAGGGAGGCCGGCGCGCGGGACGACGTCGCGGTGGGTGAGGACGGCGAACCCCTCGTCGCGGGCGGCGCGGAGGGCGCGCTCCTTTTGCGCCCAGGGGAAGCAGAAGACGAAGAGGCCGTCGGGCTCGAGGTGGCGCTTCGCCGCGCGGGCGTAGTCGCGGACGTCGCCGCGGAGCTCGAAGCGCGCGTGCGCCTTCTGCGAGTCGGCGGGCACGATCCCCGCGGCGACGTCGAAGTAGGGCGGGCTGCCGGTCACGAGCGGAAACTTCTCGACCAGCGCGAGCTCGCGCAGATCGCCGTGACGCGCGTCGACGCGATCGCCGACCTCGTTGGCGCGCACGTTCTCGAGGAGAAAGCGATGGCTCACGGCTTGCGCCTCGATGCACGTGAGGCGCCCCTCGGGCGGCATCGCCGACAAGACGATGAGCCCCACCGATCCGATCCCGGTCCCGAGATCGAGCGCGCGCGCCGGCGCGCCCGCCTTCTCGAGCGCGTACCACGCCGTCAAGAGATCGTCGGTCGAGTGTCGGTGCCCGCGCTTTCGCTGAAAGATCCGGAACGACGCCGTCAGGCCGTCGAGCGTGATCGGCTCGCCGAGCTCTCGTTCGAGCGAAGCGCGACGCGCCTCGAGATCTTCCGCCGGGAGGACCATCGGTCGACGCGACCGAGGATACCACCCTAAGGCTTCGGGACGCGGAACGTGCTCACCATCAACGAGCCGCTGACGACGTACATCGAGACGAGCGGATGGACCACGAAAGGTCCGAGCTTCATCGAGCCGAGCCACATCGCGTCGCCGACGTCTCCTCGCATGAACGCGATCCCGAG
>JAHBWF010000010.1 GCA_019637105.1 Labilithrix sp.
CGCATCCCACCGGACCCGCCGGCGCTCTCGGAGCGCGAGCAGTGGGTGTTCGTCTTGCGATGGGCGCAGAACGAGGCCTACCTCGTCGCCATTCACAAGACGGACATGGGGGCGCCGCACCCGACGCCGCGGGTGATGGGCCGCTTCGCGCTCGAGCTCTACGAGGGCCCGACGCTCATCGAGCGCGTGCGCTTCAATTTCCCGATGCTCGGCGCCGCCGAGCCCCCGGACGCGGGGTGGAAGACGGCGCCGCGCTTCGAGCCCGGATTGAAGACGCGCATCGGCGTCTTCTTCCCCGCGACCAAGCGAGGGACGCGGCTGGAGCTCTGGGACCGGGCGACCGACCGCCGTTGGCCGCTGCCCTGGCCGCCCCGCGAGGGCGTGTTCTCCGACCGGCCCGGCGAGACCCCCGCGAGCGCGGCCGCCGGCCCCGCGGACGCCTCGGCCGGCTGATCTCCGAGCTCTGCCGTAACGCCCGCAGATCGTACCCGCTCCGGACACGTAAAGACGCGTGTCCCCGATGTCTCCGACACCACGCGCGCTCCCCCGCTCCGGCCCGGCCCTCCAGGGCCTCCGCCGAACCTCTACAAACCCCGCGACTTGTGCGACCCTTCTCCCGATGACCCAGGCGCCCGAAACGCAGCAGGACGAGCACCCGCTCGTCGGACAGACGATCGCCGGAAAATACAAGGTCGTGCGCCTCCTCGGCGAGGGCGGCATGGGCTGCGTCTACCAGGGCGAGCAGATGCTCGGCACCACGGCGCGCAAGGTCGCGGTCAAGACGCTGCACAAGCACCTCTCCCACGACGAGTCGATCAAGGCGCGCTTCAAGCGCGAGGTCGGGACCGTCGCGGCGCTCGAGCACCCGAACACGATCCAGGTCTTCGACTTCGGCTCGATGGACGACGGGACGCTCTACATCGTGATGGAGTTCGTCCAGGGGCGGAGCGTCGCCGACGTCCTCGAGAAGGACGGCGCGATGCCGCCCGAACGCGTCCTCAACATCCTCCGCCAGGTGGTCGGCTCGCTCGAGGAGGCCCACGGTCACGGCATCGTCCACCGCGACCTCAAGCCGGACAACGTCGTGCTCGCCGAGCGCGCGGGCCAGAAGGACTGGGTCGAAGTCCTCGACTTCGGCATCGCGAAGCGCTCGAGCGAGCACGATCCGAACGAGGCCAAGCTCACGCAGCAAGGCATGGTCCTCGGGACGCCGCCCTACATGAGCCCGGAGCAGTTCACCGGCCAGCCGATCGACGTGCGCTCGGACATCTACGCGCTCGGCGTCATGGCCTACGAGATGCTCACCGGCCGCCTCCCGTGGGAGGCGAACACGGCGTGGGAGTGGGCGTCGAAGCACATGACCGAGGCGCCGACGCCGCTCGAGCGCCAGCCGATCGGCCCGAACGTCCCGGAGACGATGCGCAGCGCGATCACGCGCGCCCTCGCGAAGAACAAGGACGAGCGCTTCGCGTCCGTGCGCGAGTTCTTCGAGGCGTTCTCCGGCGGCGCGGTGGCGCCGGTGTCGGTCCCCAGCGCGGGCGCCGCGGGCGGCACCGCGATGATCGGGGCGCCGCCGGTGAGCGCCGACTCCGGCAACGCGGCGCGCGCCAAGACGGAGATGGGCGCGCCGATCCTGGGCGGCGGACCGCCGGGCCCCGCGTCCAACCCCTACTCCGGGGGCGGCGCTCCGGCGCCGGCGGTCGTACCGGCCGCGCCGGCGCACGGCGCGGCCGCGGCGAAGAAGAGCGGGCCGCCGATGCTCGTCGTCGGCCTCGGAGCGCTCGCGCTCTTGCTGTTCGTCGGCGCCGGCGTCGGCGTCGCGATGAGCGGCAAGAAGACCGCGGCGACGACGCCCCTCGACATCCCGACGGCGACGGCGAGCGCCGAGTCGTCGGTGGCCCACGTCGACGAGCCGCCTCCGCCCATCGAGACGGCGGCGCCGCTCGATACGGCGGCCGCGAAGATCCCTCCCACGCCGAACAACGGCGGCGGCGCGGCGAAGCCGTCGACGCCCACGACGCCGAAGTCCGTGCCGACCCCCACGCCGCCGCAACCTCCGCCGACCCCGAAGCCCGAGCCGGAGGCGTGCAAGCGGCTCAAAGAGGCGCGCGCCGGCAACCGTCCGGCCTCGATCATCAAGGCGCTCGAGACGCAGTGCAAGAACGCGGGCGGCACGCCCTGAGCGCGTGAGCCCGGGGCCCGACGGGCGCCCGCGCGCTCGAGCGCGACCGGTCGACGTCGCGCCTCGAGCCGCTCCCCCGCGCGACGTCGGTCCACACGCCAGCGACCGGGCCGTTCGAGCGCGGCCGGTCTCGCGACGGGGGGGCCCGCGCCGCCAACTTTTGGTAGGCTAGGCCGCCCCGCCGATGCAATGCCCGTCGTGTCGCCAGAACGTCCAGGGATCGCCGCCCTTCTGCGGCGCCTGCGGCGCGGCTCTGCCGCGTGAAGCGGCGCCGGACCCGCTGATCGGCCGCGTCATCCAGGGGAAGTTCAAGATCGTCAAGCTGCTCGGCGAGGGCGGCATGGGCGCGGTCTACCTCGGCGAGCAGATGCTCGGCGCGAACGTCCGCAAGGTCGCGATCAAGACGCTCCACGCCCACCTGTCCCGCGACGAGAAGATCCGCGCGCGCTTCCAGCGCGAGGTCGGCACCCTCGCCTCGCTCGAGCATCCGAACACGGTCCAGGTCTTCGACTTCGGCACGATGGACGACGGCCACCTGTTCATCGTGATGGAGCTCGTGGTCGGTCGGAGCATCGCCGAGGTCCTCGACAACGACGGGCCGTTCACGGCGGCGCGCGTCGAGCGGATCATCACGCAGATCGGCGGCTCGCTGGCCGAGGCGCACTCGAAGGGGATCATCCACCGCGACCTCAAGCCCGACAACGTCATCCTCACGGACCGCGCCGGACAGAAGGACTTCGTCAAGGTCCTCGACTTCGGGATCGCCAAGCGGAGCGGCGAAGAGGACCGCAACGAGGCCAAGCTCACGCAGCAAGGCATGGTCCTCGGGACGCCGCCTTACATGAGCCCGGAGCAGTTCACCGGCCAACCGCTCGACGCGCGGAGCGACGTCTACTCGCTCGCGATCATGGCGTACGAGATGCTCACGGGCACGCTGCCGTTCGACGCGACCACCGCGTTCGAGTGGGCGACGCTGCACATGACGGCGGCGCCGAAGGCGATCGAGACCGCGCCGAACGGCGCGGCCCTCCCCGAGGCGATGCGCGGCGCGATCATGCGCGCGCTCGCCAAGAGCAGCGAGCACCGCTTCGCGACGATGACCGAGTTCGTCCAGCGCTTCACCGGCCAGGCCGGTCCCAGCGCGGCGGAGAGCGCGCAGAAGGCCGCCACGCGCGTCCCGGTCGCCGCGCCCGGCGCGGAGGACGCGTCCCGCGCCTCTCCCGCCGCGCCGCGCCTCGCGACGCAAGGCGCGGCGCCGATCGCCGCGGCGATCGCCGACCCGGGCGGCGCGAACCTCCGCGGCAAGACGCAGATGGGCGAGCCGCTCGACTTCGGCGCCGGAGGCGCGGGCGCGTTCGGCGGCGCGAACGGCTACGGCGCGCCTCCCGGCGGCACCGCCGTCGGAGCCCCGCTCGCCGCCCCGATGGTCGCCCCGGCCGCGGTGCCGTACTCCGACCCAGGCGTCGGACACCACGCGGCTCCCGGCGCCGTCCCCCAGGCCCCGCCGCGCGACACCGGCCGCGGCGGCGGAGGGGGCCCGAACAAGGGCCTCATCCTGGGCATCGCGGGCGTCGTCGGCGTGCTCAGCGTCCTCGCGCTGCTCGCCGGCACGGGCGTCTTCAAGAGCTCGCCGACGCCGACCGTACCGCCGCTCGACCTCGGCGGGGGCACGCCCACGCCGACCGAGACCGCGACCGATACCCCGACCGCGCCGACCGATACCTCGACCGCGCCGATCCCCACGCTCCCCAACACGCCCGCGCCGCCGCTGCCCGGCCCCGCGCCGAACCCCGGCCCCGCGCCGAAGCCGAACCCCGGCCCCGCGCCGAACCCCACGCCCGCCCCCACGCCGACGCCCGCTCCCACGCCGACGCCTGCGCCCACCCCGACGCCGACGCCCGCGCCGACCCCGACGCCCGCCCCCACGCCGACGCCCAAGCCGCCGGGCCCGACGCCTGGGCCGGAGCCGGCCGCCTGCGCGCGCGCGCGCGAGGCTCGAGCGCAAAACCGTCCGGCGGCGATCGTCAGCGCCCTCGAGCAACAGTGCCGGAAGGCCGGCGGCACGCCCTGAAGCCGCACGCCCCGCGTCGACCACGATGAGCCGCTACTTGAAGTCGTAGCGAGTCATGGTCACGCCGTTCCGACGGACACGAAGCCCGAGGCTGAGCTCGACGCCGAAGAGGAGCGACACTGGAGTCGTGCCGTCGAGGATCGCGCGCGGCTCGAGGAAGAAGCGCATGCTCACCGGGACGTCGCCGAGCGTGCGGACGCGAACACCGACCTGCCCGGAGAGAGAGAGCTGACGCGCGCCGGGACGCCCGTTCCAGTCCGCCTTCGGGCGCAGCACCACGTCCGGGTGCAGGCCGAGAAACAGCGACGTCCTGAGCCCGCCGAAATACACGCGCGAGCGGAGACCGAGGAGCACGACCTCCCGGCCCCGCCCGTCCGCAGCCGAGCGTTCGGCGTCGGTGGAGACCTCCCAGAGTCGATCGACGCCGACGCCGGCCTCGAAGGCCTGGCTCGAGGAGCTCTGCACGGAGTAGAGGACGCTTCCGCCGACCCGACTGACGCCGCCCGCGCCGCCGGCGAGCGAGGGCGCCAGCGAGAGATGGTGGCCTCCACCTTCGGCGAGCACGTGGTTCACCCAGCTCGCGTCGCGCTGCAGCTCGAGACATTTCAACAGCTCTTTGGCCTCCTCCCAGACGAGCCGCTTGGCCTCGGCGGTCGCGCGTGCCTTCGCGATCTCGTCGACGAGCTTCGGATCGGAGCCCGATTGCCGCGCGAGCGCTTCGTACGCGGTCGTCGCCGTCTCGGACGCCTCCTGCAGCGCGGGGACTCTCGTCTGAAGCCGCTCGATCTGGAGCTCGAGATCGGCGAGCTGTGCAACGAGGGGGGCCTCGCTGGTCTCGGTCGCCACGCACGTCTTCGCCTCGCCGCTCGGCGTGAACGAGAGCACGACGAGCGCCGTCAGCGCACGGACAAAGCGCCTCATCGGACCTCTCCGGTGAGAGCCTTCACGATCGGATCGACCCCGAGCGTGACGACGAAGAAGAGATTCTCCGGCGTGACCTCGCCTTGATTCGCGAGCGCCCACGCGAGAAGCCCCGTGTACGCGGTCTCGCCGCCCGCGACGCCGCTCGGACCGAGGACTGGGATGCCACGATACAGATCGAAGCCAGCGCCGAAGCCGATGACGTTCTCGAAGAAGTTGATCGTCGCCCCGAGGCGCAACGCCCCCTGCGCGAAGTTCGAGTTGCGAACACCGGCGAGGACCATCCCGCCCCAGCTCATGAGCTGAAAGTGCGAGCCGTCTCTCCTCTTGAGACGCCATGGATGACCGGCGGGCTGGTACGTGAACTGGAACCCGAGCTCGGGCGGCACCGCCTCGATCTTCGTGGCGTAGTTGCGCGTGCGTCCTGGCTCGTCGTCGGGCCGCGTCGCGCTGATCTGAAGGAGCGAGACGCTGAGGCCGTAGCGAAGGCGCCCGCCGTTCTCGAACTCGATTTGCTCCTGCTTCTTCGGATCGGGCGGGCCCGCGTCCTTCGCCTGGTCGAGGATCTCGCTCGCGACGAGCTGCTCTCTCGCCTGCGTGAACGTGGCGACCGCGACCGCGGTCGCGTCGAGCTGCGTCGACGCCGCGTCGAGCCTCTCGAGCACGCCCGCGTCGTCGGGCGCCTCCTCCGCTCCCGCTCGGGCCGACTTGTACTCGGCGCGCGCCCTGGCGAGCTCGTCTTGCGCGACCTCGAGCTGCGTATCGAGCACGATCCGCGCGGCGGCGGAGGCCGCGTCGGGCGTCCCTTCTTGCGGAGCGCCGTCGTCGCCGGCGGCGCTCGTCGACGACGGCGTCGCGCCTCCGCCGGCGGACGCGCCGGCGCAGCTCACGATCGCCGATGAAACGAGCGGAGCCAGCGCGACCAGAGCCGCGAGTCGAAGCGACTTCACGAACCACCTCCGTCCAGCTCTGCGTCCGCGGCGCCGTCGGACGCGTCCGTGGGCTCGGCGTCCGTGGGCTCGGCGTCGAGCGCGCCGTCTTCCGCGGCGGCGTCCTCCGGCGCGACCGCCGAAGACGCACCGTCGAGCGGAGGCGAGCTCCTGCACTCGGGTTCGACGAGCATACAAGGCCCCGCTTCGGACGCGGACGCGCCGGCCGAGAGAGCGTCTCCCGCCGCGTCCCCTCCCGATGACGCGTCCGCCGTACGTTCGTCCGCGGTCGGCGCCGCGAGCGACGCGTCGACATCTCCGGTGGTCCGTACGAGACACGCGCCGAGGACCGCGTTCGTGTCATAGCCGTGTTGAAACGCGAAGCACGATGCCGGTCCGAGCCGATCGTTGCGCACGCAGATCCCGCACGGCGAAGCGCAGAAGGAGCCGCACGGACAGTCCGCCGCCGTCCGGCACTCGCTCTCGCAGAACCCGCGAACGTTGCAGATCGCGCCTTCGCAATCGCTGGTGTACGAGCATGACTTCGATCGCGATGTCCCGATGCACGCGACGACCACGAGCGACGCGAGCATCCAGAAGCAGAGCACCGCACCGTGCCGAAGGGCTTTCCCGGTTCCCATGTCCCCATCGCCGTTGTCACACGGCGATAGGGGGAGCGGCATCACCCCGGAGGATGAGGTCAAACAATACGAACGGAGATGGTCGCAAGCCCGGGGCCGACCCGCGCGATCCCCGCGGGCGCGGGCGGCGTCGGTGTGGCGGTGAGGCGTTTGGTCCGCACGTGGGGCATCCGGGCGCACGTTCGCGGCGTCGGGTCCGCGAAATTTCGCGGGTTCGCGCGCCGGTACGGTTCGAGCACATCTCGGGGTCGTGATGCCCGACGATGTGCGCCGCGATCCCCTGTCGCTCTGCCACGGGGCAGCGCGGCTCCCGCTGGTCGAGGTCGAGACCTACAACGAGGAGCTCCGCGACGCCGAGGGGTTCCTCGGCGATCGCGCGAGCAGCCGCGCTTTCCGCGCCATCCTCGACGACTGGCGCGAGCGGATGCGCGAGCTCGGGGAGGAGGATCCGCTGGGCGAGCGGCCGAGCGGGGCGATCACCAAGAAGAAGCTCGATCGACTGCTGCGCGACGGCGACCCGCTCGCGGCCGGGCTCGTCCACACCGCGATCGAGGACTTCGCGACCGAGCTCGCCACCGTCACGGGGCGCTTCCTGCGGCTCAAGCCCTGGCGCGGGACCGAGCGGATCATCGTCGGCGGCGGGCTGCGCGCGAGCCGCGTCGGAGAGGTCGCGATCGGGCGCGCCGCCGTGCTCGTGAAGGCCGCCGGCCACGCCGTCGACATCGTCCCCATCCGTCATCACCCCGACGAGGCCGGGCTGATCGGCAGCGTTCACCTGGCCCCGTCGTGGATCTTCAGCGGCAGCGACGCGATGCTCGCCGTCGACATCGGCGGCTCGAAAATCCGCGCCGGAGTGGTGGAGCTCCACCGGGGCAAGGCGCCGGATCTGTCCGCCTGCAGCGTGATGGCGGCCGAGCTTTGGCGCCACGCGGACGAGGAGCCGCGCCCCAAGCGCGAGGACGCCGTCGCGCGCCTCGTCGAGATGCTCCAGAGCCTCGTCAAGGCCGCGGCGAAGGCCGATCGCGTGCTCGCGCCGCTCATCGGCGTGGCGTGCCCGGGCGTGATCGCCGAGGACGGCTCGATCGAGCGCGGCGGCCAGAACCTCCCGGGCAACTGGGAGAGCAGCCGCTTCAACCTCGTGGAGCGCCTTTGCGAAGGCATCCCGCGCATCGGCGGACACCCGACGCGCGTCGTCGTCCACAACGACGCGGTCGTCCAGGGCCTCAGCGAGGCGCCGTTCATGAAGGACGTCGTCCGCTGGGGCGTCCTCACCATCGGAACGGGCCTCGGCAACGCGCGCTTCACGACCCGACCGCCCGCCGACGAGGACGAGGCCTCCGACGGCGAGCACGCCGGATCGCGCGAGGCGCGCCGGCACGCCGCCCGCTCCGCTTGAGGCGCACCTCACGCGCGCCGGTCCCGGAACGAGGGCACGGATCGGGATCGGCGCGAGGAGCCCTCCGTCTCGGGCGCTCGCCCGAGCGGGCGCACGAACGGACGCTCACGGCGACCGATCGCGGTTTCAATCCTTCCAGCAGCGCGACAGCTCCACCAGCGTCGCCTCGGCGTTGACGAGGCCGTTCGCCGTGCCGTCGAAGCGATGCGTGAGGCGCATGTCCGGCGTGATCTTCCACGGCGAGCCCTTGCCCTTCACGAGCGCGAGGATCTTCTGCGCGTCGAGCGGCGTGTCGTCGCGCAGATGGAGCGTGACGCTCCGGGCGTTCGCCTCGCAGCCGAGCACGCGCATGCGCCGCAGCTCGCACTTGAGCGTCATCAGACGGACGAGGCACTTGGCCTCCGGCGGAGGCGCGCCGAAGCGGTCTTCCATCTCGACCGCGATCTGGCCGACCTCGGCCTCGTCGATCGCGCTCGCCAGGCGCTTGTAGATGGAGAGGCGCACGCCGACGTCGCCGACGTAGTCCTCCGGGAGGACCGCCGTGACGTCGAACGAGAGCTCCGGATCGACGTCGTGGACCACGGGCTCGCCGCGGAGCTCGTGCACCGCCTCGTCGAGCATCTGGCAGAACAGGTCGAGCCCGACGCTCGCCACGTTGCCCGACTGCTCGGCGCCGAGCAGGTCGCCCGCGCCGCGGAGCTCGAGGTCGAGCGACGCGATCTTGAAGCCGCTCCCGAGCTCGGTGTGCCGCTCGAGCGCCTCGATGCGCGCGCGCGCGTCGTCGGTCATCGCGCTCGGCGGCGGCACGATCAAATAGCAGTACGCCCGCTCCTTGCTCCGCCCGACGCGGCCGCGGAGCTGGTAGAGCTGCGCGAGGCCGAAGAGGTCCGCGCGGTCGATGACGATCGTGTTGGCGCGCGGGATGTCGAGGCCGCTCTCGACGATCGCCGTGGCGCACAGGATGTCGAACTTGCCCTCGACGAAGTCGAGCATCGTCTTCTCGAGCGCCGTCTCGCCGCCGTCTTTGCTCGCGCCCTTGTTCCCGCTCATCTGACCGTGCGCCACGGCGACGCGCGCGGCCGGGAACAGCTGCTGGACCTTCTCTGCCTTCTCGTAGAGGCCCTCGACGCGGTTGTAGACGTAGAAGACCTGGCCGCCGCGCGACAGCTCGCGGCCGATCGCCTCCTTGAGCACCTGCTCGTCGAACGCCGTGACGAACGTGCGCACGGCCCGGCGATCGACCGGCGGCGTCGTGATGAGCGACAGGTCGCGGATCCCCGTGACGGCCATCTGGAGCGTCCGCGGGATGGGCGTCGCCGAGAGCGTGAGGACGTCGACGTTCGTGCGGAGCGCCTTGATGCGCTCCTTGTGGCTGACGCCGAACCGCTGCTCCTCGTCCACCACGAGCAGGCCGAGGCTCTTGAAGTGGACGTCCTTCGACAGGAGCCGGTGCGTGCCGATGACGACGTCGATCTTGCCCTCCTTGAGGAGCGCGAGCGCCTCGTCCTGCTCCTTCTTCGACTGGAAGCGCGAGAGCACCTTGAGCGAGATCGGGTAGTCGCGCATCCGGGCCTCGAAGGTCCGGAAGTGCTGCTGCGCCAGCACCGTCGTCGGGCAGAGGACCGCGACCTGCTTGCCGCTCATCGCGACGCGGAAGGCCGCGCGGATCGCGAGCTCGGTCTTCCCGAACCCGACGTCGCCGCAGACGAGGCGATCCATCGGCCGCGGCGTCTCGAGGTCGCGGTTCACCTCGTCGATCGCGCGCGACTGATCCTCGGTCTCGTCGAACGGGAACGTCGCCTCGAAGGCGCGGTAGTCGTCGTTCGCCGGCTCGATCGCGTCCCCCGGCTGGGCCTGGCGCTCGGCGTAGAGGCGGAGCAGCTCGTCGGCCATCTGCCGGACGGCCTTCTGCACGCGCGACTTCGTCTTGGCGAACGTGGCGCCGCCCAGCCGGTCGATCTTGGGCTCGCCCGCCTCGGCGCCGGAGAACTTCTGGATCTGGTTCAGCCGGTAGACCGGGAGGTAGAGCTTGTCGCCTCCGGAGTACTCGACGACGAGGAGATCGACCGTGAGCCCGCCGACGTCGCGGTGGACGAGGCCGGCGTAGCGGCCGATGCCGTGCTCGACGTGGACGACGTAGTCGCCCACGCTCAGGCTGCGGAGGTCCTCGACGAACGGGCGCGCGGCGTCGCGCGACCTCTTCTCGCGGACGCGGTGGGCCCGGCCGCCGAAGATCTCCTCTTCGGTGACGATCACGTACCCCTCGCCCGGGAGGATCACCCCGCGCCCGAGCGGCCCGACGATCACGTCGGCGTCGCGCTCGCCGTCGCCGCGCTCCACGAGCCACGCCGGATCGAACGCCGAGCCGCGCACGCGCGTGCGCACGCCCTGGTGCTGGAGCAGCGCCGCCAGGCGCTCGGCCTGCGTCTCGGCGCGCGCGGTGAGGAAGACGCGGAGCCCGCTGTCCTTGAAGTGAAGGACCCGTCGCGCGACCGGCGCGAGCGCGTTCGTCTTCCCCTTCGACGAGCGCGCGGCCTTCACGGCGCGGGTGACGTCGGCGTGGTCGGACGCGGCGACGTGCAGCGGCTCGTGCGTCGTCTCGAACGCCGCGAGGCCCTCGCCCGCGCCGCCGGCGATCGCCGTGCCGTGGAGCGCGACGACGCGGCGGGCGCCGAGCTCGGCGACGGCCTCGTCCTCGGCGACGTAGTGCGCCCCCACGATGAAGGTCAGCTCGGCCGCCTTCGACGCGTACTCCTGCTCGACGCGCGAGAGCTCGTCGCGGACGGCGCGCGTGATCTCCGGCGGCGACGCGAGCACGACGCGTGCGTCGTCGGGGACGTAGCGGAACAGGGTCGCGAGCTCTTCGTAGTACGCGGGGAGGAAGCCGTCGGCGCCGAAGAAGGCGCGCCCCGTCGCGACGTCGTCGATGAGGACGCGCGTCTTCATCGTCGGCCAGTCGATCATGTCGGCGAGGTTCTTCACGCGCCGCCTCGCGCGTTCGACGAAGTCCTTCGCGAGGATCACGTCGCGCGCCGGCGGGAGCCACGTCTCGGGGAGGCTCGCCCCTTCGTCCTCGGCGTGACGCTCGACCGCGCCGGCGGGGCGCTCGAGGGGGCGCGTGGTCTGGGTCGTCGGATCGAACGGCTTGATCGAGACGACGAGGTCGCCGTAGAGCTCCACGCGCACCGGCTCGGCGGCGCCCGGCGCCCAGACGTCGAGCAGCGAGCCGCGGACGGCGAACGTCCCCGGATCCTCGACCACCGGCACGCGGAGCCACCCCGCGTCGGCGAGCGCGCGCACGAGGCGATCTCGATCGAGCTCCTCCTCGTTCACGATCCGGTGCGTGTGCGCGCGGATCGCCTCCGGCGGGACGAGCTTGCGGACGAGCGCCGACGCCGGCGCGACCAGCACCCGCCACGGCCGGCCGACGGCGAGGTGCGCGAGCGTCGCCGTCCGGCCCATCGCGCCGCGACGGTCGGGGTTCACGTCGGCGTAGGGCGACGACTCGGGCATCGTGAGGGTGAGGACGTCGCCGGCGTCGTCGAGCTCGTCCGTACGGCCGCGGCCGCGAAGGAACGCGACGTCGACCGCGAGGCGCCGGGCGGCGTCGCCGTCCTCCGTGAACACGATCACCGGCGGCGCGCTCGGCTCGCGCACGAGCGCGGCGATGACCGCGGCGTCGGCCGAGCCGCGGACGTCGGCGACGTCGATCCGCGCCTCGGCGCGCGCCGCGATCGCCGACAGCCGCGTGACGACGACGCCCTCCGGCGGGAGCACCGGCGGCAGCGGGTCGAGCTCTTCCGCGGAGGCCCGCGCGAGCGCGACGGCGAGCGCGCCGCGGTCGCCGTCGAGGTGCTCGCCAAGGCTTGCGCGGAGCTCGTTCGCCATGCGGCCCGCCTATCTACCCCACGGAGCGCGGCGTTGGGAGCGCTGCCTTTGCGGTCGCCGGCGGCGGCCGCCGGCGCGCCTTCGCCGCCGGCGCGCCTTCAAGGGAGAAGGCGCCCGCCCCGCCGCCGCGGGATCGCGCGGCCGGCGAGCCGGCCGAGGGATCCCGCGCCTCGGTGACGAAGCGCGGGCGCCGCGGCCGAGACGCGTTCCCGTGGAGCCGGTCGTCACCGAGCCCACGGGCGTGCGCTCCGACGGGCGCTACGGCGACGTCTTCCGGCGCCTCACGAAGACGCCACGCGATCTCCGCCGGCGCGACCGCGACGATCGAGCTCGGCGAAGTCCTCGTCCGAGAGCGTGAGCCCCGCCGCCGCGACGTTCTGCTCGAGGTGAGCGACCTTCGAGGTGCCGGGGATGGGGAGCATCACGCGCGATCTCTTCAGCGTCCAGGCGAGCGCGATCTGCGCCGGCGTGGCCTTCAGGCGCCGCGCGATCTCGGCCAGGGCCGAGTCGAGGGCGAGCGCGCCGGCGGCGAGCGGGTACCACGGGATGAAGCCGATGCCGTTCTCCTCGCAGAACTCGAGCACCGCCTCGCTCTTGCGGTCGATCAGGTTGTACTGGTTCTGCACCGTCGCGACGGGGAAGAACTTCTGCGCGGCCTGGATCTCTTCGACGCTCACCTCGCTGAGCCCGACCCGCGCGACGAGGCCGTCCTTCAGCATCTGCGCGATCGCGTCGAACTGCTCGTCCCTCGGCACCTTCGGATCGATGCGGTGGAGCTGCCAGAGGTCGAGCCTGTCGACGCCGAGCCGTCGCATGCTCATGAGCGCGCACTGCCGCAGGTACTCGGGCCGGCCGAGCGGGAGCCAGACGTCCGGACCGTGCCGCGTGAGCCCGCCCTTCGTGGCGACGAGGATCCCGCGGTACGGATGGAGGACCTCGCGGATCAGGTCCTCGCTGACGAACGGGCCGTAGGAGTCGGCCGTGTCGATGAAGTCGACGCCGAGCTCCGGCACGCGGCGCAGCGTCGCGCGCGCCCCCTCGAGATCCGCCGGGGGTCCCCAGATGCCGGGGCCCGTGACGCGCATCGCGCCGAACCCGAGGCGATGGATCGGGCGTTCGCCGAGGAGTCGGAGCTGACCCGAGGCAGAAGCGGAGATGTCGGTCGTCATGTGCGTGTCCTCCTGGTGCGCCGGTACCGACGGCCTTCGATGCCGAAGCGCGGCCACGGGGGTCGAGGCTCGACGGCGGCGCGCGGATCGGTCGGCGATCCTTCATGACAACGGCGTGCCAGCGCCGGCGCGAGCCGCGCGCCGGCGGGGGCGAGGCGCGCGTCCACGCCCCCGACGAGCTCGAACGTCGCGACGAGGGCCGCGCTCAGGGCGTCGTCACGGCGGCGCGCTTCGTCAGGCGGTGCGCCGCCGGGATGACCACGAACGCGACGAGGACGCCGGCCGTCGAGCCGAGGGCGCCCACCTTGCCGACGTCGACGAGTCCGCCGAAACGACACACGACGAGGGCGCCGAAGCCGGCCGCCGTGGTCAGGGCCGTGGCGGTCCCCAGCGGCGCCTGCTCGGCGATCGCCTGCTCGATCGATCCGCTGCGCTCGGCGGCTTCCAGGAGGAAGAGCACCTCGTCGAGCGTGATCCCGAGGAGCACGGGCAGCACGAGCGCGTCGTAGACGTGCCACCGGACCGCGCAGATCCGCGAGAGCACGAGCACCAGCGCGATCTCCACCGCGAGCACGCTTACCGCGAGCGCGACGCGCGACGGGCGCCGGAGCGACGCGCCGAGCACGAGGGCGACGACGCCGAGCGCGCCGGCGAGGACGCGCGGGAGATCCTGGGCCAGCGTCCGCGCGAGGCCGCGCTCGAGATCGGCGAAGCCCGTGATGACGGCGTCGGGGTCCGCGCCTCGGAGCGCCGCGCGCGCCGCCTCGTCGGCGCCCGGCGCGGGCGCCACGCGCACGTAGGTGACCGCGAGGGTCTCGCCGCCTTCGTCGGCGAGGTGCCGGCGCCGGAGCCACGTCAGCGCGACGTCCTCCGACGCGAGCACGTCCGCCGGATCGCCCTTCGGGTGCGCGAAGGCCTCGATCGCCGGCGCGAGCTCCTCGACCGCGAAGCCCTCCTCCGCCAGCGCGTGCGAGAGCATCCCGCGCCGCGACGGGAGGTCCAGCTCGTCGCGCTCCGCGAGCCGGGCCCGCTGGAGCTCGGGCGAAGGCGCGAGGCTCGCGAGCGCGTCGAAGCCCGCGATCGTGCCGCGCTCCGCGAGGCGTTCGGCGGCCTCGGCCACCGCGTCGGCGCGCGCCCGAGCCCGCGCCGGATCGCGATCCGCCGAGACGACGACGAGCTGGCCGCGCGTCCCGCCGAACGTCGCGTAGATCGCGTCGTACGTCGCGAGCGCCGGCAGCTCGCGCGCGCTCAGGGTCGCGACGCCGCGCTCGATCGGCGGCGGCCCCAGCCACGCCGCGACCGCGAGCACCGACGCGACCGCAGCGATCGCGGCCGCGGCGCGACCGCGCGTCCTCGTCAGCGCGACGATCCACGACGCGCGCGGGAGCGCCGGCGGAGCGCCTCGCTCGAGCAGCGCGCCGACCTCCGGCACGACCACGAGGATCGCGAGCGCGGTCAGGACCTCCCCCGCCGCGCACAAGACGCCGAGCTGGCGCATCCCCTCGACGTCCGAGAGCGCGAGGCACCCGAACGCCCCGCCGGCGGCGAGCGCCGCGCCCAGCGTCGGCCGCCACGTCTCGCGACGCGCCACGACGGCCGCGGAGCCCGGCGACATCCCCTCGCGGCGCGCGCGGAGCAAGCGCCCGTAGACGTGGACCCCGGTGTCGACGCCGACGCCGATGACGACCGCGGCGAACCCCGTCGCGACGGCGCTGAGGCGCGGGTACGCGAGCGCGGCGAGGGCCGTGGTCCAGAGCGTCCCGATCGCGAGCGGGGGGAGCACCGCGACGAGCGCGCGCACGCGCCGAAAGGTCAGGGCGAACACGAGCGACGCCAGGACGGCCGAGAGCGCGCCGCTCCTCACCAGATCGGACCGCACGAGCGCCTCGGTCTGGCGAGCGACGACGTGGCCCCCCGTGAGATCGAGCGTCACGCCCGCCTCGCGCGTCGTCACGCGCTCGAGCGCGGCCTCGGCCTCGTCGGTGAAACGCGCGGCCTCGCCCGCGTCGAACGCGCGCCCTCGCGGCTCGACGACGACGAGCCGCGCCCGCCCGTCGGCGCTGACGAACGCGCCGGCCGGATCGCCGGCCGAGCCGTGGACGCCGGCCGCGATCTCGATCCGATCCTGCCACGGGATCATCGCGAGCCGCAGCGGGTCGCGCGCGATCGTCTCCGCGACGTCGGCCGCGCCGGGGGCGAGGAGGAGCGCGCGGGTCTCGCGCAGCCGCTCGCGCATCCCCTCCTCGGTCACCGCGCGGGCGAGCCGCGCTCGCGCGACGGGGCCCGCGAAGCGCCACGCCTCCGTCGGATCGATCGCGGCGGGCGGCGGCGCGGACGTGATCGCCCCCGCCACGGACGCGCACGCGCGGAGCTCCTCGGCGGCCGCCTCCGCCGCGCGCTCGACGCTCGCCGGATCGTCGCCGCGCACGAGGACGAGCGCCACGTCGCCTCCGCCGAACGCGCGCGTCACCCGCGCGAGCGCCTCGGCCGCCGGCGTCCGCGGGAAGAGCGTCGTGAGATCGTTCGACAGCTCGAGGCGCGACGCGAGCCAGAGCGCGACGACCGTGAGGAGGACGGCGACGATCCGCGCGACCCTCATGCCGTCCCGCGGATCACCTCTGTCGCGCGCGAGCTCACGGCACCGAATCCGACGCCGACCTCACGATGCGGACGCGCACGCGCATGATGCGGCGGCGGCTGACGCTCGTGACCTCGGCCGTCGCGCCCTCGACGAGCACGACCTTGTCGCCGATGCGCGGGATGCGGCCGAGCCGCGCCAGGACCACGGTCCCGACCGTCTCGGCGGACTCGCTCTCGTCGACCGTCACGCCGATGCTGCGCAGCTCCTCGAGCGTGGCGCGCGCGTCGACGTCCCAGGAGCTCTCCGCGTTCGCGACCGGGACGACGCGCGCGACCTCGACGTCGAGCTCGTCGCGGATCTCGCCGACGATCTCCTCGAGCAGGTCCTCCATCGTGACGATGCCGCTCGTCCCGCCGTACTCGTCGACGACGACGGCGATCGGGATCTGAGCGAGCTGCATGTTCCGGAGGACGTCGAGCAGGCTCTGCGTCTCGGGGACGAAGAGGATGTCGCGGCGAACGCTCGTGAGGTCCTTGAGCTTGGAGGCGGCGGGATCGACGAGGAAGTCCTTCGCGTACAGGTAGCCGGCGATCTCGTCGACGCTGTGGTCCTTCGTGAGGATGACGCGCGAGTACTGGTGCGTCCGGATCTGACGCACCGCCTCCTCTCCCGGCGTCGCGATCGGGATCGTGAAGACGTCGACGCGAGGGACCATCGCGTGGCGCGCGGTGCGCTGGGCGAAGCGGAGGACGCGCTCGACGAGCTCGGCCTTCGCCTTGCCGCTCGGGCTGCGCGCGGCGTTCGCCGCGAGGATGCCGACGAGCTCCTCCTCCGAGAGCGTCCCCTCGCTCGCGGCGTCGGCGCTCATGCCCATCGCCCGGAGGATGAGGCGCGTCGCCTTCTCGAGGATGAACAGGAGCGGCCGGAAGACGACGTAGATCAGCTGCAGCGGCGCCGCCGACGCGTAGGCGAGCATCTCCGAGCGCTGCATCGCGACGAGCTTCGGCACGAGCTCGCCGAAGAGCACGTGGGCGAAGGTGAGGAGCGTGAAGGCGACGGCGATCACGACGACGCCCGCGATCGGCCCGGGCTCACGGCCGAGCACCCTGATGAAGCCGTCGTGGACCAGCCCCTCGAGCGCGCGCTCGCCGATCCAGCCGAGGCCGAGGCTCGCCAGCGTGATCCCGAACTGGGTGACCGAGAGGTAACGGTCGATCCTCGAGACGATGAGCCGCGCGCGCGCGATGCGCGGATCCTCGCCGCGGGTCTTCTGCGTCCCCGCGAGGGTCGTCGAGACCTTCACGAACGCGAACTCGGCCGCGACGAAGAAGCCGTTCAACGCGATGAACACCGCGGCGAGGAATAAGCCGAGCACGTTGGGCGCGGTGGACTCTACTCGATTTGCGGCCCGGCACCACGCCGAGCGGCGATTCCGCCCTACTTCAGCTCGAGCCCGATGACCGGCACGCCGGCCTCTCCGCGGTCCATGTAGCCGTAACGGGCCAGGTTACCGAGGACCTTGACCACGTAACCGCGGGTCTCCACGAACGGGATGGCCTCGACGAAGACGTCGAGCGTCTGGCCCTTGGCGCGGCCGAGCCAGCGCTGGATCGCCTCCGGGCCGGCGTTGTAGGCCGCGACGGCGAGCGCGACGTTGTCGCCGAACGCGTCGAGCATCGCGCGGAGGTAGAGCGAGCCGATCGCGATGCTCTGCGACGGGCTCGTCAACAGCGAGTCGTCGTGCTCGAGCCCGACCGACTTCGCGGTCGCTCGCGCCGTCTCGGGCATGAGCTGCATGAGGCCGACCGCGCGCGCCGGAGAGACGACGTCGGGATCGAACACGCTCTCCTGGCGCATCACCGACCAGACGAGGTCGGCGTCGACGCGCGACCTCGCGGCCGACGCGCGGACGATCCCGGCGTAGGGCCGCGGGAACAGGCACTCCCAGGCGCTGCGGTTCTTCCCGCCCGGCGCCGTCGCGAGCTCGCGCTGCGGGACCTGGAGCGAGACCTGGTAGCGTCGCTTGCCGCGGTCGAGCATCGCGTACGCGGCGCAGAGCGCCTCGGTCCCGCGCGCCTCCGCCTTCGCGACGATCGCCGGCTCTCGCTCGCGGAGCATCGCCTCGGCTTCGCCGTCGAAGCCGATGCGGTGGAGCACGTCGATCGGAGGCGGGAGCTCGACCGAGAGCGGCGCGACGGAGCCGCTCTCCGCGGGGTCGATCGCGGGCGGGGGCGCGCCGCCGTTCTCCGCGATCCGGGCGCGCGCGACGAGCGCGGGGTACGAGAGCGGGCGGGTGCGCGCGACGTCGGCCCAGCGCGCGAGCGCGTGGAGCTTGTCGCCGTCGCGGAGGGCCGCGAGCGCGGCGAGGTTCGTCCAGCGCGCCGCGGTCAGCGGATCCTCGGCGGCGCCCGAGAGGTCCTCGAGGAGCTTGCGCGCCTTCTTGTGGTCGTGGCTCATCAGGTGCGCGAGCGCGCGGTAGCGCTCCGCCTCGCGCTTCTCCCGACCGCTCGGCCAGTGCTTGACGTACTCGTCGAAGGCGAACGCGGCGTCCTTCCATCGCCCCGCGAGCGCGTGCGTACGCGCGAGGTGGAACTCGGCCTGATCCGCGTACGTCGTCTTCGGGTGCCGCTGGATCACCGACTGGAACGCCGGCTGCGCGTCCGCGTCGCGGTCGGCGCGCGAGAACGCGCGCGCGGAGAGGAACAGGTCCTCGGCCGCGCGCGGACCGCCGAGGTTCGCGCACTGGCGATACGCGAGCGCCGCCTCGGGGTAGCGCGTCCGCGCCTTGTAGTAGATCTCCGCCTTCGCGTGGCAGAGGTCGATCGCCGAGGGGTGCGCTCCTTGCGCCGTCCGCCGCGCGCCGGCGCGCTCGACCGCGCGGAGCGCTTCGTCGGTCCGCGAGCCTTCGGCGAGGACGCGCGCGCGCGCGACGAGCTCGTCGGCGGTGAGGAGCTTCGGCGGCGTCTGCTTCTCGAGCACCTCGGCGGCCTCGGCGAAGACCGCGTCGTCGAGCGCGTGGACCGCGAGCCACCGCGCGTCGCCGACCGCGGCGGGATCGCCGTCCTTCAGCCGCGTGATCTGCATGCGGCGGAAGCGCGCCTTCTCCTCCTGCGCCCGCGTGCGCTTCGGCGCGTTGGCGACGCGATCCCACGCGGCCCGCGCCTTCGTGTTGTCCCCGACGCGGTCCCACGCCTCCGCCGCGAGGATCCACGAGGCGACGTCGCGCCGCCCGCCGAAGTGCTCCGCGGCCTTGTCGTACGGGCCCACGGCGAGCTCCGCGCGCGCGCGCATCCCCACGACGAGGTCCCGCAGGAGCGGCAGCTCGTCGTCGAGCTTCTCGAGCGCCGCGAGCGCCTCCGCCGGCCTGTCGAGCGCGAGCGACACGCGCGCCTTCGCGAGCCGGACCTCGGGCTTCTTCTGCTCGTCCGCGGGGAGCCGCGCGATCCCGGCCGCGGCGTCGGCGAAGCGGCCGACGCGGATCGCGTCCGACCACGCCAGCGCGGTGGCCTGAGCGTCGGCGCTCGGCGCGCTCGACGCGTCCTCCGGCGCCGCGGGGGCGACGACCGCCTCGCCGCCGGCGTCCGTCGCGGCCGACGTCGCGCGCGCCGGCGCGTCCTTCTGCCCGCAGCCCGCGGCGGACGCCGCGAGGAGCGCGGAGAGCAGCGCCGGCGCGAGCCGCGCCCGGACGCGTCGCGGATCACGGGATCGCGACAACGAAACCTCCGCCGCCCGAGAACCCCGTCGCCGCGGTGATGCCCGTCGGATCGACGCCGTCGACGACGCGGCGGAGGCGCGGCTCCGCGAGCGTGGCGAGGTGCTCGCCGGACTCGACGCCGATCCAGCGACGGCCCATCTTGTGCGCCACGGCGGCGGTCGTCCCGCTGCCGAGGAACGGATCGACGACCCAGTCTCCCGGGTCGGACGCCATCGCGAGGACGCGCGCGACGAGCCGCT
This sequence comes from Labilithrix sp., assembly GCA_019637105.1. Classification (GTDB taxonomy): domain Bacteria; phylum Myxococcota_A; class Polyangia; order Polyangiales; family Polyangiaceae; genus Labilithrix. The sequence continues at coordinate 19,733 of JAHBWF010000010.1, forward strand.
CGGGCTTCTTGTTGCGCGTGAACACGACCCCGCCCTCGCGCGCGATCCCCTGGAACGGGACGTCGTCCCAGACGTTGGTGAGCGGCTCGACGATCGCCGGGGCGCCGCCGACCTCGCGGACCTTGTCGGCGAGGAAGAGGACGCGGTTGCCGCCGCGCACGATGAACGGCGGCCGCCCGTCGCGCTCGAGGACGAAGACGCGCTCGGGCGCCTCGCGCGAGCGATCGACGACGCGGCGCGCCGCCTGGCCGATGGCCTCGTAGCGCGGCTGCGCGAAGCGGACGACGTGACGCGCCTTCCGGAGCGCGTGCGCGTGGACGCGCGCGACGAACGCCTCGCGGCCCAGCGCGCGCGTCGCCGCGCGCGCCGTCGGGTGCCCGAGCGCCTCGGCGACGGCGGCCCGGAGCGGGCGGAAGCGCCACCGCGCCGGCTTGGCGTCGGGGTCCTCGAGCCAGGTCGAGTACGCCGGGTCGAAGCCCTCCCGCACGCGCACCTGCGGGCGGTAGCGCCACTTCTTCTTGTCCTTCGCGTAGACGAGCAAAAAGTCCGAGACGTGCACCGGGCCGGCGTTGATCGCCTTGTGGCCCGTGGGGGCGCTGCGCACGATCGTGATCGTGCTGACGCGGTTGTGCGCGCCGAACACGGCGTCCATCAAGAGCGTCAGCGGCGCGAGCTGGGTGTCGTCGATCTCGACGAACACCGCGCCGTCGTCGGCGAGCAACGGACGGAGCGCCGCGAGCCGCGGCCGCATCATCGCGTCCCACTCCGCGGGCGCGCGCGCGTCGGCGTACTCGGCGAACGTGCGGCCCGTGTTGTAGGGCGGATCGAGGTAGGCGCACCGGATCGCGCCGTCGAAGCGCGGCCGGAGGCGCGCGAGCGCCTCGAGGTTGTCGCCGTGGACGAGGAGGTTCTCGGCCGCCGGATCGCCGTGCGCGCGCACGCGCGTGAGCCCGCCGAGCGGACCGGCGAGGACCTCGGGGGCGCCGCCCACCGCCGCCGCGCCGTCGGCGCGCGCCCGCCCGCCCCTCAGATCTCCTCGTACGGTCCGCGAATCCACGGCTCGGCGATCCTCCGCCAGTTCCCCTCGCCGCCGAGCCCCGCCATCACGCTCGCGAGGCCCCACTGCAGGCGGTTCATGAAGGTGTGATCCTGCGGCATGTGGATCGGCTTCGGGAGGTTCGGCAGGATCTCGCCCTCCTTCGGCTTCATGATCCGCTTGCCACCGCGCACGAGGAAGGCGACCGCCTCGCGCGCGATCGCGTGCGTGTGCCGGAACGTCCCGTCGGTCGTGAGCGGCTCGAGGATCATCTTCGAGTAGTCGACGAAGAGCTTGAAGCTCTCGGGATCGGAGCGATCGTACCCCAGCACCTCGACGCAGGCGCGCTCGAACCCCTCCCAGTCGCCGTCCATCGCCGTCGTGATGTAGCGCTTCGTCCCCGCGAGGAGGTGCGCCGGCATCTTCTTCACGCAGCCGTAGTCGAGGAAGGCCACGCGTCCGCCGCCGAGGAAGCGGTAGTTCCCGGGGTGCGGGTCGGCGTAGAGCACGCCGTGCTTGAAGAGGGAGCGGAACATGAAGCGCCAGATGGTGGCGCTCGCCGCGTTGCGCTCGTCCTGGTCCGCGCGCGCGCAGAACGACGCGTAGTCCTCCCCGTCGATCATCTCGAGCGTGAGGACGCGCTTCGTCGAGAACGCGTTCCACACGCGCGGGACGACGATGCCCTCGTCGCCGTCGTGGATGCGCCGGAACATCTCGGCGTTCTCGGCCTCGAGGCCGTAGTCGAGCTCGGCGAGGAAGACCGCCTTGATCTCGTCGAGCGTCTCCTTCGAGTGGTACTTCCGGCCGACCGGGGCGATCATCGACTCGAGCATCGAGATGCTCTTCAGATCGTTGACGATCGCCTTGTCGATGTCGGGGTACTGGACCTTCACCGCGACGCGGTCGCCGCTCCTCGTCGTGGCGCGATGCACCTGACCGATGCTCGCCGCGGCGAACGGATCGGGCTCCCACGCGCCGAAGATCTCCTCGGGCGGCCCCAGCTCCTTCGTGACGACCTTCTCGGCCGCCTCGCGCGAGAGCGGCGGGGCCTTCGCCTGGAGCTTCTTCAGGACCTCCTGGAACTTCTCCTCGTAGCCGGGCGGGGCGAGGCCGTCGATGTACGACGCCATCTGACCGAGCTTGAGGGGCAGGCCCTTCATCTCGCCGAGCGTCTTCAGCATCGCCTCGGCGGTCTTCTTCGCGTTCTCGAGGACACGCCTCTGCGCCTCGCGCTCCGCGGCGGCGTCGCTGCGCTTCCCGAACGCCGCGCGGCGCACGGCCTCGGTCGCCACCGGCAGCGCGCGGGTCGAGAGCGCACCGAGACGCGCGAGACGCCCGAGGCGGGACGCCGGCGGGGCGTGCGGCCGCTTCTCCGACGTGGGTCGATCCGCCTCGTCATCCGACATCGGCGGCGGATTCTGCCATGACGACGGCCGAGTCCAAAGCCGGACCGCTCCTCCACGGGTCCGCGCTGGACGCAGGGCTCCCGGCGGGCAGGCGCGGCGCGGCGCCGCCCGCCGCAGCGGCAGCGTGACCCGCGGACACGCGCCTGGGCTTTGGGTATGCTCGGCTCACGCATGCGCCGGTACATCCCCGCCCTCCTCCTCGCGCTCGCCGCGATCGCGCCGTTTCCCCTCGCTGGATGCGACATCATCAACAAGCTGAAGGGCGGCGGCGGTGAAGACGCCGGGCTCGAGGCGTCGGCGGAGGCCGACGTCGACGCCGCCGCCGAAGAGGCCCCGCCGCCCGCGGAGACGGACACCCCGCCCGCGCCGACGACGACCCTGACGACCGTGACGCCGACCGCCACGACGACGGTGAAGCCGGTGACGGACGCGGGCGCGACGACCGACTCCGGCGCGACGGTCGCCGACGCGGCCGCTCCCGCCGACGCCGGCGCCGCGAAGACCGACGCCGGGCCGGCGCCGGCGCCCACGCCGACGCTGAAGATCCCGCAGAACCTCTTCGACGCCGGCGGCCTACGCTTCGACGCGGGGGGGTTCAAGCCCCCGTGGCAGCAGTAGGCCGGACCGCCCCACCTCCTCGGACGCGCCGGCGCCGGGCCGGGCCGCGCGGGCGCCGGGGAGCTGGACCGGCGCAAACTTGACCCGGCTCGCGCCGGCGGCGAAATCTGCTACCGGAGAGCCTTCGAATGGTCGCCGCCTCCCCCACCGGATCGCCGCCCGCGGACGCTCGCGCGCTGCCGCGCCGGTTCGGTCCGTACACGCTGTTCGAGCCGGTCGGGCGCGGCGGGATGGCGGAGCTCTTCCTCGCGCGCGCCGAGACCGAGCTCGGGGCGACGCGGCTCGTCGTCGTGAAGCTGATCCTCCCCGCCTTCTCGGACGATCCGCGCTTCGCGGAGATGCTGATCCACGAGGCGAAGCTCGCGGCCGGGCTCAGTCACCGTCACATCGTCCAGGTCCACGACCTCGGCCGCGACGAAGACCGCCTCTACATCGCGATGGAGTACGTCGAGGGCTTCGACCTCAACGCGCTCCTGCGCCTCTGCACCGAGAAGTCCGAGGGGCTGCCCGCGGAGCACGCGCTCGGGATCGTCGCCGACGTCCTCGCCGCGCTCGACTACGCGCACCGGCGCGTCGACGACGCCGGCGCGCCACTCGGGATCGTCCACCGCGACGTCTCGCCGTCGAACGTCCTCATCTCGTACGACGGCGAGGTGAAGCTCTGCGACTTCGGCATCGCGCACGCCAACGACCTCGTGCGCGAAGAGGCGAGCGAGGCCCTCAAGGGCAAGGCCGGCTACATGAGCCCGGAGCACGCCCGCGCCGAGCGCCTCGACGCCCGCGCGGACGTCTTCGCGGCCGGGATCATCCTCTGGGAGCTGCTCGCGGGCCGCCGCCTCTACAAACCTCGCAGCGAGATCCCGCTCCTCGAGCAGGCGCGACGCGCCGAGATCCCGCCGCTGCCCGACAAGGGCCTCCCCGAGCGCGCGGAGCTCGAGCGCGTCGTTCGACGCGCGCTCGCTCCGAACCGCGACGATCGGTACGCGTCCGCCGGCGCGTTCCAGGACGAGCTCGAGGGCTACCTCGCGAAGGCGGGCCTCCTCGCGAGCCGGCTGAAGCTCGGCGAGTGGATCGCCGAGACGTTCGGGACGAAGCTGATCGAGGAGCGGCGCGCGAGCGAGTGCCGCCTCCCGAAGAGCGCGCCGCCGCCGCGGCCCTCCGGGGCGGTGCGCGCGCGGTCCACGGCCGAGAGCGTCAGCGTCCCCGTCGCCCCGCGCGCGCCCGCCGATCTCGCCGTCGACGTGACGCCGGAGGAGAGCGTCCCGCTCCTCGGCCCTTCGATCGGCGCGTATCTGAGCCTGGCGTCATCGTCGGACGCGCCGTCCTCGGACGCGCCGCGCGCGCTCGCCGAGCGCTCCGACGCTTCACTCGCAGGATCCACGATGGATATCGAGCCGTCCTCCAAGAAGGTCGTCGACGCCGGCGACCGTCACGAGACCGACGCGGAGCTCATCGCGTGGGCGCGGAGGCGAGGCTGGATCTCCTTCGGCTTCTTCTTCGCCGTCGCCGCGACGATCGCGCTCGCCTGGGCGCTCACGCGCTGAGCCGACGCATGGACGACGAGGGCGAGCGCGCGGGTCGGACGAAGTCGAGCAAGATCTACGTCTTGTTCATCCTCGTGGTCGTCTACACGTTCAACTTCATCGATCGGCAGATCATCGGGATCCTCGCGGCGCCGATCAAGCGCGAGCTCGAGCTCACGGACACCGAGCTCGGCCTCATGGGCGGCCTCGCGTTCGCGCTGTTCTACGCGGGCCTCGGGATCCCGATCGCCTACCTCGCAGACCGCAAGAGCCGCGTCTGGATCATGACGATCGCCCTCGCCCTCTGGAGCGCGTTCACCGCGCTCTCCGGGATGGCCGGCTCCTTCTGGCAGCTCTTCCTCTGCCGCATGGGCGTCGGCATCGGCGAGGCCGGCGGCGTCGCGCCGGCGTACTCGCTGATCAGCGACTACTTCCCGCCCCGAGAGCGCGGCCGCGCGCTGGCGGTCTACTCGTTCGGGATCCCGATCGGCAGCGCGCTCGGGATGCTCTTCGGCGGCTTCATCGCGAGCGAGGTGAACTGGCGCGTGGCGTTCATCACCGTCGGCCTCGCCGGGCTCGTGCTCTCGTTCGTCTTCAAGCCGAGCGTCGCGGATCCGCCGCGCGGTCAGTACGATCCGCCGACCGCGGTGAAGGAGGCGGCCAGCCTCTCCCAGGTCGTGCGATCGCTGCTCGGCAAGCCGAGCTTCTGGGGCCTCACCGTGGGAGCGTCGAGCGGCTCGATCCTCGGCTACGGGCTCATGTTCTGGCTGCCGTCGTTCTTCGTCCGCAGCTACGGCCTCTCGCTGAAGCAGGTCTCGCTCTTCGTCGGCGCGCTCCTCTTCTTCGGGGGCGTGCTCGGGATGTGGATCGGCGGCGTGCTCGCCGATCGGCTGGGCGCGAAGAGCCCGCGCTTCTACGCGCTGGTGCCCGCGGTCGCCGCGGCGCTCGCGGGGCCCGCGTACGGCCTCGCGATCACGATGCCCTCGTTGAAGGTCGGGTTCTTCCTGTTCCTCGTCCCGCAGATCCTCGGCCTCGTGTGGCTCGGGCCGGTGCTCACGTCGATCCAGCAGCTCGTCGCGCCGAACATGCGAACGACCGCGTCGGCGTTCTTCCTCTTCGTCAACAACCTGATCGGGATCGGCGTCGGGACGGTCTTCTTCGGCGCGCTCGCCGATCGCCTCACGCCGCGCTACGGCGCGGACGCGCTGCGGTACGCGATGCTGATCGGCCTCGGCTTCTTCGCGATCAGCGCGACGTCGTACGTGCTCGCGTCCCGCCGGCTCGAACGCGACTGGCATCGCTGACGCGCCGCACCGCGTCGACGCCGGCGCGACGACGCCGCGCGCCTGGAAGCCGTGGTCGCGCGCGCGTCTGACCGGGCGGTCGGTCCTCGATCGACGCCCGGACCGACGGAACGAGGCGCCGCCGATGACGCGTCGAGGCGTACGAATGCCGCGCCGCGGCGTCGCGGGATCGGTTGACCGACCACGTCCGCGCGGGCTACCGGTTGAAACATGAATCAGTCTTCAACTTCGACCGCGCGCCGAACGCCCGTCACGGAGCGCGGGCGCCAGGCTCGGTTGAAGCTGCTTCGCGCCGCCGAGGAGGTCTTCGGCGAGAAGGGCTACGAGGAGGCTTCGATCGCCGAGATCTGCCGGACCGCCGGCGCGGCCCTCGGCAGCTTCTACGTGTACTTCGCCGACAAGAAGGCCGCGTTCGTCGAGCTCGTCGATCTGCTCGGGCACCGCGTCCGGCGCGAGCTCGCCACGGCGATCGCGGATCGGCCGGATCGCATGGCGCAGGAGCGCGCCGGCCTCGTCGCGTTCTTCCGGTTCGTCGCCAAGCACAAGAAGCTCTATCGCATCGTCCGGCAGGCGGAGTTCGTCGACGCCGCCGCCTTCCGTCGCTACTACGCGCGCCTCGCGGCGGGCTACGCGAAGGGCCTCGGCGCCGCGATGGATCGCGACGAGGTCCGGCGGCTCGATCCCGAGATCGTCAGCTACTGCCTCATGGGCATGGGCGACTTCCTCGGCATGCGCTGGGTCCTCTGGCAGGACGGCAGCCTCGCCGACGCCGAGCGCGTCGCCGACACCGCGATGACGCTCATCGCGAGCGGCCTCGCGCTGCCCCCGAAGAGCGCGCCCCGCAAGCAGCGCCCCGCTCGCCCGCGTGAGCCCTCGTGAGGGCTCCTCCCCGCATCACGCTCGGCAGGCCGAGCTCGTTCGTCGTCGTCTCTCGTTCGGAACAGGCCAAGGAGTCAGTCGTCGCTGCCCCCTCGGTCGAGATCAAGGAGTAACAGCCATGCTTCGACCCATGCTTGCGCTCAGCGTCACGACCGTCCTCCTCGCGACGGCCGTGGCCGGGACCGGTTGCCTCTCGGACTCGGATCCCGCGACCTCGGACAACGACGGCGGTCCCGGCACCGGCACCGACGGCGGTCCCGGCACCGACACGGACTCCAGCGTCGACACGTCGGAGGCCGGCACGCCGGACGATCCGACGAAGAACGACGCCATCGCCGACTCGACGCAGAACATCACCTACCGCGACGACCTCGCGAACCACCCGGGCTGCACGAAGGAAGGGATCGAGGCGCGCCTGCAGATCGACGGCAAGCCCGGCGGCTACACCGCGGCGACGCTGCCCGACTTCCCGTGCTCCGCGAAGGCCTACCCGGCCCCGGCGAACGAGGACACGACGCGCGCGATCATCGTGCTCGTCCACGGCAACTCGTCGACCCCCGCCGACTGGGAGGCCCACGCGGACGATCCGGCCGATCCCGACACGCCGATGATCGCCGAGCGCCTCGTCGCCGACGGGTGGCGCGTCTTCGCGGCCGATTTCCGCTACGACAAGGTCCCCGATCCGGCCGACGCGCAGGGCAACCCGGCGAAGAACTTCGACCATGGCTGGGCGACGCCGATCCTCGAGCGCCTCCTGAAGAGCCTCCACGCCGAGTACCCGAGCCGCAAGATCAACCTCGCCGGCTTCTCGCTCGGCACGACGATCATCCGCGACGCGCTCCGCCGGATGCACCACCGCGGCGAGAAGCCGTTCGAGTTCGTGCACGCGCTCCACCTCGCGTCCGGCGCGAACCACGGCGTGGTGACGTTCTCGTCGCTCTGCGGAGACCCGAACAACCCCACGAACAAGACCATGCGCGGCACGGTCGCGTGCCAGCTCGGCAACCGCGACAACTACGCGCCGACGCCGTTCCTCACGCCGCTCAACGGCACGAACGGCGACTGGGAGACGCCGTGCGCGAACGGCATCAACGCCTACGGCCAGAACAACGTCTGCGGCGGCAACAAGGTCCTCTACACGACCGTCGTCTACAAGGACCCGCCGAACGGCCCGCTCCAGGACGAGTTCGTGTCCGAGACGAGCAGCGCGCTCAAGGGCGCCGAGAACAAGACCGTCACCCAGGAGGACACGACGACGTACTTCCTGAACGGGCTGTTCAAGATCCACAACGGCTCGATCCGCAGCGCCGAGGGCGTGACCATCGCGCTCCAGGCGCTCGAGCGCTGATCCGCCTCGTCGAGGACGCCACCCCCCATGCGCGAGAGCTCCCTTCGCCTCCGCCTCGCCGCGCTCGTGATCGTCACGGGCGCGGCGACGTCGCTCACCTCGGCTCGCGCCGCCGCGCAGGCCGAACCTCCCGCGGCCCCCGAGGCTCCGCCCTCGGAGGAGCCGCCGCCTCCGCCCCCCGCCGCCGAGGCGCCGCCGCCCGTCGAGCCGGCGCCGCCGCCGCCGCCCCCTCCGCCTCCGCCGGTCCCCGCGGAGCCGGTGTTGAAGCCGGCTCCGCCGGAGCCCCCGCCGGCGCCCGCTCCCGCCGACGAGAGCGCGCTCGGCGCCGGCGTGACGAACCCGTTCGCGCCCGCCGCGGGCGCGCGCGGCGTCCGCCGCGACCCGTTCTACGTCCACGTCACGCCGTTCGTCGCCCTCGTCGGCGGCGTGAAGTTCGACAACCCCATCCAGCCGCCGTCGGTCCACCGCGACAACCGCGTGTCCGCCATCATGATCGCGGACTTCGGCGTGCGCGGCGAGATCTCCGACTGGATCTCGTTCGAGAGCGAGCTCATGGCCAACGGCGGCCCACGCCTCCGCGGCACGAGCGTGTACGACGGCCAGGCGGCGCTGCAGGTCCGCAAGCAGGTCATCCACGTCGGCAAGGACCGCTTCCACGCGGAGGTCGGACGCGTCGTCGACGAGGCGAGCGTCGACTACTTCTCGCTGCACGTCGCCGACACGATGATGCAGGACACCGCCACCCGCGACGCGCTCCTGTTCAGCGGCTTCAACCTGGGCAACGGCGCGCGCGGCACCGCGGAGATCCTCCCCGGCCTCCGCGTCGGGCTCGCCGCCAACGCCGGCAACCCGACGTCGACGTCGAGCATCCTCGCCGTCGGCGGCGCGTTCCCCCCGTACGATCGCATCTTCTTCCAGGCGGCGCAGCGGACGCGGCAGGACCTGAACGGCTACCCCGACGATCAGTTCCACGCCTACGTGGTCACGCCCTCGATCCTCTACAACAACAAATACTTCGAGGCCCGCTCGGCGGCGCAGATGTTCGTGATCGATCCGAACTCGAACGACAACGTCTCGAAGAACATCCGCGGCTACAACATCCGTCTGAGCCTGCGCGCTCACCTCTTCGACGACATGATCTCGCCGTACCTGAACGGCTCGCTCGCCCGCAACGACGTCGTCGATCCCAACAACGTGACGCGGCTCTCGCCGGACAAGTACACGGGGCTCGGGGAGGGCGGCGGCCTCGACTTCAACTACCAGCGCCGCTTCGGCAACGCCAACGGCGTCGGCGTCCAGTACACGCAGAACCAGTTCAAGGTGGGCGACGGCGTGCTCACGACGAACCGGTACTTCAACGTCGGCACGACCTACTGGCTCGCGAAGAACGTCGCCGCGGGGCTGCGCTTCGCGCTCTGGTCGATCGAGCAGCGGGGGCAGAACACGACCGGCGAGCGATCGGTGATCGGGACGCTCCGCCTCGTGCTCTGAGGCGACGGGCGCGCCGCCGCCGGATCGCCGCGGCAGCGGCGCGCGTCCTCGAGCGCGCGCCGCCGTCCGCGCGCGGTCGCCGCGAGCGCGACCATCGCGCCGCGTGGCGCGATGCGCGGGTGTGGTGGAACGGCCGCGGCAACCGTACGCAGACGCGGCCGCGAACGCTCGCGCTGTGACGCACCCATTCCGCCGCGATCCCCTGCGTCTGCCTGGGCGGCGGGCGCGCGTGCGGCGCGCGGGGCACGACGACTGCATCCGAGGGTCGCCGCAACGCAGCGGCGCCGTTCGCTTCGAGCGCGCCGCTCCTTTTCGCCAACCCACGGAGAACCAGATCGATGAAGTCCACGAGTGTCCTCGCCGTCGCCGCTGTCGTCGCCCTCGCCGCCGTCGCGTGCGACAAGAAGAAGGAGCCGCAGCCGAGCGAGACCGACATCACGTCCGCGCCGATCGAGCGTGAGCCGGTCGAGACCACCGGCGGCACGATGACGACCGGCGCCGCGACCGATCCGGGCAACACGCAAGGCGGCGGCGCGGCGCTCGGCACGACCGAGAGCGCGACGGGCGCGGGCGCCGGCGGCACGACCGGCGCGGGCGCCGGCGGCACGACCGGGACGGCGGCCGGCGGCGCGACCGGCACGAGCGTGAGCGGCGGCCGCGACGGCGGCGCGGTCTGGCCGGCGGTGCCGATCGATCGCAAGGGCGCCGGCATGAACGGCAGCGAGCCGACGACGCGGCCGGGCGAGCACAACACGTCGACGACCCTCGGCGACGGCACCTCCGGCACGTACACCGGCGGAAAGGGCACGTACGGCGGCAAGGCCACGCACGGGACCGGTACGCCGACGGACGGCACGTCCCCCAGCGACAAGCCGGCGACGGACGGCCCGCGCCGCTGACGGCTGACGGCCCCGCGAGGCCCGGCGAGGACGGAGCGCGCGTCGAGCTCCGTCTTCGCCGGGCGAGGACGGGAAGCGCGTTGGGCTCCGTCTTCGCCGGCGCGCTCGCGCTCGGCGAGCACTCGCGCCCGGCGCGCGCACGGGCCCCGCTCCGAGGCGCCTCGATCAGCCGATGCGCGCGACGAGCGCCTCGAGGAACGCCGCGGGCGCCTCGAGGAACGGCGAGTGCCCGACGTCCGGGAGGACGACCTCGCGCACGTCGCCGCCGCCCTCGCGGTAACGCTCGAGCAGGGCGCGCGTCTGCGCGACCATCGGCTGCGGCGGCACGACGTCCTCGCCCGGATAACCGGGGACGAGCCCGAGCTTCCCGAGCAGCGCGAGGTCGAAGAAGCTCGCGTCCGAGACGATCGCGTCGTTGGCCCCGCGGATCCACAGGACCGGAGGCTTCCTCGACGTCGCCGCGAAGGGCCGGAGGTCGAGGTACTTCGCGGAGAACGCGTTGCCGACGCCGCGGGTGCCGGGGGCGACCGACGGCCAGCTCGCGCTCGGCACCGAGTCGCCCGGGTAGTAGTCGTCGCCGATCCGCGTCGCGAGGATCGCGTCGACCCACTCCTCTTCACGATCGGCGGGCGGCGTGAAGTGCGCCTCGTCGAAGAAGAACCTCCGCAAGATCGTGCGCGGCGATTGGGTGTCGGAGCCTCGATCCTTCGCGCGGATCGCCTCGACGAACGCGGGGGACACGACGCCGCCGCCGCTGCCGGCGAAGTCGGGCGCGTTCGGCGCGCAGTCGACGCCGTGGTTGCCGCCGAAGCCGCACGGCGGGACGGGCGCGACCAGCGTGATCGTCGCGAGGAGCGCCGGGTGATCGATCGCGAGCTGCATCGCCACGCCGCCGCCGACGCTCCAGCCGACGACGTGCACGCCTTCGCTCCAGCCGAGCGAAGCGGAGAGCGCGGCGAGGTCGTCGCTGAAGTCGCGGAGCCCGCGCGTCGCGTCGATCGGCCGCTCCTTCGTGTCGCCGTACCCGCGGAGATCCGGCGCCACGAGGTGGTACGCGTCCGGCGCGGCGAGCATGAGCGGCTCGAAGAAGACGCCCGACGCGACGTTGCCGTGAACGAGGAGGACGCGCCGCGTCTCGCTCGCGGGCGCCTTCGACCGGCGCTCGCGCGTGAAGAGGATGTGGTCGTGAGACTTCGTGAGCTCGCTCATGCAGATGCCAGGATACGCGATGGAACGACGCGTGGCGCCCCCGCGCGGCCGGCGGGAAGCTTCCTCCCGCGCACCGCCGCCGCGCGATCGTCGGCACGCTTCCGCGCGCGAACGGGGCCCAGCCCGCCACCGGCGACGGGACGCGGGCAAGCCCTCCGCCGATCCGCCGGGGACGTGGTCTTCGGGCGACAGCGCCCTGACACCGTCGTCAGGGATGATCCTCGCGGGATCGACGGGATCTCCGCGCCGCGAGCGCTGGCACCCTGCGTGCTCCAACGGCCGTCATGATCTCTTCTTCTTCCTTCTTCCGGTCCTTCGTCGTCCTCGGTCCGACGCTGATTTCGCTCGCTGCGTGCACGACCAGCGACCTCATGCTGCCGGACTCCTCGAACGGCAGAGGAGGCGACGGCGACGGATCCGTCCGCGCGGAGCTCGCCTGCTCGAACGATCCGATCCCGCCTCCGCGTGACCTCCCGCCGTCGCCGAACGGCTCCGTGCTTTGCCTGAAGACGCCGCTCAAGTCGATCGCCTCCGCGATCGGGCGGAGCGCCGACGAGCTGCAGAGGGTCGACGCCGACGTCCTCGTCGGCGACTGCATCGACGTGGAGACGCCGGCGGGCCTCACGCTCGTCGTCGGCGCGGCGCTCCGCAAGGACGAGAGCGGCGAGGACTACACGCGGGACGTGCGGCTCCCGCTGCCGTCCGCCGTCATCGGCGGCACGCGGATCGACGTCGAGACCGGGACCACGCTGCTCGTCGCGAAGGTCGCCGAGTTCCGCGGCGAGCGCCTGCTCCGCTTCGTCAACGTCGCGACGGTGAAGGACGAGGGCGGCGAGCGCTTCATCGAGACGCTGCCCGAGGCCGCGCGCCGCGAGATGAGCTCGTCGATGAAGGTCGACGGGCCCGGCCTCTACGCGTTCTATCTCTCGAGCAGGCCCGTGGGCTTCGTGTCGGGCGCCGTGACCAAAGGCGGCGCCGCCTCGCCGGGCGCCGTGGTCATCGGGACGAGCGCGCCCTTCTTGACGGTCGCGGACGGGAGCGGCGCGTTCACGTTGCCGCTCGCGCGCGGCGACAAGGCCTCGCTCGCCGCCTACGAGCTCGCGACGCGCTGGACGGGGGAAGCCCACCTGCCCGTCGAGGAAGGCGGCAAGACGAACCCGAAGACCGAGGCGCCCGTCGAGACGCCCGCGACGGAGAAGCCGATCGCCGGGCTCGACGCGCTGAACCTCACCGGCGTCACGCTGAGCCTCGAGGCGCCCGGCGCCGACGGGCCGAGCCCGGCGAGCGACTTCGAGGACGGGGCGCTGGGGTCGTGGACGCCGGGCGGCGCCGTCTCGGTCCTCGACGAGAAGACCTCCACGCTCTTCCCGGCGACGAAGGAGCAGCGCTACGCTTTCCTGACGACCGGCGCAGGATCGATCGGCGGCAAGGTCAGCCGGATGACCCGCGAGCTGACGATCCCCGCGAGCGCGAAGGAGCTGGTCATCGACTACACGCTCCTCTCGCAGGAGTACCCGGGCTGGGTCGGGACGATCTACAACGACGCGTTCGTCGCGTACGTCGCCGGCGACACCCGCTTCCTCCTCGTCGAGACGGTCACCGGCAACCAGGGCCGGTGGATGGACTTCTTCCAGCCCGTCGGCAACGTGGTCGAGTCGAGCGCGACGGTCGGCGGCGTCGACAAGAAGTTCGGCGGGACGACCGGCGCGCGCACGAAGCGCGTCCCCGTGACCGGCTGCGAGGGCAAGACGATCACGCTCGTCCTCGGGGTCTCCGACGTCGGTGACTCGATCTACGACACGGCGGTCGCGATCGACCGCGTCGCCTTCGAGTGACGCGGCCGCGCCCGGCGCTTGGGCTCGGCGGTCCCGCGCGCGCGCGTTGCCCTGCGGCGCGATCTCGGGCATTGAACGACGGCATGCAGGACGCGCATCCGGCCGCCGCCGCGGCGCCAGGCGAGCACGAGGTGACGCTCGCGGACGTCGCCGCGCCCGTGCCGCTCCCGCGCGCGCTCACCTACCTCGTCCCGAGCGAGCTCGCGTCCAGCGTCGCCCTCGGGCGGCGCGTCCTCTGCACGGTCGGGTCGCGGCGCGTCGTCGGCGTCGTCGTCGGGCTCCGGCGCGGCGCCGCTCCCGCCAGGGCGAAGCCGGTGCTCGACGTCCTCGACGGCGTCGACCTCCCGGAGGACCTCGTCACCTTCCTCGGCCGCCTCGCGAGCTACTACCTCGCGCCGATCGGCGAGGTCGTGCGCCTCGCGCTGCCGCCGGTGGACCGCGAGGCGGCGCGCGCGGTCGAGGCGCCGACGCTCTTCTCCACGGCGAAGGGCGTCGCGACGCGCAAGGTGCAGTGGGTCACCGCGACCGACGCGGTCGAGACGTCGATCAAGGAGAACGCCTCGCGCGTGCTCGCGGTCGTGCGCGTGCACGGGGCGCTCCCGCTCTCGCGGCTCCAGGACCAGTTCGGCGGCGCGCGCGGCACGATCAAGCGCCTCGTCGAGCAGGGGCTCGTCCGCGTCGAGGAGCGCGACGCCCCGCGCGATCCGTTCTTCGCCGACACGCTCGCCCGCGACGTCCCTCCCGAGGCCACGGAGGCGCAGCGCGCGGCGGCCGAGACGATCGACGCGGCGCTCGACGCGCGCGGCGCCGGCGCGACGATCCTCGTGCACGGCGTGACCGGGTCGGGCAAGACCGAGGTGTACCTGCGCGCCATCGCTCGAGCGAAGGAGCAGCGGCGCGGGTCCATCGTGCTCGTGCCCGAGATCGCGCTCACGCCGCAGCTCGTCGGGCGCTTCCGCGCGCGCTTCGGCGACGACGTCGCGGTCCTCCACTCCGGGCTCACGCAGCGCGAGCGCTTCGACATGTGGGCCCGCCTCCGCGGCGGCGAGGTGGACGTCGCCATCGGCGCGAGGAGCGCGCTCTTCGCGCCGGTGAAGGACCTCGGCCTCGTCATCGTCGACGAGGAGCACGACCCCTCGTTCAAGCAGGAGGAGGGCGTCCGCTACAACGCGCGCGACATGGCGATCCTCCGCGCGCATCAGGTCGGCGGCGTCTGCGTCCTCGGGAGCGCCACGCCGTCGCTCGAGAGCGAGCAGCTCGCGCGCTCCGGCAAGGCGACGAAGATCGTCCTGCCCGATCGCGCGCGCGCGCAGGAGCTCCCCACCGTGGAGGTCGTCGATCTCCGCCGCATCGGGCCCGGGCCGACGGGGGATCGTCGCCTCTCGGTCGTGCTCCACCGAGCGATCGAGGCGACGCTCGCCGCCAAGGAGCAGACGATCCTCTTCTTGAACCGGCGCGGCTTCGCCCCGAGCATCCGCTGCGAGGGCTGCGGCGAGCTGTCGTCGTGCCCGCACTGCACCGTGGCGCTGACGTTCCACAAGAGGAAGAGCGGCGTGATGCGCTGCCACTGGTGCGAGTACGAGGCGCCGATGCCCCAGCGCTGCCCGAAATGCGACTCGGACCAGATCGCGCTCGAAGGCCTCGGCACCGAGCGGCTCGAGGAGACGCTGAGGGAGGCGTTCCCCGAGGCGCGCATCGCTCGGCTCGATCGCGACGTCGCGAGCGGCAAGCAGGTCGAGAAGATCCTCGCCAAGGTGCGCGAGCGCGAGATCGACATCCTGGTGGGTACGCAGATGGTCACGAAGGGCCACGATCTGCCCCACGTCACGCTCGTCGGCGTCATCAACGCGGACGCCGCGCTCTCGATCCCGGATTTTCGCGCGCCCGAGCGCGCGTTCCAGCTCCTCGTCCAGGTCGCGGGCCGCGCGGGACGCGGAGACTCGCCGGGCAAGGTGCTGGTGCAGACGTTCGATCCCGATCACCACGCGATCGTCCACGCCGTTCGGCACGACGTGATGGGCTTCTTCGATCGCGAGCTGCGCGATCGCAAGGAGCTCGGCTACCCGCCGTTCTCGCGGATGGTCTTCGCGCGCGTCGACTCGATGGACGAGAAGGAGGCGCTCGCCGCCGCCGCGACGCTCGCGCGCGCCGCGCGGGCCGCGCACGCCGGCGCCGGCGCCGGGCCGTTCGAGGTGCTCGGCCCTTCGCCCGCGCCGATCGCGAAGGTGCGCAACCGCTTCCGCTTCCGCGTGATGCTGCGGAGCTCCTCGCGCGAGCGCCTGCGGCAGGGCGCGCTCGCGATCCACGCGGCCATCGCCGGGCTCCCGCGCACGGTGCGGGTGGCGATCGACGTCGACCCGGTCGGAGCGCTATAGCCTCGACTGGCCGGCGCGCTCGGCGCCGCCCAGCGCGAGAAAGCCGACGAGAGCACGAGCGTGACCTCACCTCCTTCGCCGCCGCACGGAGACACGGAGCTCAAGAGCGGCCGCTACACGCTGCTTCGCCGGCTCGGCGAAGGCTCGCAGGGCGAGACCTACGAGGCGCGCGACAACGGCGTCGCGCGCGGCCGACCCGAGAGGCCGCGCCCGGAGGCGCTCGCCGACGATTTCCAGCGCTACGTCACCCGAGCCCGCGCCGGGGAGGCGCGCGCCCCCTCCTCACCACCGGGCGGCGTCGTCGCCATCAAGCGCTTTCGCGTCGGCGCGGCCAAGGCGTGGAAGGACGTCGAGCTCGCCGAGCGCGAGGCGCGCACGCTCGCCTCGCTCGACCACCCGCGGCTGCCCAGGTACGTCGAGCATTTCGAGGAGGACGGCGCGCTCTACCTGGTGATGGAGAAGGTCGAGGGCGAGAGCCTCGCCGCGCTGCGATCGAGGCAGCGGACGCTCGGCGCGGCCGAGGTCACGCGGATGCTCGAGGACCTCGCCGACGCGCTCCGCTACCTCCACGGGCGCGCGCCGTTCATCGTTCATCGCGACATCAAGCCGGGCAACGTCATACGCCGGCTCGACGGCTCGTACGCGCTCGTCGACTTCGGCGCGGTCCGCGATCGCCTGAAGCCCGCGGGCGGGAGCACCGTCGTCGGGACGTTCGGCTACATGGCCCCGGAGCAGTTCCAGGGGCGCGCGTCGCCGAAATCGGACGTCTACGGCCTCGGCGCGACGGCGCTCACGATGCTCACCGGCTGCGAGCCGGAGGAGCTCCCGCACGCGGGCCTCGGCATCGACGTCGCCCGCGCGCTGCCGAAAGGGACCTCCCCCGCGCTCGTACGCGCGCTCTCGGCGATGCTCCAGCCGGACCCGGACCAGCGGGTCGACTCGGTCGACGAAGCGCTCGCGTTCCTGCGCGCCGGCGCGCCCGCCCGCGCGGACACGCCCGCGGCGCCGGCGCGGCTCACCCGTCGAAGGCGCTCTCGAGGCGCGAAGCGCGAGAACCGCCGCCGCCGGAAGCGGGGCCCGCGAAGAAGGCGCGCGCGCAGAAGAAGCCGCTGCGAGCGGCGGCTTGCGGTCCCCACGCCTCGGCGCGCAGCTCCGGCCTGCTCGTCGCGCTCGTCGTCGATCTGGCTCACGGTGGGCCTCCTCGTCCCATCGTGCTCTCGCTGCTCTCGCTCCTCTTCGGCAAGGCGCTCCGGCGGGCGGCGAGCGCGCCAGCCTGCGCGCCGCGAAGAAGAGGGCCAGGCGGCCCTCGGCCGGGCGTCGCGTGGGTCTCCGGACACCGCGAGGAGCAGCCGACCGAAGACATGGCGCGCGTCCGCGTCTCCTCGGAAACTCGCGCGCGTGCGGAGCGTCACCGAGCACGGGCGCAGGCGATCGCGATCGCGCGGGCGGAGGCGCGCGGCGAGGACGCAGACGCGTGGATCGAGCGCTCGCGAGCGACGCGGAACGCGCCGAGCTCGACGAGGAGCCGCCGCGTCGCCGGTCCGCCGCGCCACCACGCGCGAAGCGACGGGACTGAACGGGACAGACGTGCGGCCAGCGCCGTGACGAACCCTGGTTCCTGCGGTATATGCCGCTCGTGATCCGCCGCTGTCGACTCGCCTGAGCGACGGACCGGCTGGTCCTGCGCTCGGCGCGCACGGGCGACGTCGCCGAGCTCCGGCGTCTCCTCCAGCGCACAACCACGCTCACCTCCATCCGTGGAACCCCGCGCCGCGCCCGGCGAGTCCGACGTCGATGCGGAGTCTCGAACAGCGTGCTCCGCCAGCGCCGCGAGAGTGGAAGAGCGGCCGCTCGTTCGCCGCTTCATGCTGGCCCTTCGCGCCGAGCCCTCTCACTTCATCAGCGGAATCGCGCTGAACGCGGCATCATGCGCGGCGCGATGCACGGCGCCTACCTCGGCTTTACTGGATGAACGTGGATCATCAGAGACGGCGGGCTCTGCACCGAAGGGATCGCGCCGTCCTCGACTTCGCGTTCGGCCCGGCGAAAGCTCCATCGGGTGCAAGCCGCGATCATGCCGCACAACCCGCGAAGCCTCCGCGTGATCGAAGCTCGGCTTTCGCCGCGAGGCTACGCCGGCGGTACCTGCGGATCGGTGGCAAGTGGGAAGACCACATCCTCTTCGCCCGGACGCGCGAGGCACCCCACGCCGGACGGCGTCGGGCGCAGGCCGCGCTCTGCTGAGGCGGTCTCCCTCGCGCGCGGCGTACGCGCATGCGAGGCACCAGCGAAAGTACGCATCCGCCGGCGCTCGCGACCGACGGGAACGCGTGTCCCGCCTCAGCACCTTCGCCGCCGTCGCGGTGAACCTCCTCGGTGAGCTCGTCAGCGCCCTCGCGGTGCGCCGGCGTGCGACCTGCCCATCGGCGCCGGCGTCTCTTCTGCGCGGCGGCATGCGCCGCTTCCGGTCGAGCGCTCGGAGGCGCGCGACGAATCGAGCAGGGGCTGGACGTCCGCGTTCGAGTGGCGGGCGATGGCGACGGCGATCGTCCACCTCAAGTACGAGGGCGCTCCGACCTGCGCTCCACGGCTCGGCCGCGCGATGCTGCAGGCCGCCGAGCGCGTCGCGGCCGCTTCGATCTCGTCGTGCCGGTGCCGCTCCACCCCGTCGCCTCGCCGATCGCGGCTACAACCAGGCGGCCCTCCTCGCGCTGCCGGTGGCGCGCTGGCTCAGGACCGCGTTCGCGCCTCGCGCGCTCGCGCGGTTGACAGACACCGCCTCGACAGGCCGCGCTCGATCGCGGCGCCGCCTGCTCAACGTCGCCGGGGTCTTCGCCGCGCGGCCGCGCCCGCCTGCGCGGCGCGCGCGATCATCGTCGACGACGTCCCGCCACCGGAACGACGCTCGCCGCCTGCGCCGCGCACTTCATGAAGCGGAGGCCTCTGCCCGTCCACGCGCTCGTGCTCGCCCAGCGCGCTCGAGTCGAGCCGCGTGATTCGCCTGGTCCGGTGCGATCGACCTGCGGCGGGCCCGTGTCAAGGCCGACGAACGGCCGACGCGTTGAACTGATAGCGCGGCCGACATCGACCGCGCTATCATCGCCGACGCCTCGATGAGCAACGACCTGTGGCGGTGAGCTGATCCCGACGGTCAACAGCGGAAGTGCGGCTCGACGAGCTCCGCGCCGCGCTGGCCGGGGCCACATCATAACACTCCGGTGTGGCGTGCAGGGTAACAGAACGGCAGCCGGCTCACGACGTGCCCGAGCTGACGTCGGCGTCGGTCGGCGGCGCCAACGGCGTGGTCCTCAACATCCCGCCGCCGCCGCTCGCGATGGTCGCCGTGCAGCAGGAGTACGAAGCGGCGTCGGGCTCGCTCGCGCCCGGACCGGCGACGGCCGCGGCCGAGCAAGAGCCCCCGCCGCCGCCGGCCTACGTCCCGGCGCAGACCAAATCGCCGCCGCTCCACCCGTCGTCCGGCCAGCTCAAGCGTCGGGGTGAAGCGCACGTCCGCCGCCCCCGGATCCGCGCCCGTCGCCGCCGGATCGCCCACCGCCGGATCCGCGCCGAAGGCTGGGGCCAGCCTGCCGACGCAGCTCGGCATCGCGCCTCCGCCCGGCATCCGCTCGCGGCGGCCCCGCCTCCGCCCGCGGCGCCGGGCGCCGGATCGGTCGAGGAGCTGAGCGCTTCGATGCTCGTCGAGTCCAACTCGACGAGCGACCTCGCCGCGCCGGGGCCCGGCGCGGGCGGGCTGCCGCCGCCGACCGATCCCACCGTGAACGGCTCGGCGGACGTCGACGCCGGCGTCGCGGGGCTCCCGCGCCGCCCCGGGCTGAGCCTCATCCTCGACGACATCGCCGAGATCCGGCGAGGACGGCCGCCGAAGAACAAGCTGCTCGTCGGCGTGCTCGGCGTGGTGGCGCTCTCCGTCCTCATCCTGCTCGTCGCCGGGATCGTGGCCGTCGCGAGCGGTCCGTCGAGCGGCGCGCAGACCGCCGCCTCCGCCTCCGCGAGCGCCGCGCCGCCGGCTCCGCCGAGCGAGACCGCCGAAGCGACGAGCACGCCGGCTCCCGCTCCCATCCCGCCTCCACCGCCCCCGGCCGCGACGGGCGCCGCGCTCGGCGACTGCGGCGCGGCCGGCGACGCGAGGACGATCGCGCCGCGCGCGGTCATCGCGAGCGGGATCGAAGCGCGCGCGCTCGGCGACGAGCTCGCGCTCGGCTTCGCGGCGTCGGCCCGCGACGCGGTGGCGATGTCGCTCGATCCTTCGTCGCTCGCGGCCGTCACGACCGTTCACGCGAAGCCGGCGGGCGGCGACGCGCGACGCGTCACCCCGATGCTCGCCGGCGGCAAGCTCGTCGCGGTCCCCGACGTCGATCGCAAGGGCGATCGCCTCGGAAGCCGCCGCGTCGTCGCCGCGAGCACGCTCGTCGACGTCGGCGTCGCGGACGGCGACGTCGTGTGGGCCCCTCACGGGAAGGACAGCTTCGCGAAGCTGTTCTCCGTCGAGGGTGAGGGCGCGATCGAAGCGCTCCGCGCCGTCGCGCTCGCCGATCGCGAAGGGATCGCGCTCACGTTCCGCCGCGGCAACGCCGTTCACCTCGGCGTCGCCAAGGGCGGCAGCGTCCTCGAGCCCGAGGGCGAGCTCTCGCGGATCGAGGGGCTCGGACAGGTCGGGTCTCCGGCGCTCGCCGCGAGCGGCGACGCCGTCATCGCGGCGTGGGCGGACCGCAGCGGCGCGGACGAAGACTGGGCGGTCCGCTGGACGAAGATCACGGTCGGCCGCTCGACCGACGAGGCGACGCCGTTCACGATCCCCGACGGCGGGCTCGGTGGACAGGCGATGTCTCCGAGCCTCGCGTCGCTCGGCGGCGGGCGCTTCCTCCTCGCCTGGACGGAGGGCCCGGTCTCGAACCATCAGGTCCGCGCGATCACGATCGGCGCCGACGGATCGCCGTCCGGAGCGCCGATCTCGGTCTCGGCGCCGGGGATCAACGCCGGCCAACCCGCGGCCGCGGTCGGTCCGGACGGGCGCGGGACGATCGCCTTCCTCGCCGCGCGCGGCAAGTCCCTCGAGGTCCACGCGGCGCCGATCACGTGCCCGCCTCGATGAGCGGCGCGCGTCCTCGCCATGCGACGTACTTCGACGAAAGGTAGAGGCGGATGAGGCTTCGTAAGGCGGCCACGATGACGGCGATCGCGCTCGGCGTCGCGTGCTCCGCGCTCGTGGGCTGCGACCTGGTCCTCACGCCGACCAAGGTCGCGAACGGCGAGCTCTATCAGTCGGGGGACGGCCGGTACGACGCGTACTTCGCCGCCGTGCACCACGAGCAGAAGGCGGCGGCGAGCTGGCCCGACGAGTCGAAGGCCGCGCGAAAGCCGATCGTCACGGCGCTCGACCTGCGTCCGGGCGCCTCCAACTCGACGATCCTCGCCGCCGCGCGCAGCAAACAGGGAGACGCGTCGCTCGGCGCCGCCGTCGAGCAGACCACGGCGGCCGAGCTCGAGCTCGCGCGCCGCCTCAACGCCGCCGCCGCCAAGCTCGACGACATGCTCAAGCGCGGCGAAGACCTCAAGAGGCAGACCGCCGAGGACAAGAAGAACCTCGGCGTGGACAAGGCCGACGAGAAGAAGTCCGCGAAGAAGGACGAAGTGAAGCGCGAGATGTCCGCCGCCGTGGACGCCGTCGAATCGATGGCGCGCGACGCGCGCAAGGGCGCCAAGGAGGCGGACGAGCTCGCCACGAAGCTCAAGGCGGCGTGGACCGGCCGCGACGAGGACGAACGACCGCCGGTGAAGATCGAAGAGAAGAAGGACGAAAAGGACGAGAAGAAGAAGCCGGAGCCGGTCGCGAAGAAGGCCGCGCCTCCGAAGAGGCCGAAGGGCGAGACCGCGCCGGCCGAGAAGAAGCCCGCGGAGGACAAGCCCGCGAAGCCGGCGCCGCCCCCGGCTCCTCCGGACGAGGTCTTCAACCCCTGACGGGTCCTTCGGCGCGGGAAAACGCCGCCGGAGGGGAAAACGCGGCGCCGGACACGAGCCCGAGCGCCGTTCACTATAGTGAACAAAACCGTCGGCGATCGGCCGAGGACCGTTCGGCGCTCGCGGTCGGAGCGTGTGAACATTTATGATTTCAAGGAGTCCAAGCCGACGAGCGCGGCCACGGCCCGCGCTTGACAATTCAGTATAGTGAACATAGATCTCACATAATGAACGTCGGTCAGATCACACCGGGGAGGCCCAAGGAGATCGCGAGCTCCCGCTGGCTCGCGGAGAACCTCGGCGCGGCGTGGCTGCGCGTCGTCGACGTCCGCGCGCCGACGCCGGTGCGCGAGGAGCGGAGCGGGCCGCGCCTCCGCACCGACGACGATCCGCCGCGCTTCGTCGAGCTCGGCCCGCGCGCCGGGTGGCTGCGCGCCGGCCGCTGGCCGAAGACGTCGCAGCCCTCTGGGGCGTTCCTCCGCGGGCACATCCCGGGATCGACCGCGCTCGACGTCGGCGGACGGCTCTTCGACGAGTCCGGCGCGCTCGTGTGCGGCCCCGAGCTCGCCATGGCGATGAGCGAGGCCGGCGTCGGCGACGAGCACACCGTGGTCCTCGTCGACGAGGGCCGCCCGGCCGCCGCGCTCGTCGCGGCCTGGGCGCTCCGTCGCTACGGTCACGCCGACACGCTCATCCTCAGCGGCGGCTTCCCGCGCTGGGTCGCCGAAGGCCGACCGGTCACGCAGACCGTCACCAAGGTGCCGTTCGGCAGCTTCACCGCGAGGACCTCGTCGTGAGCGCGAGCCGCGCTCGCTCCTTCGAGACGCGCGACGACGGCAGCGGCGTGCTCCCGTCGCCGCGCGCGATCCGCGTGCTCGTGGTCGGCGGGCTGACGCGGCTCGACGCGCATTACCGCGCCGCGCCGGCGGGGGTCGAGATCGACACCGTGAACGCCGACGGCGGTTCGCTCGAGACGCGCGCCGCGGCCGCCGACGCGATCGTCCTCGTCGTCGGCAACGTCTCCCACGCGGCGGCCGCCAAGGTGCGGAGCATCGCGCGACGGCGCGGGACGCCGCTCGCCTCCGCCACGGGCGCCAGCGTGTCCCGCGTACGAGCCGCGATCGCCCTCGCGTTCGTCGCCGCGCGCGACGGCGAAGGTCTCGGCGTGGATACGACGCTCCGGCTGGCCTGAGCGGCTCGCCGAGGGCCGGCGATCCACGCCCGGCGCTCAACGTTCGGCGAGCGGGACGTCGATCGGGGGCGGCAGGCCCCTTGCTCCCGGTGATCGTCGCCCTCTCGACGGTGGCGAGCGCGTCGCCGCCGAGCAAGAGGCCGATGCCGTCGTCCCCGGAGTCGTCGTGCTGCGTGGAGACGCTCGCCGAATCCGTCATGGCCAGCGTCGTCCCCCCATCGATCTTGGGGACGATGTAGGCCTTTTGCAAGCTCCCGTTACAACGAGTGTTTCGTCGCTCAGGGCAGCTTCACGGCGTTCGCCTCGGCGTTGGAGGGATCGAGCTTGCGCGCCTCGTCGCGGTGCTTCGTCGCCTCGGCGGTCCGCTTGAGCGCGACGAGCGACTGGGCGAGCAGCGCGTGCGCGGTCGCCTTCTCGGGGGCCTTCATCGTGGTCAAGAGCGCGCTCTCGAGCTCGAAGACGGCCTTGTCGTGCGCGTTCTCCGCCTGGAGCGCGCGCGCGTAGAGGACGTGCGTGGGCCCGCCCGTGACGTCGACGAAGACGGCGCTGTCGCCCACCCGGCGCGCCTCGCTCCACTGCTTCGCGGCGACGAGCTTCTCGAGGAGCGTCCGCCAGACCTGCTTGTCGTGCTGATCGAGCTGGGCGAGCTTGCGCAGGAGATCGAGCTCGTCGCCGGCGCGCTTCTCCTCGTGCGCGAGATCGTAGAGCCCCTTGAGCGGCTCGACCTGGCTCGGGTCGAGCCGGTGCGCGGCCTCGAGGTGGTAGCGCATCTTCGCCTTGTCCTCCTTGCCCTCGGCGATGTCGGCGAGGAGCGCGTGCACGACGAAGCCGTCCTTGCCCGCGCTCCGCATCGCGTCGAGGTGCTTCTCCGCGCCGGCGGCGTCCCGCTTGCCGAGCGCGAGCTTCGCCGACACGAAGCGCGCGTCGGCGTGCCTCGGGTCGATCGCGAGCGCGGCGTCGAGCTCCTTGCCGGCGTCGGCGGTCTTGCCCGCGCGGAGGAGCGCGAGCGCGAGCTCGACGTGGGCGCCGGGATCGTTCGGCCTGTCGGCGACCGCCTTCTTGGCGTCGTCGAGCTCGCGCGGCTTCAGCGTGAAGACGTACTGGTCCTTGTAGCGGGAGAGGCGCGCGAGCTGCCACTGCCGGTAGCCCTTGTCGTACTCCTCGGGCGTGACGCCGAACGCGGACTTGATGACCTCGGGCGTCTTCTTCCCCTGGCCCCAGAGCTCGAGCGCCCTCACGACGCCCTTCATCCCGAAGCGCTCGACCGTCCAGACGAGCATCTGGCTCGCCGCGTAGTACGCCGTGGTGATGTCGCTCGCGTCGTTCGCGTGGGTGAAGGCGCGGTTCATGTCCACCGCGCCCGGCAGCTTGTTCTGCGTGATCGCCTGATAGAGCTCCGGATCGAGCTCGCGGGCCCACTCCGGTCGGCGCGCGATGGTCTCGTACTCGCTGAGGCCCTCGGTGAACCAGCGCGGGACGTGGTTCTTCGAGAGCTGGATGGCGAAGACGTGCCCGAGCTCGTGCCACACCACGTTGCCCCAGTTGAACGGCTCCGCCTTCGGGCTGATCGCCGCGATCGTCCCGCCGAAGCACACGCCCTGGATGCCGATGTTCGGCAGACCGCTCGTCCGCACGCTGAAGTGCTCGCGGTTCGCGTAGAGCTCGACCTGCACCGGGACCTTGGGGACGAAGCCGTAGCGCGACTTCATCGAGGCCCAGGCCTCGCCGAGCATCCGCGGGACGTAGCGCTCCATGATCGGCCGCTCCTCCTTCGCGTAGCGCACCTTGAAGACGCCGTCGCCGAGCAGCTCGTACTGCGTCGGGATCGCCTGCTCGTACATGTTGAGCGTGTTGAAGACGCGGACGTTGAACCTGTCCTTGCTCCACGCCTTCTTGATCGCCTCGAGGCCCTTGTCCTCGTCGCCGGCGCGCATCTGCGTGAGCCCGAGCGCCGCCCACGCCTTGCCGTCGTCCGGATCGATCTTCGTCGCCTCCTTCATCATCGCGACGATGTCGTCGTAGCGGTGCTCCCACTCCGCGTACTCGCCGACGATCCCGTAGAAGGTCGCGAACTCGGGGTTCCGCGAGAAGACGTCCTTCTTCTGGACCTCGAACCCGCGGAGATCGTCGTCGAGGAAGCGCGCGGCCGCCTTCAGGCTGAGGAGCTCGAGGTCGCTCGGGTTGATCGCGAGGCCCGCGGCGATGGCCTCGTCGGTGCGCTGGATGTCCATGTCGCGGAGCGCGAGGCCCGCGCGCACGGCGAAGGCGCCCGCGTGGCGCGGGTTGACGGCCAGGGCCTCCTTCACGAGCTTGTCGGCGCCGTCGAAGTCGAGCGTCTGGTCGAGCTTGACCCGCGCCATCATGACGAGGGCGTCGGCGCGCTTCGGGGCGACCGCGAGCGCCTCCCGCGTCACCTCGGCCGCGTGACCGGGATCGTACTTGTCGAGGAAGAGCTCGGCCTGCCAGAGCAGCGTCTCGACGCGGTCCTTGGCGGCGCGCTCGCTCTCCTTGAACGCGGTGTTGGCGTCCTTGGCGCTCCGGAGGAGGAACGCGGCGCGGCCCACCTGCGCGAGCCCCTCGGCGTCGGTCTGGGTGATGGTGTTGTCGTTGTAGTCTTCGATGACCTTCTTGAGCGGCTCGTCGGCGTCGCCGCGTCTGCCCGTCGCGATCAGCGCCTCTCCCAGGAGGAGCTTCGCGCGGCGCGCGTCGGCGGTCTTTCCGTTCTTGAGCGTCTCGAGGAGCGCGACGGCCTCCTTGACCTTGCCCTGCGCGAGCAGGATCTCGGCGCGGAGGACGCCGGCGCGCACCTTGAGGGTCGTCGAGCCGGCGGCCGCGGCGAGGGCGTGCCTCTCCGCGTCGGCGTGCTTGCCCTGCTCGAGCGCCGCGCGCGCGAGGGCGATCTTCGCCTCGGGCTCGGCGGCGCCCCTCACCTTCGCGAGCTCGGCCTCGGCCTTGGCGTAGTCGCTCGCGGCCAGCGCCGCGAGGCCCGACGCGAGCTGCCCGGACGGCGGCGCCGGCTGGGCGCCGGTGCTCCCGGCGGCGAGGACGAGCGAGAGCGCGAGGCAGGGGAGGACGCGGAGACGCAGGCGACGCATTCGGGTCCGATCAAGGTAGCCGAAAGCCCACGACGGCTCGACGCCTACGGGCCGCCCGACCGCCGGCCCTCGAGCCGGGCGCGGACAGGTCCGCGCCGGCCCTCGAGCCGGGCGCGGACAGGTCGTCGCGGCGCGGCCGCGCCGCGCGACGAGACGGGCGCGCGCGTCACGCCGCGGCGCGCGCCGCGCCCGCTTCGACCGGCAGGCGGATGAGGAACGCGGTGCCACGGCCGAGCTCGGTCTCGAAGGTGAGCTCGCCGCCGTGCTTGTCGACGATGATGCTCCGCGCCAGCGGGAGCCCCTGGCCGGTGCCTCGCCCGACGTCCTTGGTCGTGAAGAACGGCTCGAAGATCTTGTGCCGGATCCCCGGCGGGATCCCGGTGCCCGTGTCACGGACGCAGATGAGCACGGTCGATCCCTCGTGCCACGTCCGGACCTTGATGATCCCGCGTCT
Source organism: Labilithrix sp. (assembly GCA_019637105.1). Lineage (GTDB taxonomy): Bacteria > Myxococcota_A > Polyangia > Polyangiales > Polyangiaceae > Labilithrix. Next base: position 46,376 of record JAHBWF010000010.1, read on the forward strand.
CCCCGTCTCACCGACCACGTCGGAGATCGCGTGCGCCGCGTTGACGACGAGGTTCAAGAGGACCTGATTGATCTCGCCGCCGTTGCACGTCACGAGCGGGAGCTCGCCGAGATCGGTCGTGACGTCCGCGACGCGTTTGTACTCGTGCGCGGCGATCGTCAGCGTGCTCCGGATGCTGGCGTTCAGATCGATCGCGCTCTTCTGCTTGTGGTCGGGGTGCGAGAACTGCTTGAGCGATCGCACGATCGTCGCGATGCGATCGAGCCCGTCGACCGAGCTCGCGAGCGCCTGCGGGATGTTCTCGAGGACGTAGTCGGTGTCGGCGGCCTCGTCGGCCGCGCGCGCCGCCTCTTCGAGGTCCGCGCGCTCTTCGGGGCCGGCCGCGAGCAGCCGGCGGAACGCCTCGACGAGCGACGCGAGGCCGGCGAACGACTCCCTGACGAAGTGGACGCTGTCGGAGACGAACTGGACCGGCGTGTTGATCTCGTGCGCGATCCCCGCGGCCAGCCGGCCGACGGCCTCGAGCTTCTGCGCGGACCGGAGCTCGGCTTCGAGGACGCAGCGCGCCGTCACGTCGAGGAGGATCCCGCGCCGTACGGGGCGCCGCCCCTCGTCGAGGACCGTGCTCGCGAACGCGCGGAGCCAGACCGGCCGGCCGCTCGCCGACAGGAAGCGGAGCTCGATCTCCGCCTTCGCGCCCTCGGTCGAGAGGTCGTCGAGCCACGCGCGCGCGTCCGGCAGGTCCTCGGGGTGGAGCACGCGCTCGAAGAACCCGTCCTCCGTCCATTCGGCGAGCGCCCGGCCGAGCAGGGACGTCGCCTGGGGGCCGACGTAGGCGAAGCGTCGGCTCCCGGGCGCCATCTCCCACGGGATCGCGTGCGTCGTCTCGAGGAGAACGCGGTACTGCTCGCGGCTCCCCGAGAGCTCGCGGGTGCGCTCCTCCACGCGGGTCTCGAGCGACTGGTTGAGCACCGCGAGCTCGCGCCGCTTGTCTTCGACGACCCGCTTCTCGTGCTCGAGCGACACGAGCGCCCGCTGCAGCTCGGTGGCGCTCTGTCGAAAGCGGACGACCAGGACGCCGACCGCGCCGAGGAGCGCCACGCTCACGAGGACGAGCCCCGCCCGCTCCAGCTTCGACGCGTCGTCGCGGGGCTGGGGCGTCGCCCCCGGACGGTCGCCGCGTGGCCCGCCGAGCGTGGCGGACGCCGGGTCGAGGCGCGCGCGCGCGGATCCGGCCGAGAGGCCGACGCCGAGCGCGAGCGCGACGCTCGACGCCCCGAGGAGAAGGAGGCGCTTCCGGCGCGCTCCGCGCATCATGATGAGGGACTCAACGGCGAACCGCTGGGCTCGTTCAGGCCCCTGAAGAAGTTCCCGGCGCGGTCGTTTCACCTCCTGGAAGCCGAGCACCGAGCTCGACGACTCCACCAACCACCGCGCCGACGTTGCACAAGCTCCTGACCCGACAGCTCGAGCTCCTCGAGATCCCGGCCGACGGCGGCGCGCCGCCCACGCTGGATCAGTGGCAAGCGCTCCTCGCGCTGGTCGGGCGCACGTACGCCGCGCTCGATCACGATCGCTACACGCTCGAGCGCTCCCTGTCGCTCTCGACGATGGAGGTTCAGCGCCTCGACGACGCGCTCATGCGGCAGAAGGACAAGCTGCGCGCGGTCTTCGAGTCCGCCGCGGTCGGGATCCTCACGATCGACGCCGACGGGTTCATCGTCGACGCGAACCGCGCGGCGACGTCGATGTTCGGCCTCTCCCGCGGGCAGATCACCGGGCAGCCGCTCTCCAGCTTCTTCGACGAAGGCGTCCCCGTCTCGCTCGCTCCTCCGTCGGGGCCGGCGAGGGCGCAGCTCTTCGAGCACGTCTACACCCACCCGAGCGGCCGCAGCGCCTGGTTCTACACCAGCGAGAGCTGGGTCATGGACTCCGCCAGCACGGTTCCCTTCGGCACCGTCATCATCGAGGACGTGACCGAGAAGAAGCACCTCGAGGGATCGCTTCGGCACGCGCAGAAGCTCGAGGCCGTCGGCCGGCTGGCCGCGGGGATCGCGCACGAGATCAACACGCCGATCCAGTTCGTGAACGACAACGTGCACTTCCTGAGGGAGTCGTTCTCGGCCGTGCTGTCGCTGGTCGGCCGCCTCGAGGCGGAGATGGCGGAGCACGGCGAGGAGCTCCACGAGCGCTACCGCGAGGCCGAGGCCGACGCCGACTGGCCGTACCTCGGCGCCGAGATCCCGAAGTCCATCGCGCAGACGATCGACGGGCTCCAGCGCGTCGCCACGATCGTGCAGTCGATGAAGAGCTTCGCCCACGAGGACAGGGGCGAGCAGGCGCCGGCGGACCTGAACGCCGCGCTCGCGAGCACGCTGACGGTCGCGACGCACGAGCTCAAAGGGATCGCCGTCCCGGTGACGAAGTTCGGCGACATCCCGCCCGTCGTCTGCTTCCGCGGCGACCTCAACCAGGTGTTCCTGAACCTCGTCGTGAACGCGGCGCACTCGATCGCCGACGTCGTGAAGCAGACCGGGGGGCTCGGGCGCATCACGCTCTCGACGCGACGGGACGGCGACGAGGTCGTCATCGCCATCTCCGACACCGGCGCGGGGATCCCCGACGACGTGGCCGCGAAGATGTTCGACCCCTTCTTCACGACCAAGGAGGTCGGCCGCGGGAGCGGGCAGGGGCTCGCCCTCGCGCGGGCCATCGTCGTGAAGAAGCACGGCGGCTCGATCGACTTCGACACGAAGCTCGGCGTCGGGACGACGTTCGTGATCCGCCTGCCCATCGGCGGGGCGGCCGCGCCGGAGGCGCGCGCGGCATGACGGCGGCGCGCCGGGTCCTGCTCGTCGACGACGAGCCGCGCATCGTCGCCGGTCTCCAGCGGTTGCTGCGGCCGCACCGCGCGCTCTGGGACGTGTCGGTCGCCACCTCCGCCAGCGACGCGCTCGCGATCCTCGAGGAGCACGCCTTCGACGTGATCGTGAGCGACATGCGAATGCCGGAGATGGACGGCGCGGCGTTCCTCAAGATCGCGCGAGAGAAGTACCCGGCGACGATGCGCATCGTCCTCTCCGGTCAGACCGACGCGAGCGCGGCGCAGCGCGTCGTCCCGGTCGCGCACCAGTTCCTCAGCAAGCCGACCGATCCGGCGATCCTCCTCGAGACGTTGCGGCGCGTCGCCGACACGCGCAACGAGATCGCCGATCCGCGCGTGCACGCCGCGGTGGGGGGGATCGACGCGCTGCCGAGCCGCCCGTCGATCTGCCACGAGCTCCTCGAGCTGGCGTCGGCCGAGGACGCCGCGGTCGAGGCGCTCGCGCGCGTCATCCAGCGAGAGCCCGCGATCGTCCTCAAGCTCCTCCAGGTCGTGAACTCGTCGTTCTTCGGCCTGCGGCGCCGGATCTGCAGCGTCACCGAGGCGATCACCTACCTCGGCACCGAGCGCCTCAAGAACCTCGTCGTGTCGCTCAGCATCGTCAACAGCCTGCCGCCGCGAGCCACGCGGTTCGACGCGGAGGCGTTTCACCGGCACTCGCTCTCGGTCGCGCGGATCGCGCGGCTCGTGGCGGGCGCCGGAGAGCGCGCGGAGACGAGCTTCGTCGCCGCGCTCCTCCACGACGTCGGCAAGCTGGTCATCGCGTCGACGATGCCGGCGATCTACGACGAGATCGCGGCGCGAGCGGCGGCCGACGGGGTGACGTTCGAAGAGGCCGAGCGGGCGCTCGGCGGCTTCGGTCACGTCAAGGTGGGCGCGTGCCTCCTCGAGCTCTGGGGGCTCCCCTTCCCCGTCGTGGAGGCCATCGTCGCTCGGCCGAAGGCGCCGTCCATCGACGGCGCCGGGCTGGAGAGCTGGGACGCGGTTCACGTCGCCCACCGGCTCGTCGAGCCGGGCGCGGATCCGCTCGGGAGCGACGCCGAGCGCGCCTGGCTCGAGAGGATCGGCGTCCTCGATCGTCTCCCGGAGCTGCGCGCCGAGGCCCGAAAGGAGCTGGAGCCGTGACCGCGCCGAAGCCGAAGCTGCTCGTCGTCGACGACGAGCCGCAGGTCCTCGAGGCCCTCGCTCGAGGGCTGCGCGGCGCGTTCGACGTGCGGACCGCCACGTCGGGCGAGCTCGGGCTCCAGGTCCTCACGCGCGAGGCCGACGTCGCGATCGTGATGTCCGACATGCGGATGCCGGGCATGAACGGCACCGCGTTCCTCGCGCGCGCGCGTGCGGTCGCGCCGAACGCGGTCCGCTTGCTCCTCACCGGGCAAGCCGACATGGACGACGCGATCGGCGCGATCAACGAGGGCCACATCTTTCGGTTCCTCAAGAAGCCGTGCTCGCCCGTCGTCATGCGGGCGACGCTCGGGGACGCCGCCGAGCAGCACCGGCTCATCACGGCGGAGCGCGAGCTCCTCGAGCAGACGCTGCGCGGCTCGGTCAAGGCCCTGTGCGACACGCTCGCGCTCGCGAACCCGAGCGTGTTCGGCATCGCCATGCGCGTGAAGCGCATCGCCGCGAGCATCGCGACCAAGATCGGCGGGACGGAGCTGTGGCTGATCGAGGTCGCGGCGATGCTCTGTCAGCTCGGCGCGATGACGGTCCCGGCCGGCGTCTACGAGCGCCGCGCCCGCGGCGAGCCGCTCGTGCCGTCGGAGCGCGAGATGCTCGATCGGGTCCCTCAGGTCACCGATCAGCTCCTCGCGCCGATCCCGCGGCTCGAAGCGGTGCGCGCGATCGTCCTCCACAGCCGCTCCAGCTTCGACCTCTCCGACGCCGCGGCGCGGCAGGCGCGGACGGGGTTCGAGATCCCGATCGGAGCGCGCATCCTCAAGGTCGCCCTCGATTTCGAGGAGCTCGAGAGCGCCGGGATGACGCCGGAGGAGGCCGTGGAGCGGATGCGCGCGCGGTCGGAGCTCTACGACCTCGTCGTCCTCGACGCGCTCGCCGGCGTCTACCTTACGAACGACACGACGGTGATCGAGATCCCGATCTCGCGCCTCCTCGAGGGGATGGTCATCGCCACGGACGTCATCACCCGGAACGGGACGCTGCTCGTCGCGCGCGGCCACGAGGTCACCCTCACCCTCGTGCGCAGGCTCGAGAACTTCGCCGCGTCGATCGGGCAGGAGACGGTCGAGGTGATGGCCGACGCCAAGCGCCAGCCGCTCCGCCGCAGCGCCGCCTGAGCGGCCGCCTCACGGCGGGTCGAGCTCGAGCATCATCTCGACGCCGTCCTCGCCGTCGGAGTAGTAGGCCTTGCGGACGTTGAACCGCGCGAAGCCGAGGCGCTCGTAGAGGCGGATCGCGGGCTCGTTCGAGGCGCGGACCTCGAGCAGGACCTTCGCGGCGCGCTCGCGGCGCGCGAACGCGACGAGATCGTCGACGAGCGCGCGGCCGACGCCACGACGTCGCGCGGCGGGGGCGACCGCGACGTTGAGCAGGTGGATCTCGTCGACGACGTGCCAGAAGAGGATGTAGCCGAGCACGTCGCCCCCGCGCCCGCGGGCGACGCGCAGGCGCGCCCACGTCCGCGCGAGCTCCTCGCGAAGGTTCTCCTCGCGGGCACGTCGCGGGTCCTCGCGCTCGCCGCCGATGTCGCGCGGGTGAAAGGACGCGAGATCGATCGCGAGCGTCGCGTCGATGTCCGCCTCGGTCATCGGCTCGATGGTCGGGTCGTCGCCGAGCACGGACGGAGCATGCCGCCTTTCGCGACGGAGCGCGAGCGCGGCCGCGACCGCTCGCCGGCGCCGCGCGCGGCCGGCTCACACCGCCCGTCGAGAGGTCGGGGGGCGCGACGGCGGCTCGGAGATCCGACCCTCGGGGACGCGGCCGAGGGCGCGGGCCCGCGGGGCGAGCGCGTGGACGTCGAGCGCGAGGCGGATCGAGCCGTCTCCCCGGACGATCGCGCCCGCGTACGGTCCGATCCCCCAGAGCAGCGGCGAGAGCTGGCGCACGAGGACCTCCTCGGTGCTCCCGACCGCGTCGACGCCCACGCTGAAGGACTCGCGCTCGGCCGCGGGCTCGGCGCGGTCGATCCCGTCGAGATCGACGACGAAGGGCGGCCGGTCGACGAGGCGCGGCTCGAGGCAGGCGGCCAGGTGCGGGACGCGCTCGGCGTCCGTGTCCGCGACGTCGTTGCGGCGGACGCGCCGCGCGTTCGCCGCCGGGATCGCGAGCTCCACGCCCTGGGCCGTCACCCAGAGCACGGTCGCGAGCCCGCTCTCGATGGGGACGTCGACGCGCGCCTCGAAGCCGAGGCCGTGACGGCTCGAGAGGCGGATCGATCCGCCCAGCCGCTGCACGCTGGCGAGGGTGATGTCGAGGCCGATGCCGCGCCCGGCGAGCAGGTCCGGGCTCTGCCCGCGGGTCGAGAAGCCGGGGAGGAACAGGAGCTCGAGCAGCGTCTGGTCGTCGGCGGCCTCCGCCAGGACCTCGGTGACGATGCCGGTCTCGACCGCGCGCGCGCGCACCGCCGACACGTCCACGCCAGCGCCGTCGTCGGCGATGCCGATCGAGAGCCGGTTGCCGCTGCGGCTCGCGCTGAAGGTCAAGGTCGCTTCCGGCGGCTTGCCGAGCGCCGCGCGCGCGTCCGGGCCCTCGATGCCGTGGGCGATCGCGTTCCGGGCGAGCTGCAGGCACGGCTCCATCAGCGCCTCGATCAAGCGGCGATCGATCGGCTCCTCGGCGCCTCGCGTGCGCACCGCCACGACCCGGCCGGCGCGGCGCGCCTCGGCGTAGACCGCCGCGGCGAGGCGCGAGAACATCCCGCGGATCGGGGTCTGACGCATCGTCGAGAGGATCTTCTTCGCCGCGACCGCGTCGTCCTTGAGCGACTGATCGCTGAGCTTGAGGCGCTCCGCCGCGGCGTCGAGCTCGTCGCCGATCTGCGCGAGGGCCTGGGACGCGCGCTCGATCCTCCGCAGCGCGGCCGCCGGCGCGCCCCACGGCCTCGGCGGGCCGATGAGCCGGAGCGCGTCGCCGAGATCGGCGCGCAGCTTCCGGAGCTGGCGCGAGTGCTCGAGCGCCCCGCCGACGCGCGCGGCGACGCGCTCGCGCGCCACGGCGATCCCGGAGGCGTGGTCGAGCAGCCGATCGACCGACCGCGCGGAGACCCGGATCGTCCCGTCGCCCTCGCGCCGAGCCTCGTCGTCCTGGCGCGCGGCCGGGCGGGCCGTCGGCCGGGTGCGCGGCCGCAACGGGACGCCTCGCAGCGTCGCGAGCGCGGCCTCCGGATCGTCGAGCAACGTGCCGAGGACGGCGCGCCACTCGGCGACCTCCGCGAGCGCGGCCTCCTCCGGGTTCGGCGCGCCGCTCGTGACCACGCGGAGGCGCTCCTCGAGCCCGTGGCAGAACCAGGCCATCGGCTCGTCGCCGACCGCGCTCGCCGCGCCCTTCATCGTGTGGACGTGCCGGTAGACCTCGGCGGCCGCGTCCTCGGGGCCCCCGTCGATCGCGGTCAGCGCGTCGTCGATCCGCGCGAGCCGATCGGTGACCTCCGCGATGTACTGCGCGCGCACCAGCGGGTCGAGCGTTCCGACCACGAGGTCCGGCGGCGGCGCGGGCCACGCGCCGCCCGCCGCGCGTTCGCCGGCGCCCAGGCGCTGGATCGCGACGCGCACGGTCGTCGCGGCCTCGGTCAGGGCCGCGTGATCGCCCTCGCGGAGCCGGCGCTCGAGCCGCAACATCACGGCGGCGAGCTCGGGCTCACCCGCGAGCCCGGCCGACCCCTTCAAGGCGTGGACGGTGCGGCGCGCCGACTCGAGCGTCGCGTCGTCGCCGGGGTGGAGCTTGACGAGCTCGTCGAGCGCGACGAGGTGACGCTCGAGCTCGAGGATCAGGATCCGCGTGAGCTCCGGATCGCGCGCCGACACGGGCTCAGCGCTCCGCTTCGTCCTCGCCCTCGAGGAGGCGCAGGATCGGCTCGAGCACGGGACGGAGCGCGGCCACGACGATCGCCTGAGGCGCCTTCCCGCTGAGCGATCCGAGCGCGGCGACCAGGGCTCGCGCGTGCTCGGCCGCGTCGGCGATCGCGCGGGCCGTCGCCGGATCGCTCCCGGTCGTCTTCTCGAGGCGGTCGCCCATCTCGGAGAGGGCGCGGTCCGCGTCGGCCGAGGCGCCGCCCACGCGCGCGGCCTCCTGCGCGACCTCGGCGGAGGCCTCGCGCGCGCGGTCGAGGCTCGAGTGCACCTGCGACAGCTCGCTCCCGAGCTCGCCGAGCGCGACCCCGAGCTCGCGGCACGCCTCCGAGCCGCGCGTCGCCTGCGCGCGGATCTCGTCGGCCACGAGCACCAGCGACTGCCCCGGCCCTTCGCCGAGTCGTGCGCCCTCCAGGCCCGCGTTCAGCGCGACGAGCTCGAGGCGCGCGAAGGTCTCCTTGACGCGCGCGAAGCCCGCGGCGAGGTCCGTCGATCGCGCCGAGACGCCGCGCGCGCGGTCGGCGAGCGCGTCGACGACGCCCCGCTGCTTCGCGACGTGCGAGGCGATCCGCTGCGCGGCCTCGCCGGTCTCGCGCACGGCCGTGGCCGCGCGCTGGTGCGACGCCCAGAGCGCGCTCTCGAAGGCCGCCGCCTGCCCGGCGGCCGCGGTCGTGTCGCGCGCGCCGCGCCGGAGGAGGCGGAAGAGACGACGCTTCGGTTTTTCTCCCGACCCCGGCATGTCCGAAGGCTACACCGCCCAGCGGCCCTCGCGCACCCTCGCGATCACGGCCGCGACGTCGAAGGTGCGCGCCGTCTCGTCGCCGAACTTCACCTCGCCGGGCCCCTCGCCCGCCTCGAAGCGCCCGGTGGCGACGACCTCGATCCCGACGAGCCCCACGCTCTCGCCGATCACGGCGCACACGAGCATCGCCCCCGCAGGCCCCGCGTCGGGGCCCTCGACGACGTCGACGACCGGGATCATGACGCCGCCGACGAGCGCGACGCCGCGGAGCTCGAGCGGCCCGCCGGGGACGCGGGCCATCTCGGGGATCGGGCTGATCTTCATCGCGATCGACGCGGGCAGGAAGAAGAGCTCCTCGCCGGCGCGGAACACGACGCCGCCGTGCTTCGTCGGCTGCCCCTCGTGATCGGCCGCGTCGCCCATCGGCTCAGCCCGCGCGACGGCGGAGGGCGCGGGCCTCGAGGAACTGAACGAGGATGCGGCACGCGTCGAAGCTCGAGAGGTTGCTCGCCTCGACGACCGCGCGGACGGTGCGCTCTCCGTCGACGGCGTCGAGCACCGCCCGCTCGCGCAGCGGGAGCGAGCCGATGTCGAGCTTGCCGAAGGCCGCGTCGTCGCGGAGCAGGACGGCGTCGAAGCTGCCGAGCGTCCGCTCGAGCAGCCGCCACTCGTCGACGCGGCGGAAGCCCTCCATGACGACGGACGCGACGGGCAGCGCGAGCCGCGCGTTCTCGGCGAGCTCGCTCGGCGCCTCGCGGCGGAGCTCGAAGCGCCCGGTCGTCCAACGGAGCACCTCGTAGAGCAGCTCGCTCGACTGCTGGGTGAGCGCCGAGCGGAGCTGCGACTCGACGATCTTCCCGGCGGCGAGGAGCGCCATCCCGAGCGGCCGCGGCTTCTGCGTCGCGACGGCGAGCGCGTCCATGACCGCCGACCCCGGCAGCGTCACCTTGGCGTGGAGGTCTTCGCGCCGATCGTGCTCGCTCGGCGGGATGGCCGACGGACGACGTGCCCACGGGAGGGTGTCCGGCACCTGCGTCTCGCGCATCTGGATGCTCGAGCGCGGCGCCTCGACCTCGTCGCCCTCCTTGACGGAGATCCGGGGCGACTCGAGCGCCACGTCGACCGCGCTCGACGACGCCGCCGGCGCGCTCGGCGACGCCGCGGGCGCGCTCGGCGACGCGCGCTCGACGTCGAGGGCGATCCGCGCCGTCGCGGGGACGAGCGACGCGCGCTGCGTGATCGCGTCGATCTCGTCCGGGGTGAGGATCCCCTCCTCGACGAAGAACCGGCCGAGGCGGAACTCGTCCCCCGCGCCGGAGGCCTCGACGAGATCGATGGCGCCGCCGCGGAAGGTCGCGCGGACCTCGGCGTTGCCGTTCTTGCACACGAGGACGCCGGTCTGGTTCTCGGCCTGGAGGAGCTGGAGGATGGCGCCGATCGGCACCACACCGAGATCGCCGGAGAGCAAGACGCCGGTCTTCTCGCGGCGCTCGGTGAGCGCCTCCACCATCTCGAGGACCGCCTCGTTCGAGAGGCGCTCGGCGAGCGCGGCCGTGAGATCGGCCTGGGACACGACGTCGGGCAGCTCGGCGAGCGTGCCCGCCGCGACGCTCGCGAGCTTCTGCGCCACGATCTGGGCGAGGTGCGTGCGCTTGGTCTCGTACTCGACCGCCGCCGGGGGCTCGGCCGACGTCACGCCGGTGACGTCGTCGCCGTCGAAATCGGGCAGCCGCGCCGAGCTCGCGCGCGACGTGTTCACCTTCCGGAGCGTGTTCTCGATGACCGCGACGAGCGCCTGGGCGTCGAAGGGCTTCGTGATCGCGTCGATCGCGCCCGTCTGCTGGACGAACTGGTCACGGATGCGGTCGCCCTTCGCGCTCATCAGGACGACCGGCGTCATCGCGAGCTCGGCGTTCTCGCGGAGGGCCCGGCAGAGCTGGTAGCCGTTCATCCGCGGCATCACGAAGTCGACGAGCACGAGATCCGCCTTCACGGCGCCGGTCGAGAGCGCGTCGTACGCCTCCTGCCCGTCGGACGCGACCTTCGGCTCGTATCCGCTGCGCTCGAGGATCGTCGAGACCACCTTACGGATCGTCGGGCTGTCGTCGACTACGAGGATGCGCGTCGCCATCGGAGGCGGACGAAAAGTACAACGCCGAGGTGCCCTCGGCCATGGAAACCGCGCGTCGCGCGCGACGCGATCCCTCGGCACGAGGCCCGAAGGTCGTCTAGAGTACGGGGCCCGTGAAGGTGCTCATTCGTGGGGGAACGCTCGTGCGCTGCGACGCGGCCGGAACGGTCGCGGAGGGCGATCTCCTCGTCGACGACGGGCGTATCGCGGCGCTCGGGCGCGTCACCGACCCGACGCGCCGCGGCGGATCCGGCGAGCGCGGCGTCGTCCGTGTCCTCGACGCGCGCGGCTGCGCCGTGATCCCCGGCTTCGTCCAGGCGCACGTGCACCTATGCCAGGTGCTCTTCCGCGGCATGGCGGACGATCTGCCGCTCCTCGACTGGCTCGAGCAGCGGATCTGGCCCTACGAGGCCGCGCACGACGACGCGTCGCTCTCCGCGAGCGCCGAGCTCGGCCTCCTCGAGATGATGCTCGCGGGCACGACGACCATCCTCGACATGGGCACGGTGCACGGCTACGACGCCGTCTTCGACGCGTGCGAGCGCGCCGGCGTCCGCGCGTTCGGCGGCAAGACGATGATGGACGCCGGCAAGGGCGTCCCGAAGGGGCTCCGCGAGACGACGGCGTCGAGCCTGCGCGAGGCCGACGGCCTCCGCGCGCGCTGGAGCGGCGAGGGCCGCGGCCGCCTGGCGTACGCCTACGCCCCGCGGTTCATCCTCTCGTGCACCGAGGCGCTGTTCCGCGGCACCGTCGAGCGCGCGAACGACTCCGGTGCGCTCCTCCACAGCCACGTCGCCGAGCACCCGGACGAGCGCGACGTGGTGCGGCGCGCGCTCGGCGCCAGCGACATCGCGATGCTCCGCAAGTGGGGCTTCAAGGGGAAGAACACGGTGCTCGCCCACGGCGTCCAGCTCACCGAGGCCGAGATGGACGCCGTCGCCCGCGACGGCACGCGCATCGTCCACTGCCCCAGCGCCAACCTGAAGCTCGGCTCCGGGATCGCGCGGGTGCACGAGCTCGCGCGCCGCGGCGTCCAGGTCGCGCTCGGCGCGGACGGCGCCCCGTGCAACAACAACCTCGATCCGTGGGTCGAGCTGCGCCACGCCGCGCTGCTCGCCAAGGTGCGGACGGGCGTGACCACCTTGCCCGCGCGCCGGGCGCTCGAGCTGGCGACCATCGAGGGCGCGCGGGCGCTCGGCATCGACGGCGAGGTCGGCTCGCTCGAGATCGGCAAGCGCGCCGATCTCGTGATCGTCCGGACGGACGGCCCGCACATCGAGCCCGGCGGCGACGCGTGGTCCCGGCTGGTCTACGGCTGCACCTCGCGGGACGTCGTCCACGTCCTCGTCGACGGCGAGCTCGTGGTCCGCGACGGCGAGCACACCCGGCTCGACCACGACCGCGTCCTGTCGCGAGCGCGCTCCCAGGCGAAGCGGCTCGTGGCCCGCGCCGAGGCCTGAGCCCCGGCGTCGAGCCGCTCGGGGCGACGCGGACGCGCGCTCGGCGGCGGACGCTACGCGCCGGGGCGCCGGCGCCGAGCCGCTCGGGCGCGCCGCTCGGCGGCGGACGCTACGCGCCGGGGCTGTCTTTCGGTAGCAGTCCATCTAGACTATCGTTTGGTGCCTTGTGTGCGACGCGCGGTCAGGACCGCGCTGGGGCCCGGCAGCGCTACGCGATGGGATCGCGGCGGCCGTAGGATGGAGGGTTCATGGCTTCGAGCATTCTGGTGATGCTTGCGTTGTGCGCGCTCGGGACCGCAGTCGCGAACTGCGGCTCCGAAGATGGAGGCGCCTTCCAGGACGGCAACGCCGGGAGGACAGGCGGCCAGGGCCCCTCCGGCGGGTTCGGCGACGAACGCCGAAGGCGGCGCGAACATCGACCAGCACGGCTGCAAGCTCACGTGCGCCGATCTCAAAATCGGCTGCGGCCGCCGGTGACGGCTGCGGCAGGCTCATCTGCGAAGCTGCAGGACCTATCAGGGACTCCAGACCTGCGGCGGCGGCGGTACACCGAAGCGCGTCTGCGGCGGCGCCGCGAGGCTGCGTGAAGAAGGCGATGCCGGGACCTCGACGTCGATTGTGGGCCCCACGGCGACGGCTGCGGCGGGCAAGATCAACTGCAGGCAATGTCAGGGGCAGGCGGTCTGCGGCGGCGGCGGCCCGGCAAGTGCGGCGGCCCGGATCACCGACGGCGGCGCCGTCCTGCTCCCCGACGGCCCGGAGCGTGCGTCGCGCCCGTACGACGTGCGCGGCGGGCGAGAGTGCGGTCAGTGGCCGACGGCTGCGGCGGCCTCCTCTTCTCGACGTGCGCTGCCGGGACGAGCTGCAGCGGCGGCGGCGTCCCAGCCAGTGCGGCGCGCCGGCATGCATCAAGACGACCTGCATCGCGCAGAAGGCGCGACGCCTGCGGCTTCATCGCCGACGGCTGCGGGTGGCAGCGTCAGCTGCGGCGGCGCGAGCTGCCCGAACAGGCAGTTTTTGCTGGCGGCGGCGGACCGAACAAGTGCGGTGTCGGCGAGGACGCCGGCATCCGTGCGTCGGCTTCTGCCAGAACGTCGTCACGACCTGCGGGGCGTCGCCCACGCGCATCACCGGCAAGATCTACGCGCCCAACAACACGCTGCCGATCCCCGGCGCCGTCTACACGTCGAACGGCTCGATGACGGCGCCGTACGGCGTGACCGCGATCACCGACGGCGTCGCCGGCGGCACGGTACGAACAGTGCAACGCCGGGCGAGCGGCTCGCCGCTCACGACCACCACGAGCGCGGCCGACGGCGTTCCCTCGCAGCGACGAACGTCCCCGCCGGCGTGGCGTTCCGCTCGTCATCAGCTCGGCAAGTGGCGCCGCATATGGTGACCATCCCCGCGGTCGCCGCGTGCACCGAGCAGCCGCTCGCGCAGGGCAACGTCGCGACCTCGCTCACGCGTCTCCCGACGCGGCAGAACAGAGAACAGCAGGGTCGACAACATCCGCTCGTCGCAATCTCGACGGGCCGCGTCGACGGCCTCGAGTGCGTGTTCCGCAGCTCGGCATCGAAGACGCGGCAGTTCGGCGCAACCCACAGGCTTCAGGCGCGGGCGGGGCGCATCCGCCTCTACCAGGTTGACGACCAGGACGGCAGCAGCAACGGCAACGGCGGCGCCCGGATCAGCTCGAACACCCCGCGCGTCGCGGCGCCCGCCCTCACCAGCGATCAGGCGAACCTCGATCAAGTACGACGCGGTCGTCTTCGCGTGCCCCGGCCGCGCGAACAACTACCCAACAACAACGCGGGCAACCGTGACCAGCTCGATCAGCGTGCGCGCGTACGCCAACAAAAGGGCGGCGCGTGTTCGCGACCCACACTCAGCTACACGTACCTCTTCGGCCGTACGCGTGGGACGAGACCGTCGCGTGGAACACGAGCGCGAGCCAAATTCTGAACACCGCGACCGGGCGGGTCGACGACCTTCGGGAAGGGGCCTGCTCTTCTCGGAAGGTGGCTCGAGGCCGCTGACGTCAACGCGCTCCGCTTCACCGCCTCCGCGAATCAGCATCTCCGAGGCGCGCAGCAACTGCGAAGCTCCCGGTCACCGCCGGGGCGCAGTCGTGGATCACGGGCCACAACGAGGACGGAACGCGGGGACCGGCGTGTTTCACTACGCGTTCTTACGCCTGGGAACGCCGCCCCGGAGAACCGGAATTGCGGCCGCGTCCTCTTCAGCGACTTCCACGTCTCGATCGGGACCGTCGGCATCGACGAACTTCCGAACGAGTGCAACCGCAACGGCCTCGCCGCGCGGGGAGAAGGTCCTCGCCATTCAACTCACTTCGATCTCACGTCGTGGCATCGAGCCGACGACCGCCGCCTCCGACGTGCAGAAGCCCACCGCTCACCTGCGCCCGGCGGATCGCCTGCAGCAAGGCCGGTAACGGCTGCGGGCTCGAGATCGACTGCCCCATGTTGCGCGAACCAGATCGCTGCACGGGCTCCGCCGCTTCCCAGTGCGTCTTGCCCCACCTGCACGCCGACCACCTGCCTCGCGAAGAGGGCGCCAGGTGCGGGATGATCGCGAACGGCTGCAGCTCGCTCGACTGCAGACCGTGCACGGCAGCCGGCCAGATCTGCGGAAGCCAGCGGCGAACAAGTGCGGCAGCAACAGCTGCCCACGCCGACGACCTGCGGGGCGCAGAACATCAGTGCGGTCCGGCCGGCAGCGGCTGCGGCAGCCTCCTCCAGTGCGGCTCCTGCCCCGCGGGTCAGACCTCGGCGGCGGCGGCACCAGCGTCTGCGGCGCCCCAACTGCACAAGCGCACGTGCGCCCAGCTCAACGCCAACTGCGGGTTCATCGGGAGGAGACGGCTGCGGCGGCGCGGCTCGACTGCAGGCCGTGCCAGAACCAGTCAAGTCTGCGGCGCCGGGGGCACCACAACCAGTGCGGCGGGTAACATCCCGAAGTGATCCGAGCGAAGGCGCGCGCCGACCCCGAAGCGCCCGGCTCGAGCAAGCCGCGGCGCGCTACCGCTTGATTTAGGCCGCCGACGGCCGGCGTAGAGCCGTCGACGTTCGCGCGACAGCCGCTCCCAAGCCGTCGGCGCTCGCGCGACGGACCTATGCGCGCGGCTTCGGCTTCTTCGATCTGCAGGAAAGCGCCACCGCGAGGCGTCCTTCGCGCGATCGAGCGAGACCTTGTCAGCCTCGATCTTCGAAGCTCGCTGTCGGGGGCGGTCGACTTCGACGAGAGGACCGAGCGCGTCTCGTCGAGCGACTGCTTCGCGGACGAGAGGTCCGCTTCGAGCACGACGCGGCGTTCGCGCTCCGCGCCGAGGTCCTTCTCGACGCCGCTCTTCGCCTCCTCGAGCTCGTTCACCTTCGTCTCGAGCTCGTTCACCTTCGCCTCGAGCTCCGCGACGCGCTGATCGCGCTCGGCCAGCGTCGCCTTCGTCGCCTCGAGCTCGCCGGCGAGCTCCGCGATGCGCGCCTCCGCCGCCTCTTTGTGGGCCTGGGAGGACGCGCCGATCTCGGCGATCCGCTGCGCGGTCTCTTCCTTGGTCGCGGCGAGCGCGCTCGCCGCCTCTTCCTGCGCCGCCGCGAGCGACGCCTGGGCGGCCTCCTTGACCGAGGCGATCTCCTGGCGCGCCTCCTCGCGCAGCGCCGTCAGCTCGGAGTTGGCCTTCGCCTCGAGCTCGGCGAGCCGCGCGTCGCGGTCGCGCTCGAGCTCGGCGACCTTCGCGTCGCGCTCCGCCTGGACCTCGGTGACCTTCGCGTCGCGCTCCGCCTGGACCTCGGCGACCTTCGCGTCGCGCTCCGCCTGGACCTCGGCGACCTTCGCGTCGCGGTCGCGCTCGAGCTCGGCGACCTTCGCGTCGCGCTCCGCCTGGACCTCGGCGACCTTCGCGTCGCGCTCGGACTCGGCGCGCTGCTTCGTCTCGGCCAGCGCGCTCTCGTGGAGCGCCGCCGCCTCGGCCTTCTCGTCGGCGTGCTTCTTCTCGAGCGCCTCGACGGCGCGCTCGTGCTCCGAGCGCGCCGCCGCGAGCTCCTGCTCGTGCGCGGCCCGCGCCTCCGCGCTCCTCTCCTCCGCCGCCTCGGTGAGCTCGCGCTGCTGGGCGCCGAGGGCCTCCGCCTTCGCCTCTTCGGCGGCGCGCTTCGCCTCGTCGAGCGCGGCCTCCTTCTCCTTCGCCGCGGACTCGAGGTCCTTCCCCCGGCGCTCCTCCGCCTCCGCGAGCGCCTTCTCGCGCGCCTCGCGCTCCGCGGCGAGCTTGCCCTCGTGCTCCTCGACGAGCGCCGCGCGCTCGGCGGCGGCCGCGGCCTTCTCCTTCGCCGCGGCCTCCTCGCGCTCCGCGATCTCGGCCGCGTGCGCCTCCTTCAGCGCGGAGACCTCCTGGACGCGCGCCTCCGCCTCCTGTTCGGCGCGCGCGGCGCGGCGCTTGAAGTCCTCGCCGGCCTTCTTCGCCTGCTCCTTGTCGGCCTGGAGCGCGTCGACCTTCTCCTTCGCGTCGGCGAGCTGGCGCTCGAACGAGAGCACCTGGTCGTCGAGGTCCGCCTTCTCCCGCTCGAGCGCGATCGAGCGCTCGCGGATGTCGACGATCTCCTTGTCCTTCTTCGAGAGCGCCTCCCGGAAGGAGAGGATCTCCTTGTCTTTCTTGTTCAGCGCCTCGCGCAGATCGAGGAACTCGCGGCTCGAGACCCCCGCGCTCTTGCCGGGCGGCGCCTGCGAGAGGCGCGTCTTCAGCTCGTCGTTCTCGCGGGCGAGCCGCGCGAGCTCCTCGGCGTCGGCGCCGCCGCTCGCCGACTCCGCGGCGTCCCGCGCGGCCGCGGCCGCGGCCTCGGCTTCCTTGCGAGCGTTCGCGGCGTCGCGCTCGGCGTCCGCCAAACGGGTCTCGAGATCGCGGATCCGCTCGGCCGCGGCGGCGACCTCGGCCGCGAGCTCCTCCGCGCGTCCGTCGCCGGCGGGGGCGGGACGCTCGCTCCGGCGCGCCTCGACGGGGGGCAGCTCCGGATCCGACTCCGGCGCGAGGGCGGACTCGAGCGAGGACGCGCCGTTGCCGTTCACGGCGTGCTCGGCGGGCGGCGGCGAGGACGAGATCCGCGGCGGCGGGATCCTCGAGTGCATCTCCTCGATGACGATCTCGTCGTCTTCGAGCGACTCCATGTCGAGCGACACCGGCGCCTCGCTGGGGCGGGGGGCTCCGCCCTCGCCGCCGAGCGTGACGAGCGGCGCGATGCGGGCCAGGAGTTCGCCGAACGCGATCGGCTTGTGGACGTAGTCCTCGGCGCGCGTCCGGAGCTTCCGGTGCTGCTCGAACGTCTCGTCGCTCGACTCGCTCGACATGATGATGAGCGGGACGTCCTTCAGCGCGGGATCCCGCTTCAGCTTGTTGCAGACGCTGAAGCCGTTCATCCGCGGCAGCTCGATCGACAGGAGGATCAAGTCCGGGCGCGCGGAGGAGGCCTGCTGGAGACCCGTGTTGCCGTCGTCGACGACCTGAACGCTGCAACCGAGTTTCTGGAGCTCGGCTCGGAGCTCGCCCGCGAAGGTGGCGTCGCTCTCGAACACGAGGACTTTCTGAGCCATTGGCTGACGAGGATAGGTTCCCTCGAGAAATGGTGTCAAACCGGGCCTCTGGGTTTGCGCCGTTTCTTCTCGTCGTGGCCGCCGGTTCCGGCCCGCCGCGCGAGCTCTCGGAGCACGTCGTCGACGCCGACGTCGCGCGAGCGGAGCGCGACCATCACGTGGAAGAGCACGTCGGCCGCCTCGCTCACCACGCGCTCCGCGCTCTCCTCCGCCACCGCGCGCGCCAGCTCGTCGGCCTCCTCGCGCAGCTTCGCGCCGATCTTCGGGGCGCCGGCGTCGTACAGGCTCTTCGCGTAGCTCTTTTCGGCGTCGGCGGCCCGCCGCGCGAGGAGGACGGCGTCGAGGCGCGCGAGCAGCGTCGACGCCTCCGCCGGCTCCTCGAGCTCTCCGGCCTCCGTGAGCCGTCGGAAGAAGCAGCTCGGCGCGCCCGTGTGGCAGCTCGGGCCCGTCGGGGCGACGAGATACACGAGCGCGTCGGCGTCGCAGTCGACGAGGACCGAGACGACCCGCAGCGCGTTGCCGCTCGTCTTGCCCTTCTCCCAGAGCTCGCCGCGCGAGCGGCTGTAGAAGGTCGCGAGCCCGCTCGCGAGCGTCGCGCGGACGGCCTCCGTCGTCGCCCACGCGAGCATCCGGATCTCACCCGTGACGTGGTCCTGCGCCACCACGGGCAGGATGTCGACGTCGCCTCTTCGTTCGAGCTGGAGCGGCAGGGCCTTCATCGGACGATCGGTCACGGCGACGGTGTGATACTCGATGAAGGCCCGTACGTCTCGGGCCTCGCCGCGCCCACGGTCGGGCTCGCGCTCCTCGTCCGCCGCGCCACCGCCGAGCTTCGCCGCCCGCCTGCTCCGTCACTCTCCCGTCCCCGCCTCCACCATGCCCCGCGCCGAGCTCGCGTTCGCCACTCCGAGGAAGCTCCCCAAGGCGAGCGCCGTCAAGGGCCGGGTCGTCGTCCTCGACGTCGCGTTCGCGTCGGAGGCGTCGGGCGGCGGCTTCGAGAAGATCACCAAGCCCTTCATCGACGGCCTCGGACCGCGGCTGGCGGCGTGGGTCGATCATCACGACCACGCCCTGCACGAACGTTACAAGCACGATCCCCGCTTCGTGCTCGCGACGAAGGCGCAGCACGGCGCCTGCCCGGAGATGGTGACCCGCGAGCTCTGCGCGCGCGTCGGCGCGGTCGACACCATCGTCTGCCACACGGACTTCGACGGCCTCTGCAGCGCGGCGAAGTGGCTGCGGGGCGGCGAAGAGCCCTACGAAGGCGCCGACGACGACGCCCGCGCGATCGACACGCGGCTCGGCGTCCCGAGCGCCACCGCGCGCCGCTTCGATCGGGCCATCCGCGCGCGGCCGCGCGACACGGCGCTGCTCGGGCTCATCGTGCGCCACCTCGCGAGCGGGCTCTCCGACGACTCGCTCTGGAGGACGATCGACGACGCCGGCAGGGAGCTCGAGGCGGTCGAGAAGGTCACCCACGAGCTCGCGCGCGGGTACCGCCGGATCGACGTGCTCAAGGTCGCGGTGAAGGGCGTGACGTCGATCGCGTTCCTCGACGTGACGCGGAAGAGCGACCCGCAGCGGCGCGTTCGCTACGACAAGACGTCGCTCCTCCTGCACGGGCAGGAGCGCGCTGCGATCGCGCTGATCGTCGACGGCGAGACGCTCACGCTCGCGGCTCCCTTCGACAGCGGGGTGAACTTCCTCGAGCTGCTCGGCCTGTCCGGCGGAATGCCGACGCTCGTCTCCGTCCAGAGCTCGCGGCTCGAAGAGGCGCTGCGGCTCCTCGGTGTATCCCGCGCGGACGTCGACTCGCTGCGTTGAGCTGACGCTGACGCACGAGGCCAACGGCATAGGACTCCGAGGACTTGGAGCCCCGGCGAGGGGCGTGGTGGCGCGCCCGGCCGCGGTCGGCGGCGCCCGCGAGGGGCGCCGCTCGAGCTCCACCGTGTCTACCGCGTTTCAGGCATGGTCCAAGTGCGTTTCATTCATGAAAAGCCTGGTTCCCCTCGAAACGTGGGCGTGATAACGGGCCGTTCCATAGTTGCAATGCGGCGGGGACGCTCCGGCGGGCCGGGTTGAGACCCGAGGGGGCGAACGCCAAGGGGTGGTGTTTCGATGGTTGCAAGGGCTTGGGGAGAGCGGGTCGACGCGAAGAAGTGGCGGCCCGAGACGCGGGGGATCGCCGCGAAGAGCGACGCAGGATCGAGCCGGGGCGCGGGGCGCATCGAGGAGATGTTCGTGCAGAACGACGCCGTGTCGCTCTGCCTCCTGATCAACCGCCGCGCGAAGACGATGCGCGTGATCGACTTCCGCGCGGGGCCGAGCCACGCCAAGCGCATCTTCGTGCTGAAGCTCGCGAAGCGTGAAGGGATCGAGAAGGTCTACACGCTCGTCGAGAGAGACGAGGTGTCTACCTGGATGAAGCTCGGCTTCTCGAAGGAGGCCAACATCCCCGGCTTCTACAAGCGCAGCGACGCGTTCCTCCTCGGCACGTCGGCCGAGAGCGCCGCGCTCACCGAGAACGATCTCCGCGCGGCGCTGGAAGACGACGACGAGCTCGAGGACGAGCCCTCGCCCGCGCACGACCGGATGGAGAAGACGCTCGCGCAGGCGAAGAAGCAGGTCAAAGCGCTGCTCGACCGCCAGCTCCCGCCCGCGAAGCTCGCGCAGGTGAAGGAAGCGGAGATCCAGAAGACGCTCGAGAAGGAGCTGCGCGCCGGGCGGGCGCTGACGGCGTTCGAGCCGTTCGGGCGCGACGTCGAGCGCCGCTATTTCCAGCTCACCGCCCGCGGCGGCTTCGAGCTCGTCGCCTCGACGGAGTCGCAGTCGTGCTTCGGCAACACGTTCCTCGAGCTCTTGACGGCTCCGTCGACGGAGCATGAGCGGCTCGCGACGATCGGCGCGCTCCGGACGATCTGCGACAAGCTTCTCGCGGAGGGCGTCGTGAGCTGCTTCGCGCTCGCGCCGAGCGACGACGTCGCGCTCGCGACGGCGTTCGTGTTCAACGGGTTCCGCCGCACCGGCCTGCTCGTCGACCACATGCTCGTCGGCGGCAAGCGCAAGGACGCGATCGTCTGGTCGCGCAAGCTCGCGAACCCGACGGAGACCTGACGCCTCCGAGGCGCGGTCGGCTCGGCTCCGCGGTCCCGATCGGGCGACGAGCCGCCGCCGCCCGCGCGCGGTCTGCGTCACCGAGTGGGATCGGATGAGCGAAGACGAACGCGCCGCGTGCGTCGACGCGCTCCCGGGAGAGGTGCCGCTCGAGCTTCACCCGCCCGAGGGTGAGCGGCACTGGAGGGCGAAGGACGGCGTGGTGAGCGCCCTCCACGAGTTCTTTCGCCGGGTGGGCAGGAAGATCTACGTCTCGAAGGAGCTCGCGACGTACTGCCCGGGCGAGCCCATGTTCTGCCCGGACGTCCTCGCCGTCCGTGACCTCGAGTCGTACCCGCGCGACAAGTGGGTCGTCAGCGCCGAAGGCAAGGGCCTCGAGCTCATCCTCGAGGTCCACGTCCTCGGCGACCGCGCGAAGGACTTCGAGACCAACGTGAAGCGGTACGCGCGGCTGGGCGTGCCGGAGTACTTCGCGTTCGACCGTAACCGCATGCGCCTGGCGGGCTGGCGCCTCCCCGATCCCGAGGCGCGCTCCTACGTCCCGATCGTGCCTCAGGCCGGGCGCTTCGCGTCGGCGATCCTGGGGCTCGAGCTCGCGCTGGAGCAGGACCGGATCCGCTTCTACTTACGGCTTACGGCACCGCGCCGCTGGCCGAGGCAGAGGAGCTCGTCCAGCGGCTCGAACGCGTCGTCGACGACGTCACCGCGCGCGCCGACGAGGAGGCGAGGCGCGCGCAGCACGAGGCCGAGCGCGCGAGTGAGCTCGAGCGTCGGCTCGCCGCCGCGCTCGAAGAGCTCGAGAAGCTCCGCTCGCGCTGAGGCGCCGGCACGCGCGCGAGGGACGCGCGCACCGCGCGGACCGTCAGGGCGCGAGGCGCTCGATCCGCCACCGCTGGTCGCCGATGCTTGTATACCGCAGACGATCGTGGAGGCGGCTCGGGCGGCCCTGCCAGAGCTCGACCCGGTCGGGCACGAGGCGGAAGCCGCCCCAGTGCGGAGGACAGGCGACGTCGCCCTCCCCGAAGCGCTCGCGCACCTCGGCGAGGCGCGCCTCGAGCTCCGCGCGCCCGGCGATCACGCCGCTCTGCTCGGACGCCCACGCGCCGAGCTGACTCTCCCTCGGACGCGCGCGGAAGTACGCCTCCGACTCCTCGCGAGACACCTTGGCCACCGACCCGGTCACCCGGATCTGTCGCTCGAGGAGGACCCAGAAGAGGTTCGCGCACGCGCGCGGGTTCGAGGCGAGATCGCGACCCTTGGCGCTCCCGTAGTTCGTGAAGAAGACGAGCCCGCGGGCGTCGACGCCCTTCAGGAGGACCACGCGCGCCGACGGCTCGCCCTCGGGCGTCGCGGTCGCGAGCGTCATCGCCGTCGGTTCGGGGTGCCCCGCGTCGATCGCCTCGCGGAGCCACCTCTCGATCTGCCGGGAGGGCGACGGGTCGAGGTCGCGCTCGTCGAGGCCCGCGCGGGCGTACTCCGTTCGGATGGCGCTGAGGTCGGGGGACATGTCTCCTCGGTAGCGCCGCGGTGTCCGGAGCGCAAAAGAGCGACGCCCCGACGCGCCGCGGCGCGTCGCGCGACCGACGCGCGTCCGCCGCTATCCGCGCCCGGAGCCCATCTGGTACCTTCTCTCGGTCTTCGTCTTCTGGGTCGGGGAGAGAGCACGATCATGGCCGATGTACAGATTGCGGGTACCAGGCGCACGAACGGCGATGGTGACCTCGACGGATCGCCGATCGTCCTTCGGATGACGAAGCTCTACGCCGACCTCGCGCGCGACCCGCGCCTGGCGAACGAGATCGTGACCCGGCCGCACCCGCTGCTCGTCGCCGCGAGCCGCGACGAGCTCATGGTGGTCGTCGCCCCCGCGGCGGTCTGGGAGCGCGGGCGCGACCTGCTCAAGCCGTTCGCGCACCGCTTCGCCGACTCGACCGCGATGCTAATCTTGCTCGGCTACCCGGCCGAGGTCGACCTCCAGCAGGCGATGAACCGGGGCCTGGCGAGCATCGTCGCCGCCGAGCCCTCGCTCGACGAGCTCTTCCTCGCGGGGATGCGCGCGTTCGAGCTGCTCGAGGCCAAGGGCCGGGCGGAGAGCCGGGGCAAGTGGCTCCGGCGATACCGCTACGAGCTCGGCGAGCTCATCAACATCGCGCGGGCGATGACGACGGAGCGCGACGTCAACAAGCTCCTCGGCGTCATCCTCGAGAAGAGCCGCTTCGTCACGGGGGCCGACGCCGGGAGCATCTACGTCGTCGAACAGAGCGACGAGCCCGTCGAGCGCTCGGCGAGCGGCCCGCGCGACAGCGAACCGCCGCGCAGCATCGCGAACCGCGGCCCGCTCCTGCGCTTCAAGCTCTCGCAGAACGACTCGGTCGCCTACGACTCGAGCGAGTTCGTGATGCCGCTCTCGAACCGCTCGATCGCCGGCAGCGCCGCGCTGGCGAAGAACGCGATCAACATCGCCGACGCCTACGAGATCCCCGCCGGCGCGCCCTACGGCTTCGACCGCCGCTTCGACGAGAAGATCGGCTACCGGACGAAGTCGATGCTCACGGTGCCGCTCGTCTCGCAGCGCGACGAGGTCATCGGCGTCATCCAGCTCATCAACAAGAAGAAGGATCCCTCGATCAAGCTGCTCTCGAAGGAGGACATCGAGGAGCAGGTCGTCTCGTTCGACGAGCGCAGCGAAGAGCTGCTCGGGATGGTCGCCGCGCAGGCCGGCGTCTCGCTCGAGAACACGATGCTCTACGACGAGATCCGCCGCCTCTTCGAGGGCTTCGTGAAGGCGAGCGTCGAGGCGATCGAGTCGCGCGATCCGACGACGAGCGGTCACTCGCGCCGCGTCGCCGATCTCACCGTCGAGCTCGCCAAGATCGTCGACGCCGAGTCGACCGGACCCTACAAGGACGCGCACTTCACCCGCGAGGACCTCCGCGAGCTCGAGTACGCGAGCCTCCTCCACGACTTCGGCAAGATCGGCGTCCGCGAGAAGGTCCTCGTCAAGGCGAAGAAGCTCTACGACGAGAGCCTCGATCTCATCCGCGCGCGGTTCGACTTCGTGGCGCGGTCGATCGAGGCCGACGTCCTGCGCCGCAAGCTCGCCGCCGTCGAACGCGGCGCGCCGAGGGGCGAGCTCGACGCGCTCGATCGCGAGCAGGCCGAGCGGCGCGCCGAGCTCGACGCCGCCTGGACGACGATCGAGCACGCGAACGAGCCCACCGTGCTCGCCGCCGGCGACTTCGCCAAGATCGAGCAGCTCGCGAAGGAGACGTACTTCGATCTCCGCGGCGAGATGAAGTTCCTCCTCGAGCCGGAGGACACGATCGCGCTCAGCGTCAAGCGCGGCTCCCTCACGCCGCGCGAGTACGACGAGATCACGAGCCACGTCGTCCACACGTTCAAGTTCCTCTCGAACATCCCGTGGGGGAAGGCGTTCCGGCGCGTCCCGCAGATCGCGGGCGCGCACCACGAGCGCCTCAACGGCACCGGCTACCCGAACCGCCTCCGCGCCGAAGAGATCCCGGTGCAGTCGAAGATGATGAGCATCTCGGACATCTACGACGCCCTCACCGCGAGCGACCGCCCCTACAAGAAGGCCGTGCCGGTGGAGCGCGCGATCGACATCCTCGAGTACGGCGTCAAGGACCAGCACCTCGATCCCGAGCTCGTGCGCATCTTCCGCGAAGCGCGGGTCTGGGAGCGCACCGGCGCGAAGTGACCGCCGGAGGGCGTCGCGCGACGCAACGTCGTCGAACGCCACGCCCCGTGCGCTCCAAGTCGCGCGATCGCGCGATCGCGATCCGTGCATAATGCGCGCAATGCTGACGAGCCGAGCGCGCCTCGCCCTCACGCTGTCGGCGGCGCTGCTCGCGCCCGCGCGGGCCCTCGCGCAGCCCGCCCCCTCGCCCTCCGCCAGCGAGCCCGCGCCCGACGCGCCCGGCTCGGAGGACGGCTGGGAGAGCCCCGCCCTGGCCGCCGATCCGCCGATCCTCCCGCCGCCGAGCCGCTCGGCCCCGCCGCCGCCGAGCGCGGAGACGGACGTCGGGGCCTCCGAGCCGCCCGCCCCGGCGGCCGCCGCCTCGTCGGACCGGGAGCGCGAGGCCGAGAAGGACGCGCGCCTCCGCGCGCTCGAGGCCCGGGTCGCCGAGGACGAGCGGCGCATCGAGAAGCTCGAGGGCCGCCTCGGGTTCCTGAAGCACCTCCGGCTCGAGTCGTTCATCCAGCCGCAGCTCCTCGTCCAGACCTACAACAGCGCGGCCTCGCCGAACCTCCAGCCGAACGGCGAGCTCCCGATCGGGATCGGCGCGAACGACACCATCGCGAAGATCGACGGCACGACCACCAACGGCACGTTCTTCCGCGTCCGGCGCGCGCGCATGCGCACGTTCTACGAGACCGACGTGATGAAGTTGTTCCTGCAGATCGACGCCCTGCCGGCGGGCGGCGTCGGTCCGGGCATCGGCACGATCCTGCGCAACGCCGAGGCCTCGGGCATCGTGCGCTGGACCCGCGACGTCCGCACCGAGTTCACCGCCGGTCTGTTCTTCACGCCGTTCCGCGCCGAGCTCCTCGAGGCGTCGGTCAATCGACCGTTCATCGAGCGCACCTGGTTCATCCAGAACGTCTTCCCGATCGAGCGCGACTACGGGGCGAAGGCGCGGACGATCGCGCTCGATCACGATCGGCTCGTCGTCGAGCTCGCCGCGGTCAACGGGCAGCGCCTCGGCGAGCGCAACTTCGTGGCGCTCCCCGACCTGAACCGCTCCAAGGACTTCATCGCGTATGCGACGTACCGCGTCGGGTTCGTGACGCTCGGCGCGAGCGGTTACCTCGGGCGCGGACAGATCGTCGACGGGCAGGCGCTCCGGTTCAAGCAGTACTCCAAGTGGGCGGTGAACTACCAGGCGTCGGCCGCGTACCGCCTGCTCCGCGGGATCGGCGAATCCCGCCTCTCGAGCGAGCTCACGATCGCGCGCAACATGGACGCCGGCGTCATCTACCCGTTCGCGGTGCCGGCGATCCCGGCGCGCTTCACCGACGACGTCGCCCACCTCGACCAGCGCGCGCTGTACGTCCGCGCCGAGCAGGACATCAAACGCCACGTCACGCTCGGCTATCGCTACGACATGTACACGCCCGACACGGCGATCAAGAACAACGCGCGCGACACGCACGCGTTCCTCGCGGTGTGGAAGGTGTCGCCCAACCTTCGCTTCATGAGCGAGCTCGGCTGGGCGATCGACAACGTGCACCCCTTCGGGGCTCCGGCCCCGTCGAAGCACATCGTGTACTTCTCGAACGTCCTCCAGGCGATGTTCTGACGAGCGCCGCGCGGACGGGCGACGCCGCGCAGGCCGCGCGAGCGCGCAGGCCGCGGGAGCGCGCGGCGTCAACGCGCGGGGGCGCGGAGCGCGTCGAGGATCGCGTCGCGGACGGAGGCGAGCGACCGGACGCCGAACGTGACGGCCCCGCGCGTCGTCAGCGCCTCGTCGACGGCGCGGCCGACGTCGTCCTCGCCCGCGTCGGGCGGCAGCGAGGCGACGAGGTCCTCGAGGCGCGCGAGCGCGTCGCGCGACGCCATGAGCTCGCCGCCGACGCGGAGACGCCCGTCGACGTCGCGGCCCGCGGCGACGACGCCGATGGCCTCCTCACGCGTCGCCGCCCACGCGGGCTCGCCGGCGCCGGCGCCCGCGCTCGCCCCGGGCCCGAGGAGCGGCGCGGCGCGAACGGCGAACGGCGCCGCGTCCACGATCGACGTCGCCGCGCTGGCGTAGGCCTCCGCCGCGAGCTCGGCGACCCGCGCGGGATCGACCGCTCGCCCCGCGATCTCGTCGAGCGTCGCCGGCGCCTTGCCGAGGAACGACGGGCGATCCCCGCAGGCGAACGGGGCGTTCACCGCGACGATCGCCTCGAAGAGCGCTCGGTCCGCCGCCGCGTCGTGCGCGAACGCGACGAGCGCGACGGGCCGGCCCGCCGCGCTGATCCAGTCGCGCCCGAACCAGCTCGCCGGCACGCTCGCGGCGCGCGTGAGCGCGCGGAGGAGCGGGCGGACGTAGCGGTTCAAGAGCTTGTCCGCGGTGCACGCGACGAGCGCGTCCGGGCGCGCGAGCGAGAGCTGGATCCACACGCGGCCCGGCCCCACGCGCGCGGCCCCCCCGCCGGAGCCGCGCCGGAGCGTCGCGAGCGGGCCGTCGGCGCCCGCGCCGCCGCGCCCCCCCTCGAGCTCGCTCGCCCGCTGGAACGCGCCGAGCACGATCGCCTCGTCGGACGGCGCGCCGATCGTGAGGCGCGCGGCCGCGCCGCCGCCCGCCTCCCACGCCCGCGAGCGCGCCGCGAGCTCCGACGCCGAGGCGTCCAGCCGTTCGATCGCGAGCGATCCCATGCGCATCCGCGAACATCATCGCACACCCGGCCGCGTCCACGGGGCCCTCGTCCGCGCGCGAGAGTGCGCTATCCTCGCGCCGTGCCGGACGATCCCAAGAGCTCGCCGATCGACTGGAAGACCGAGGGCGCCGCGTGCGTCGAGCTCCTCCGCGATCTCATCCGAATCCCGACGGTGAACCGGGGGACCGGCGAGGCCGGCGACGCCAACGAGCGCGTCGCCGCCGAGCGGCTCGCGGAGCACCTCCGCGCCGCGGGCGTCGAGCCGAAGATCGTCGAGAAGAAGAAGGGCCGCGGCAACCTGATCGCCCGGATCAAGGGCGACGGCTCGAAGCCCCCGCTCCTCCTCAACGCCCACCTCGACGTGGTCGAGGCCGACGCCGGCGCGTGGAAGCACGATCCGTTCGCCGCCGAGATCCACGACGGCTACGTCTGGGGCCGCGGCGCGATCGACATGAAGCACATGGCCGCGATGAGCGCCTGCACGATGGCGCTGCTCGCGCGCCACGTGAAGGAAGGCGGGCGGCTCGAGCGCGACGTCATCTTCGCCGCCGTCGCGGACGAGGAGGCCGGCTGCGCCCTCGGGAGCATGTACCTCTGCGACGAGCACGCCGACGATGTGCGTGCAGAATACATGCTCGGCGAGATCGGCGCGTTCTCGCTCCACCTCTTCGGGCGCACGTTCTACCCGATCCAGGTCGCCGAGAAGGGCGTGTGCTGGGTGCGCGCGACCTACCAGGGCAAGCCCGGACACGGCTCGATGCCCGATCCCGAGAGCGCGGTCCTGAAGCTCGCCCGCGCGATCGAGCGGCTCGGCAAGAAGCGCCTGCCGATGCACCCCACGCTCGTCGTCCGCCAGTTCCTCGAGGGGATGGCGCGCGAGCTGCCCGCCCCGCAGCGCCACGTGCTCGGTCGCCTGACGACGCCGCAGGTCGCGGCGCTGATCCTCGACTACCTGATCCGCGATCCCGGGCAGCGGCGGTCGTTCGGCGCGATGCTCTCGAACACGGCGTCGCCCACGGTCGTCCGGGCGGGCGCGAAGGTGAACGTGATCCCGGGCCGGGCGTCGGTCGAGATCGACGGTCGGACCCTGCCCGGTCAGAGCGACGTGGCGTTCCTGAACGAGCTCAGGAGCGCCCTCGGCGAGGAGCCGGCGACGCTCGAGGTGCTCCGGTCGCTGCCGCCGGTGGAGGCGCCGACGACCACCCCCCTCTTCGAGCTCTTGGCCGCCACGCTCAAGCGCCACGACCCCACCGGGGTGCCGCTGCCCTACCTCATCCCTGGCTTCACCGACGCCAAGGCCTACACGCGCCTCGGGACGGTCTGCTACGGGTTCGCGCCCGTCCGGTTCGATCCCACCCACGAGATCAGCTTCGCCGCGATGTATCACGGCCACGACGAGCGGGTCC
The DNA here is from genome assembly GCA_019637105.1 of Labilithrix sp. Taxonomy (GTDB): domain Bacteria; phylum Myxococcota_A; class Polyangia; order Polyangiales; family Polyangiaceae; genus Labilithrix. The sequence goes on from JAHBWF010000010.1 coordinate 75,122, forward strand.
CGGTCGAGGGCCTGGGCTGGGGCCTGCGCATCCTGTACGAAGCCGTCGCTCGATTCGCCGGGAAATAGTCGGCGGAGCCTGCCGCCTCCGACACGGTCGGCCTTATTGAAGCGGACGCGCGAACGCTCGGCTCCCGGCCCGGGAGCGCGCGGCCCAGCGCCGAAGGCGCCGGCGAGGCAGGGAGCCAGCCTGGGGGCGCCTCGAACGAAAGAAGACGCCCCCCTTCCGATCCGCGCACTTGTCGGGAGCTGGCTCCATCGGATAGAACCGAAGGCTGCCTCGCTCAACTGACAGCACCGAGGGCACGTCGGAGGTCGTCGCATGACGCCTTCGCGGGGACCCAGAGAATGGTGGGGCGACGACGACGGCGCGAGTGAGCTCGCGGAGGGTTCGGATGATCAATCCCCAGATGGTGATGTACGAGGAGGAGTTCAATCAGATCCAGGCGGTCGTGGACCGTCTGGTTCGTGACGCGAACGCCAAGGTCGTCTTCATCGTCGACAAGAACGGGCAACTCATCGCCGCGGCTGGCGACATCGACAACGTCGACACGACCAGCCTCGCCTCGCTCACCGCCGGCAACATCGCCGCGACGGGCGGGATGGCCAAGCTGCTCAAGGAGAACGAGTTCGCCACCCAGTTCCACGAGGGTGAGAAGGCGAACATCCACATCCAGCTCGTCGGCAACCGGGTCATCCTCGTCGTGATCTTCGACTCACGGTCGAGCCTCGGCCTCGTCCGCCTGCGCGTGAAGAAGGCGAGCGAAGAGCTCAACCACATCTTCGAGGCGCTGCTGAAGAAGGTGCAGGAGCCGGGGGCCGACTCGCCGTTCGCCGAGATCACCGACGAGGACATCGACAACCTGTTCAACGACTGACGGAACGGCCGTCCGCAGGACCGAGAGAGCGGGAAAGAAGAGCGATGAGTTTCATCAACTACATGGCCCGGGAGATCAACTGCAAGTTGGTCTATTACGGGCCCGGTCTCTGCGGGAAGACCACCAACCTGCAGTACATCTACGAGCGCACGAACCCGGAAGCGAAGGGCAAGATGATCAGCCTCGCGACGGAGACGGAGCGCACGCTGTTCTTCGACTTCCTCCCGCTGTCGCTCGGCGAGATCCGCGGCTTCAAGACCCGCTTCCACCTCTACACGGTCCCGGGTCAGGTCTTCTACGACGCCTCCCGCAAGCTGATCCTCAAGGGCGTCGACGGCGTCGTGTTCGTCGCCGACTCGCAGATCGAGCGAACGGAGGCGAACCTCGAGTCGGTCGAGAACCTCCGCACGAACCTCGCCGAGCAGGGCTACTCGCTCGACAAGCTTCCGTACGTCGTCCAGTACAACAAGCGCGATCTGCCGAACGTCGCGAGCGTCGAGGAGCTCCGGCAGATGCTCAACCCGACCAACGTGCCCGACTTCGAGGCCGTCGCGCGCACCGGCGTCGGCGTGTTCGACACGCTGAAGGCGGTCGCGAAGCTCGTCCTCACGGAGCTGAAGAAGGGGAGCTGACCTCGCGTCGCCCCGGCGGCCACGGCGCGCGTCCTCCGGGAGCGCGCCGTTTCGCGTTTGTACCGCTGCGCGCGGCGGCAGGACGAGGCGCGCAGCGGACGAGAAAGACGGCGACGCCTCAGCGACCGACGGACGCCGCGGGCGGAGAGACGTCGGCGATCGGGGCGTCCGGACCGTCGTTGTCGTCGAAGAGCGCGAGCGCGGCGACGCTCCCGACCACGCCCATCACCGCCGCCAGGACCATCATCAGCGCGAACGAGCCGACGACGTAGAGCGCGGGCGGCGTCTCGGCGCGACGCGCGGGCATCGGACGCGGCGCGCCCTGCCACGACGCGTACGGCGACGCCCAGGCCGACGGCGCGTAGGCCGGCGCCGGAGACGCGAGGCGGAACGGCGCCACGGCGCGAGGATCGGGACGAGACCAAGAGGCAGGCGACGGGTGCATGTTCTCTCCCGAAGAGGACGGCGCGCCCTCGAGGTCGCGAGAAATCGCGCGCCCGGGACGGCGAATCGTACGGAGCCCCGGGGAGAACCTTCCCCCTGGCGGACACGGAACATGTAGTAGCATGTCCCACCAAAGGCGCACGTCGCCCGCGCGACGTTTCATTTCTCGGCGTCGCCCGAAAGCACACGAGCCCGCACGCGACCCAAGAGCGGGGATCGCGGACGAGCTCGGGAGGGCACGCGCGTCGGAGCGCGGGATCGCGCCGGACAGGCGCTCGCCTGACGTCCTTCAGGACGAACGCATGGAGCACACGGAGGGAAGAGCTTCCGTGAAGCGAACCGACCTCCGGGACGACGAGCTCCTCTCGTCGCCCTCACCCGGATGGATGAGGTCGGCCGGCTTCGCGCGCGCTAGCTCTTGCGGTGCGCCTGGTAGACGCGCGAACGACGCCCGCGATCCTTCGCCTTGAGCTTCGCGCGGTAGCGCTTGGAGCGGGAGCGGGTCGACTTGCGCGGCTTCTTCGAGAGGATCAGGTACATGACGGTCTTCCGTGGCGGGGGCACGAAGGCGCGCCCACGAGGACGGACGGATTTACCCGAGGTCGACCGCCATCGCAAGAGCCGGGAAAACGTGCGTGCTGTCGCCGGTCGCGAGGTCCGCCTCGCCCGCACGTCCGCCGTCTACGGACGCCGGAGGCTGACCGTCCCGCCGAAGCGCGGACCGTGGAAGGTCACGTCGAGCCGCGGACCGACCGCGTCCTCCACCAGGACCGCGTCCGCGGTCATCTTGGCCCCGCTCGCGTTCGTCAGCCCGACGCGGGCGCCGCGCGCGGTCTTCTCGAGGCTCGCGATCCGCCAGCTCGTCTTGAAGCCCCGCGTCTCGAGGTCGACGCGCTCGCCGTCGATACGGACCTCGGCGCCCTTCGCCTCGACGTCGACGAGCCGCCGCTCGGCGGCGGTCAGCGCTCGGGCCGGCCTGACGGTCCGCACGATCCAGAGGCCCCTGGCCTCCTTCACAAACGCATCGGCGGGCGACGCGGAGGCGGGCGCCGTCGGCGTCCACGCGACATCGGCGGCCGGATCGGGCGCGATCGCCTCGCGCGGACCGTGGGCGGCGAGCCCGAGCGCGCCCAGGCCGGCGAGGACCGCCACGAGCCCGAGCGCGTGGGTCCAACGCGATCGAAGGGCGCGGCGCAGGCGCGACACCCGCTGGCGCACGACCGGCGCCGGGATACCCTTTTCCGAAGCAATATCCGCGAGTCGCTCGCCGGCGTGCTCGCGAACGAGCCACTCCATCGTCTCGGCCTCGCGCCGCGAGCGCGTCTCGCCGAGCAGCGCGTGGAGCACCTCACGCTCCTCGAACGCGACCGGCGACGCCGCGACGGACTCGACCGGCGCCGCGACGTCCATCCGCGCGGTCATCCTCGCCTGACGTCGATGAAAATCCGCGATTTTATGGCGAGCGATCCCCGTCAGCCAGCGCCGGAGCTCTTCGGGATCCGTCGGGATGGCCGGCGCGGCGAGCGCGTCCGCCAGCACGGTCTGGGCGACGTCCTCGACCTCCTGCGCCGGCACGCGCCGACGGAGCATGGCCGCGAGCCCCCGCCGCACGTCCGTACCGCCGAGCGCGCGGTGATGCTCTCGATCGACCGCGCGCGAACCCGGGGACAACGCCATCGTCATGCGGATCTCATCGTCGGCGGCGCGCGGGTGTGACGGTCCAGCTCACGACTTTGTGGGCCGGCGCTGCCGCACGGGGGTCGAGGTTGGACGGCCGCGCGCGGCGATCCATTCCCTCCGAGACGAGGAAGCCAAGAACGACTAGGTTTATTGCCACCTTGCGCGTCCGCCTCGTCAACGAGTTCCGCTTCGAAGCCGCCCACCGCCTTCCCCAGGTGCCCGCGGGGCACAAGTGCGAGCGCCTCCACGGACACTCGTTCAAGATCGAGCTCGCCGTCGCCGGGCCGGTCGATCCGAAGACGGGCTGGTTCATCGATTTCTCCGTCGTCCAGGACGCGTGGCAGCCGCTCCACGACACGCTCGACCACAACTACCTCAACGAGGTCGAGGGGCTCGAGAACCCGACGAGCGAGAACCTCGCGAAGTGGATCTGGGACCGGCTCCACCCCAAGCTGTCGTCCCTCGTGCGCGTGACCGTGTTCGAGACGTGCGACGCGCGCTGCGAGTACGAGGGCGCCTGAGCGGGTGCTAGGGTCGAGGACGCGATGGCGAAGGTGCTCGTTTGCCGCTGCGAGGATGTGACCCTCCACGAGCTCGAGGACGCCGTGGCGCGCGGTCACGACGACATCGAGTCGCTCAAGCGCTACACCGGCTTCGGGACGGGCTGGTGCCAGGGGAAGGGCTGCGTCGCTTTGTGCGCCCGCCTCCTCGCGGAGCGCGGCGGCGACGCCTCGCTCCCCTTCACGCCGCGCCCGCCGTTCCACCCGCTGCGCCTCGCGGATCTCGCCGGGCTCGCGGAGGTCGCCGAGGACGACGCGAAGGCGGGGCGTCCTCCCCATTGACCGGCGCGCCGGCGCGCGAGCGTCGGCCGATCCCCGCGCGCGCGCGGCGCGCGTCGACGCCCCCAGGAGCACCGAGCGATGACCGTCCCGACCGTGAGCTGCAACAACTGCGGAACGAACTTCACGACCGACGACCTCCGCGGGACGAGCTGCCGTTACTGCGGGACCGTGCTCGCGCACCACGCGCGCGCGGCGCAGCAGGTCGCCGTCGTCAACCAGATGCTCGCCGATCGGAACGGCAACGGGATCCCGGACGCGTTCGAAGGCCTCGTCGCCAACGCCCAGGCGAACGCCATGCACCAGGCGTTCGGCGTGAACGCGTTCGCGCACGGGCCGTACGGCCCGACGGGGCAGCCGCCGAACATGGGCGCGCCTCCGGCGCCGGGCGTCCCCCCGATGATGGGCGCGGTCGTTCACGCACATCACGCGCATCACGCTCACGCGCAAGCAGCGCAGGCGATCAACAAGGCGGTGATCCTGGTCGTCGTCGCGGTGATCGTCGTGATGCTGCTGCTGTTCGGCGCCGGCGTCGCGATGTACCTCTTCACGGCGGGCTGAGGTCGCGCTCGACCGCGCGGGGACGTAGCGGGTGGCTTCGGTGTACGTCCGTGACCCGCGTGCGGTAGAAGCGACCCATGGCACCCAGCGTCTTCGCCCCGAACCTCCTCGCAGGAAAGTCGGCCCTCGTCACCGGAGGCGGCAGCGGCATCGGCGCCGGCATCGCGCGCCTGTTCGCGCAGCACGGCGCGAAGGTCGCGCTCGTCGGACGCACCGCGCAGAAGCTCGAGGCGACCGCGGCCGCGATCACGGCCTCCGGCGGCGTCGCGACGGTCCACCCGTGCGACGTCCGCGACTTCCCCGCGCTCGAGAAGGCGTTCGACGACGCCGCCTCCGCCAACGGCGGACTCGACGTGCTCGTCAACAGCGCCGCCGGGAACTTCCTCGCCCCCGCCGCGACGCTGAGCGCGAACGGCTTCCGCGCCGTCGTCGACATCGACCTCTGCGGCACGTTCAACGCCTGCCGCGCGGCGTTCGCCCACCTGTCGAAGCGCGGCGGCTCGATCGTGAGCATCACCGCGACGCAGGCCGACGTGCCGACGCCCCTCCAGTGCCACGCCGGCGCCGCCAAGGCCGGGATCGCGAAGCTCACGCGCGACCTCGCGCTCGAGTGGGGCAAGCTCGGCATCCGCGTGATGGCCGTCGCGCCGGGCCCGATCGAGGACACCGAAGGCATGAGCCGACTCGCGCCGGGCGACGCCGCCGACAAGCTGAAGAGCCGCGTTCCGCTCGGCCGCTACGGCACGATCGACGAGATCGCCGGCGCGACGCTCTTCCTCGTCTCGCCGGCCGGCGCCTACGTCACCGGCGCGACGCTGCTGATGGACGGCGGCACCTCGCTGCTCGGACCGGGCCCCTTCCTCGAGATGATGGGCGGCTGACGCGCGGCCGCCGGCTCCACGGGCGAAGATCGGCGCGCGCGCCGCGCCTCTAAGACGAGGCGGTCGCCGGCTCCGAGGCGGCCGCGGCCGGGACGCGATCGCGCGCGGTCCAGGCCTCCCAGCTCATGAGCACGAGGGCGATCCAGGTCGCGTCGGCGAGCAGGAGGTGCACGAGCTGCATCACGACCGGCGCGAGGAGCGACAGGTTGAGCAGCCCCGCGGCGAACTGGACGACGTAGAGGATCGTGACGAGGCGCGCGAACCGGCGCGCCCGCGCCGACGTCGAGACCGAGCGGACGACGCCCGCCGCCCCGAGCACGGTCACGCCCGCGCCGAGCGCGATCACGGGGTGCAGGACGCGGAGCCGGAGGAAGACGTGCGCCATCGGCGAGAGGTCCTGCGCGAGCCCCTCGCGCAGCGACGACGCCGGGAACAGCGTATCGCCGAGCGCCGCGACCGCCCCGCTCGCGCCGAGGACGAGCACGCTGCCGAGCGCGAGCCCGAGCGCGCCGCGCAAGAGGAGCGGCCTCGGCGCGTCCTGGCTCGACTTCGCGGGCGACGGAGCGCCGTCCTCGGTCGTCACCCACCACGCCGTGAGCGCGAGCGCGGCGAGGAGCAGGAACGTGTTGCTCAGGTGAAGGACCATCGAGAGGCCGCGCTTCATCGACGCGTCGTGCGCGACGAGCTCGAAGAGGACGAGGCCGGCGCCGACGAGCGCCTCGCCGAAGATGAACACGGTCGAGTACACGGCGCCGCGGCGCGCGCGGTGCCCGCGCGGGAGCCCGACGAACGCGGCGACGAGGAGCGCGAGGACGCCGATGACCGCGACGCCGCTCGTCGCGCGGTGCGTGGCCTCGATGATCGTCGCGACGCTCTTCGGCTGCGGGACGACCTCGCCGTTGCAGAGCGGCCAGTGTCGACCACAGCCGGCGCCCGAGCCGCTCGCGCGGACGAACGCGCCCCAGAGGACGACGGCGACGTTGTAGCCGAGCACGGCCCACGCGAGCCGAACGAGCTTTTTGCGCCTGCGGAGGTGCACCTCGGCGTCGGTGTGTGAAGTCGTCGCCATGCTTCGATCTCGCGGCATAACGCGGCTCACGTAGACGCTCCGCACGCGTGCGGCAAGTCGACGGCGTCGAGCCGTGCTGCTTCCGGGCCAGGACCACGTCTGGTAACGTTGCTGACCAGGTGGCGGAGCAATCCAGCGCGGACTATCGCGGCACTCTGGGCCGCTATGCACTGTTCGGCGAGATCGCCGCCGGCGGCATGGCCACGGTGCACCTCGCGCGGCTCCTCGGCTCCGTGGGGTTCTCGCGGACCGTCGCCATCAAGCGCCTCCACCCGCACCTCGCGAAGGATCCCGACTTCGTCGCGATGTTCCTCGAGGAGGCGCGCCTCGCCGCGCGCGTGCGTCATCCGAACGTCGTGGCGACGCTCGACGTCGTCGACGAGGACAACGAGCTCTTCCTCGTCATGGAGTACGTCGCCGGCGAGTCGCTCTCGCGGCTCGTCCGCAAGACGCGCGAGGCCGGCAAGCGCGTGCCGCCGCGCTACGTCGCCGGCGTCGTGTGCGCCGCGCTCGAGGGCCTGCACGCCGCGCACGAGGCGACGAGCGAGCGCGGCTCCCCGCTCGGCATCGTGCACCGTGACGTCTCTCCGCAGAACATCCACGTCGGCCTCGACGGCGTGGCGCGCGTGCTCGACTTCGGCATCGCCAAGGCGACCAACCGCGTCCAGGAGACGCGCACCGATCAGATCAAGGGCAAGGTCGCGTACATGTCGCCCGAGCAGCTGGCGAAGGGCCCCATCGACCGCCGCGCCGACGTCTACTCGGCCGCGGTCGTCGTGTGGGAGGCCCTGACCGGCGCGCGTCTCTTCAAGGCGGACGACGTGCCCTCCCTCGTCTACTCGATCATGAACGACGAGATCCGTGCGCCGAGCGAGGTCGCCCCCGATCTGCCGAAGGAGCTCGACGCCGTCGTCATGAAGGGCCTCGACCGCGACCCCGAGAACCGCTGGGCGTCGGCGCGGGAGATGGCGGTGGCGCTCGAGAAGGTGCTCGCGCCGGCGCCGCCGCGCGAGATCGGCGAGTGGGTCCGCGAGACCGCGGGCGAGATGCTCGCCTGGCGCATCGAGCTCGTGCACCGCATCGAGAGCGAGACGTCGACGTCGATCCCGCCGCCGATGCGGACCGACTCGCAGGGCCCGAGCCCCGTGCGCGACAGCGGCGTCGTAAAGACTCCTCCTCCGGAGGCGCTCGGCGACGCCGAGGGCTCCGCCGACCTGGCCGAGGACGAGCGCGAGACGCTCTATCGTCCGGCGAGCGACGCCGGCGAGGGCGCGGCGGACGCCGAGTACGCGGACGAGGACGCCGGCCGATCGCGCGCGCCGCTCATGCTGATCGCGGCCGCGCTCCTCCTCCTCGGCGGCGGGCTGCTCGCGCTTCGCCTCATCCAACTCCAGCAGATCCCGGATCCGCCCGCGCCGGTCGCCTCTACCACCGTCGAGCACGAGCCCGCGATCATCCTCGAGGTCTCGCGCTCGGCGACGGCGCCCGCGCCCCCGCCCCCGCCGACCGCTCCGAAGCCGCGCGTCGACGCGCCCGTCGCGCCGCGCCCGACCGCCTCGGCGCCCAGCGACTGCGACAACCCCTTCACGGTCGACGCGAAGGGCGTCCGTCACCCGAAGCCTCACTGCTTCAAGCGCTGACGGCGCCGACCGCCGGCGCCCGAAGCCTCGCGGCTTCGAGCGCGGAGCCCGAGCGCCGGCTCAAAGGAGCTTGCGCGAGGGCACGAGCACGTTCGCCACGAGCACGCCGATGACGAGCGCGGCGCCGACCAGCGCCATCGTGAACCCTCGCTGCGTGCCCATGACCGTGTCGTGCGTCTCGAGGAACTCGCTGAGGCTGAGGAAGCCGAAGCTCCCCGGCACGAGCAGCATCATCCCGGGGAGCTGGAAGAGCTGCGCCGGCCGGTTCGTCACGCGGGCGAGCGCGTTGGCGAGCATGCACACCGAGAGCGCCGCCAAGAACGCCGCCACGTGACCGGGCAGCCGGAAGTGGATCGCGACGTCCGCGACGATCCAGCCGGCGGCGCTCGAGACGAAGGTCGTCCAGAGCCACCGCTTTGGCACCTGGAACACCGCGCCGAAGCCGATCGACGACACGAGCAGCGCGAGCGCCTGCCACGGGAGCGAGAGCCCGGGCTGCGACGACTTCGCGAGCCAGCTCGGCATCTCCACGCCGACGACGTCCCCGATCCCCGCGATGAGCGCGACGCCGAACAGGATGAGGAGGAGGCCGACCGCCGACTCGATGAGCCGCGCCCCTCCCGCGACGACGTTCTTCTGCGCGACCTCGGCCACGCCGGTGGTGAACGTCATCCCCGGGAAGAGCGCGATCGCGCCGGCGGGCACGATGACCTCGGGCCTCGCTTGCGGCCAGACGACGAGCGCGAGCCACGCGCACGAGGCGGCGAACAGTCCGCCGAGGAAGTCGCTGAGCAGGCGACGCGCGTTCCGGCGCGACGTCCCGGCGAGGAGGCCCGGGTCGAGGTCGCCCGGCGTGCGCACGCGGCTCGAGAGGACGACGCGGCTGCCGGCGATCACCGCGCCGACGATGGCGGCGACGAGGACCTCGAGCGCCCCGCCCTTGAAGAACACGGCCGCGGCGCCGGACACGGCCGTCGTCGCGGCGAGCACGAGCGCCGTGGACCACTCCGGCGGCCGCCTCATGATCGCGCGGATGCGCGCGCGCGCCTGCTCGATCGTCGATCGACGATCGACGACGTCGTTGAAGACCTCGTCGACCAGCGTGAGGCGCGCGAGATCGACGCCCCAGTCGCTCACGCGCGTCATCCGTTGCACCTGCGGGCCGCCGCCGTCCTTCCCCGTCACGCGGAGGAAGAGGCCCGTCGGGAGCGCGAACGGATCGGCGCGGTGGCCCTCGATGTCCGCGATGAGGCGGATCACGTCCTCGAGGCGGTAGCTCGGGCAGCCGCACGCCGCGAGCGTCGCCCCGATCTCGAGGAGGTAGTCGGCGAGCTCTTCACGCGATCGGAAGCGCGCCGAGCGCGTCGGCTCGTCGTCGAGCTCGACGCTCATGACGGGCGGTCACGCCGCGCGAACGAGGCTCCGGCTCTCGGGAGCGCGCGCGAGCGGCCGCGGCGGGCGCTGCGCGTCGGGCGCCGCGATCCCCCGGAGGCTCTCGAAGAGGATGAGCTCATCTTCCTTGCTCAGGTTCACGAACTCGACGCCGAACGACAGACCGTAGTCGCCCGGCCGCCGGCCGTGAAGGACCCGCGCGATCACGCCCTGGGCGTCGAACCACGCGTTCGATCGCGGCGGCTTGAAGGCGACGACGACCTCCTCGCCGGTCAGGACGCGCTGCCGGGCGCGGACCAGCATCCCGCGCGTGGAGAGATCGAGCGCGAGATCGCCGACGAGCCGGAAGTCGTGCTCGCGCACGACCTGGCAGTCGAGGCGGACGTAGCGGCGGAACGACGTGCGAATCGGCTCGGGCAACGGCATCGGCAAGGCCTCCAGGGACCCATGGTAGGTAGGTCGATGTAGGTCAGACAAGAAACCGGCGGCCGCGCGACACCGACCGCCGCCCGCGGCGCCCGGGTCCGGCGATTTCGCGATCGAGCCGAACTTCTGGCCTCGCGAGGCGTCCAAGCCGCCATGGCTCGCCACGGACGCACGCTCGGACTCGTCGCCGCCCTCCTCGTCCCCGTCGCCTTCGCGACGGGCTGCGCGAAGAAGGAGCCGCCTCCGCCGCCGGAGCCCGCGCCGCCGCCTCCCCCGCCGCCGAAGGTGTACGTCCCGATCACGCGCGCCGCCGAAGCGCGCGACGGATCCACGGTCGTCGTCGCCAAGCTCCGGGAGCGCACCATCGCCTACATCTCCGACGAAGACGACTCCGCGGTCCGGGCCTTCGACGTCGCGACGCGGACGGAGCTGTCGCGGACGCCGCTCGACGGCCGCCCGGGCCAGATGCTCGTCGACAAGGCGGGCCGCCTCCTCGTGGCGCTCCGCACGGATCAAGCCGTCGCCGTGCTCGAGGCGACGGCCGACGAGCGCGCGCCGCTCGACGCGACCGCGACGATCGAGACCGCCGGCGCGGAGCCGATCGCGATGGCGCTCACCCCGGACGAGTCGACGCTCCTCGTCACCACCGGCTGGGGACACTCGCTCGAGGCGTACGAGCTGGCGTCGGCCACCCGCCGCTTCGCCGTCGACGTCGCGCGCGAGCCTCGCGCCGTGACGGTCGCGAGCGACGGCAAGACGGCGTACGTCGCCCACGCCGCGGCGGGTCACCTGAGCGCGGTCGACCTCGAGGAGGCGTCTCGGACCGTCGCGCCGATCGACCTCGGCGTCCCGGGCTGGACGGAGAGGCGCGGCGGCGCCGGCCTGCAGCTCTTCTTCAAGCTCGACGGCGACGGCCTCGACGAGGGCGCCGCGCCGCGCCACAGGTTCGTCTGCGGCACCGGCCTCCTCCACCACGAGGTCACGTTCCCCGCGCGCGTCGCCCGCCAGGGCTTCTCGCTCGCGCGGGTGCACGTGAAGCCGTCCAAGGCGAAGCAAGGGAGCGCCGAGCTCGAGGAGCGCGTCCTCGCGCCCCACGCGGCCGTCGCCACCGGCGACGCGAAGGTCCGCTCGACCGGCTACGGCGGCGGCGGCCTCGAGGAGGCCGAGAACATCCCGACGGAGATGTTCGACATCGACGTCATCGACGCCGCGAAGCGCGCGCGCGCCACCGGCCACCACGCGCGCGTCGCGCCGCGCTTCCGCTCGGGCGCCCAGGCGTGCCGGCTGCCGCGCGCGGCCGCCGTCGACGACGCGCGCCAGCGCCTCTACGTGAGCTGCCTCGGCGTCGACAAGGTGATGGAGTACGACGCGTCGGGCTCGACGCCGGCCGGCGGGTTCCTGCGCGCGATCGACGTCGGAGCGGGGCCGACCGGCATCGCGCTCGATCTCGGGTCGCGACAGGCCGTCGTCTGGTCGGCGTTCGATCGCGTGGTGAACGTGTTCTCGATCGCCGAGCCGATCGCCGAGCCGGCCGGCGAGGGCGCGGCGAAGAAGAAGCCCGCGAAGGCGGCGCCCCCGCCCCCTCCCGAGGTCACGCGCGTCGCGGTCGCTCCGCCGAGCACGCCGCTCGCGCCGGAGGCCGCGCTGGGAGAGAGACTCTTCCACCGCGCCGGCAACACGAAGATCTCGAAGGACGGCCGCGCCTGCGCGAGCTGCCACCCGGACGGCCGCGACGACGGGCTCGTGTGGTCGACGCCGGACGGCCCGCGCCAGACGATCCTGCTGGCGGGCCGGGTGGAGCGCGCCTCGCCGTTCGGCTGGCTCGGCAAGCACGGCTCGCTCGAGGAGCACATCACGATCACGATGAAGAACCTGAAGGGCACCGGCGCCAGCGCCGAAGAGCTCGGCGCGCTCGCCTCCTGGCTCCGCGCGATGAAGGCGCCGCCGCGCGCCAAGCAGGCCACGATCGGCCCGAAGGAGGAGCGCGGGCGCGAGCTGTTCAACTCGTCGGCCCTCCAGTGCGGCACGTGCCACGCGGAGAAGGACGGCTTCAGCGATCACGAGTCCCACGACGTCGCCAGCGCGACCGGCGCGGACGTCAGCCGGCAGTTCTTGGTCCCGTCGCTCCGCTTCGTCGGCGGCTCGAGCCCGTACTTCCACGACGGGCGCTACGCGACGCTCGGCGAGCTGCTCGAGAAGAACGACAAGATGGGGGACACGAAATCGCTCTCGCGCGAGGACCGCGACGCGCTCGAAGCCTACCTCCGCGCGCTCTGATCCGGCGGGGCGGGCGCTGTAAAATTCGAGCTGATCGGCCGGATCATCGATCGCGCGCGCATCGGATGGTGTCGCGAACGGGTGACATCGCGACGATCATGGGTCGCGATCCACCGCGGTCGGATCGGTACGGTCCATGACCTGCGCGATCGCCTGGCGCCGATTCGCGCGGATTTCGTGGGTCGCCGAACGACGTCACGGCGCGCGCGCCTCTCGGGCGCGCTGGCATCGGAGGTGCACTCGAGCTCGTCGATGCACCGCCTGCACCTCGGGCTCCCCGTCCTGTTCGTCTCGGCGCTCGTGGTCTCGGCCTGCGCGACCGACCTCGACGAGGACGACGACGAGAGCGAGCCGACGGCCTCGTCCGAGAGCGCCGTCATCAGCCCCGTCGACTGCCGCACCACCAAGATGACCGCCTACGATCGCGGGCGGGCGTACTCGATCGACGTGATCAAGATCGGCGGCAAGCGCGTCTCCAAGCCGACGGGCCACGCCTTCCTGAAGATGCAGCAGGCGGCGCACTCGGCCGGCGTGCGCCTCACGCTGAGCAGCGGCTTCAGGACGAACGAAGAGCAGAAGTATTTTTACAACTGCTACAAGACCAAAAAGTGCAACGGCGGGAACCTCGCCGCGAAGCCCGGCTACAGCAACCACCAGAACGGGCGCGCGCTCGATCTCTCGACGTCGAAGTGGCTCGCGAACAACGCCGGCAAGTTCGGCTTCAAGCGGACCGTCCCGAGCGAGCCCTGGCACTACGAGTTCGGCGGGAAGGATCCGGGCGGCCCGTGCTCGGCCAGCTCGTCGCCCTCGACCACGGTCCCGGACGAGGTCGACGACGCGGACGAGACCGACGCGGACGAGACCGACACCGACACCGACGACGGCTCCGCGTCGGGCGGCGGCGTGGCGTGCACGTCGGACGGCCAGTGCAACCCCGGCAACGACGGCTCGGGCATGATCTGCACCGGCGGGCAGTGCGTCGACGGCTGCCGGACGAACGCGCAGTGCCCGGGCACGACGCGCTGCGTGAGCGGCTTCTGCCAGTAGACGGCGGGACGCCCGCGCTCGCGGCGGCTACTTCTTCGAGGCCGCGCTCGCCGGAGGCGCGGGCGTCGCGGGCGCCGGCTTCGACGGCGGCGCGGCGGGCGCCGGCGTGGCGGGCGCGGACTTCGCCCCGGGGGGCGCCGCCGCCGGCGCGCCGGGCTTGGCGCCGGTCGCGGGCTTGGCCTTGGGCGGCGGCTTCGGCGCGGCGAGCTTGCCGGTCCAGGTCTCGAGCGTCCCGATCTCCCAGCGGTCCTCGGCGTGGCGGTGATCGCGATCGCACACCGCCAGCGTGCGCTCGCCGTTGAACCACACGTTGATGCAAGGCGCCGGCCCCTCCTGCGCGCGCTCGTCGAGGTAGAGGAGCGAGACGGGCAGCTTCCGCCGCGAGGCGGGGATCTTCATGTACGTGTACGAGCCGCGCGTCTTGGCGTCGCAGAGCCCGGGGACGGGCACCTCGGCGGAGCAGCGCTGGCCTCGCGGGCCCTCCTGCGTCACGCGCAAGAGCACGCGCGGCAGCGGCGTGATCACCTCCGACATGTCGACGTCGCTCCAGGTGAGCTGCAAGAGGACGTCGCGCGTCTTCTTCGGCAGCACCTCGATGAAGGCGGTCGCGCGCCCTCTCCGTCCGGCCTCGTCCGTCGCCTCGGCGCGGACGGCGTAGGTGCCGAACGCGTCGAGCGCGAGGGTCGCGCGCGTCGGCCCCTTCGAGAAGGCGAGCTTCGCGTTGGAGCCCGGCGGCGCGTCCACGAGCGACAGCGTCTGATCGACGAGCTCGTACTTGCCCGTCGCGACGCTCGACAGCTCGCACTCGATGACGTCGCCGGTCTTCGCCGTGAGCTTCGCGTTCCAGGTCTGCGCCGTCGCGAGCCGGCAGCCGATCTCGGCCTTGGGCGGCTCCCCGCACGACGGGCCGTCCTCGTCCTCGATGTAGAACTTCACCGGTTTGTCGACCCGGCGCGTGACGACGGCGTCGAGGCCCGCGCGCTCGTCGGATTTGCGGACGCACCCCTCGCCGAGCATCGTCTGTCGGACGAAGACGGTCATCGCCTCGGCGGTCTCGACCGCGTGCTTGATCGTGAGCTGCGAGACGATGGCGTCCTCGGTGGCGACGAGGACGAGCATCTCGTTCGTCGGATCGATCGTCGACGGGAACGCCGGCTGCTCGGGCGCGTGACGCCACATCCCCTGCCAGTCCTCGCCGGAGCGGACGACGTAGGCCCCGCCGCGGATGCCCGCGTAGGTGTCGGCCGCGGGGCGGCGCATCTTCACGGGATCGCCGACCACCTCGTCCTTCACGGCGCTCTTGCCGACGTGCACCACCGTGATCGGCGGCGTCGGGACGCAGGCGCCGCCGACGAGGGCGGCGAGGACAACGGCGAGGGAGAGCGATCGCATGGAGCGCAGTGCCTGAGCGTCAGGATAGCTCAACCCGCCCGCACAAACCGAAATGCGTGACGCTTTCCGCGTCAGGGGCCGTGCGCCGGCGCCGGCTCGCTGCGCCGGAGCGCGGCCTCGATCCGCGCGAGGACCGTCGCGCGCCGCTCGGCGCGGTCGACGTCCCGCAGGATCGTCCAGGGCACCGGCTTCGAGGTCCGCCGGAGCATCTCTTCTTCGGCGCTCGAGTACGCGCCCGACCGCGGGAGGGACGCGGCGTCGATCGCCGTCAGCCGGCCCTCGATCCGGCGCCCTTCGAGCCGGCGCGCCTGCTCCTCCGCGCTGATGACGAAGAAGAACTTGAGGAGCTCCTGGCCCGCGCCGACGAGCTCGGCCTCGAAGCCGGGCAGCGCCTCGAAGAAGGACACGACCTCGGCCTCCGAGCAGAAGCCCATCACGCGCTCGACCACGGCACGGTTGTACCAGCTCCGATCGAGCACGACGACCTGACCCGGCTCGCTCGGCAGGTGCTCGAGCCACCGCCGGAAGTAGCAGCCGCGACGGTCGAGCTCCGTCGGGGGCGGGAGCGCGATGACGCGGCACGTCCCGGGCCCGAGCGACGCGGCGACGTCACGCGCGGTCGTCGTCTTCCCGCACGCGTCTCGTCCCTCGAGCACGACCACGACGCGCGACATCAACCCTCAAAGATAGGGTCGCGACGCAGGGCCGCAAGCCGCCCCGTCGCAGCGGAACGGCGGAGCCCACCTGGACAACCGTGGGCGGATGCAGCATTGGTAGACGCCGGTGGTCGCATGGACGCCGACGCCTTCTTGCCGACGCCACTTGCCGAGCGGGACCTGGGATGAATCGGAGCTGGAGCGAGCGCACGATGGAGGAGCTCGTCGCGGAGCTCGCGACGGACTCGCTCGACGAGGTGCGCCGCTTCTCGAAGGCCGAGCTCCTCCCGCTCCTCGCGGGCGTGCGCGACGGCGACGCCGCGCTCGCGCGCATCCGTCAGGCGGCCGAGAGCGGCGAGCCGATCGGCGGGACCTACGTCCACGCGGAGCGTCGCGGGACGCGCTTCGTCTTCACGACCACGCCGCCCTCCTCGGCGCGGCGACGCGCGCCGGCCGCGCGCGAGCCGGCGACGCGCGCGCCGTCCCCCGAGGAGCCGACCCCGCCGACGCCGGTCCCCTCGACGGAGACGGGACGGATCGACGTCGTCGCGGGCGACAACCTGCCCGTGCTCGCGAGCTTCGAGGCCGGCTCGTTCGACCTCATCTACGTCGATCCGCCCTTCAACACGGGCCGCGCTCAATCCCGGACGCGGATCAAGACCGACCGCGACGACGCCGGCGATCGCGTCGGCTTCCACGGCCGCCGCTACCGCACCACGGTGCTCGGCTCGAGCGCGTTCGCCGATCGCTTCGACGACTACCTCCAGTTCCTCGCCCCGCGGCTCGAGCAGGCCCACCGCCTCCTCCGGCCGGCGGGCAGCTTCTTCCTCCACCTCGACTACCGCGAGGTCCACTACGCGAAGGTCTTGCTCGACGAGATCTTCGGCCGCGAAAGCTTCATCAACGAGATCATCTGGTCTTACGACTACGGCGCGAGGGCGACGAACCGCTGGTCTCCGAAGCACGACACCATCCTCTGGTACGCGAAGGATCCGAGCGACTACTGCTTCAACTTCGACGAGATCGATCGGATCCCGTACATGGCTCCGTCGCTCGTCGGCGCGGAGAAGGCCGCCCGAGGCAAGACCCCGACGGACTCGTGGTGGCACACGATCGTGAGCCCGAACGGCAAGGAGAAGACCGGCTACCCGACGCAGAAGCCGCTCGGCGTGCTGACGCGCATCGTCCGCGTCCACTCGCGCCCGGGGGATCGCCTGCTCGATTTCTTCGCCGGCAGCGGCAGCTTCGGCGAAGCCGGCGCCCTCTGGGGACGCGACGTCGTCCTCGTCGACGAGAGCCCCGAGGCGATCGCGGTGATGCGCCGCCGCTTCGCGGGCTACGACGCCACGTTCCACGAGAACGTCGAGACGCTCGCGCCGCGCGCTACGACGCCGGCGGCGCCCGGAGAGCCCTCGAGGCCGCGCCGCGTCGTCCGCGGGCGACGTTCGTCCTAGCCGCGCGCTCACGCTTCGACGAACGACGCGAGAGGCCGGACCGGTTCTCGCGAGCGCCCGCGCGCCGATCGGCTCACGGCAGGCCGATCGAACCGCGGGTCGAAGCGGACACGCCTCGGCAGGACGCGGACGAGCTCGCCGCGACAGGCGGAGGCGAGCGCCGCGACGCTCCCTCGCCCGAGGCGAGCCGGCGCGTCGACGTCGGGGGCCGTGGTCGACGCAGCGTCGTCCCCCTTCAGCGGACGTCGCGACGTGGGCGTCGGAGCCGGCGGCGATCGGCACCTCGGAGCTCTTGGCGCGGCCGAGGCGATCGATGCATCCTTCACGGAACTTCTTCCTCGACGCGAGCACGGCGTCGTGCCGAGGCCCCGCGGAAGCGAAGCGCTCGTAGTACGCCATCGGGTAATCGGTCGGGACGAGATGGATCTTCTTGCGCGCCATCTCGCGCAGCGTCGCGTCCGAGATGTCGTAGGCGTGGTCGCACGAGTCCACCCCCGCGGCGACGGCCGTCTCCGCGGCCTTCGCCGTGAGGACGTGCGCGGCGACCTTCTTGCCGCGTTCGTGCGCGGCGTCGACGACGGCGCGGAGCTCCCCGACGGTCATCGTACGGCCAGGCCCGTGGTCGACGATGGCCTTGATGAGGTCGGCCCCCTCGTAGACGGCCTGGCGAACGGCGGACCGCGCGTCGTCGGCGCTGCGAATCTGGACGTACTCCTGCTCGACGAGCGGCAGGTGGATCGGGGCGAGGTGAGAGAACTGCCCTCCCAGCAGGGCGAGCGCGCGCGTCGACACGAGCATCGTCGGTCCGGAGACCCATCCGTTCCGAATCGCGCGCTTCAGCGCGACGTCTCCGCTTCGACCGGAGTTGCCGAGATCGCGAACCGTGGTGAACCCCGCGCGCAGCATCTCCAGCGCGAAGGACGCGCCGCGGAGCGTGCGATCGGCGTCGCTCATCGTGACGGCCTCCGCCACCATGGATCCCTCGTCCGTCATCTCGAGGTGCAGCAGGTGCGTGTGGGCGTCGATGAGCCCGGGCAGGAGCGTCGCGTCGCCGAGGTCGCGGGCGTCGGCGGGCGGCGTGCTCGAGACGGAGGCAATCTCGTCACCGTCGATGGCCACCCACGGGGGTGCGACGACGACGCCCGCCGACGGGGCGAGCGCGCGGGCTGCGCGGATCACGAGCCGCTTCTTCGCCGACGATCCCGCGTCGACGGGCCTGCTCGGCGGCGGACTCCCGGGCGCCGCGTCCTCGGAGGCGGCGGGCATCGGCTCATGGCACGCGACCACGACCAGCAAGAGCGGGAGGTGGATGCGGAGTCTCATCGGATACGTCTACCTCGACCTCGACGACGAAGCAGCGGCGAACCTCTGCGAGCCGCTCTCGAGGGACACCGGCGCGCGGGAAGCTCGGGCTGCCGATCGCGCATCGAGCACGCGTCGATGACGGGGAGCAACGTTCCCGGATGTCGATGCGCGAAGCGCGTCATGCGCGCGCCCGACGATGTGGCGTGAGTCAAAGCGCGGGCCGTCACCTCGCCCGAGACGTCGACTCAGGGCGCTTCACTGCGACCACGTGCAGCCTTGCTGCAGACGATCTTCTGAGCCTGTCCACGGACTCGCACGGCGCCGCTGTCGGTCGTGTCGTCGAAACAGACCGACGATTCTCCGCCCATTTTTGCCATCACAAAAGCGCGCACTTGGACGTGCACCGCGAACACCGTACCGACGGCCAGCCGTGGCTACCGAATGCGAACAGCCCTCCCCACCCTCACCGGAGGCCCCTCGAAGGGTCTGATTCGTATCCCGTTGAAGCGAGCGACGATGCAATCACCCGTGGGTGTTCCGACGAAGGGATTGAGCTCCTCGAGCCCGAAGTCGTCGAGCGCGGCGAGGACGAGTGTACCGTCTGGGATGAAGAGCGTCATGATGTGACCGACGCCGGTCCGGCCTTCGACGGCTCTACAGCCCTGAACGTCGACGCTCATCAACGCACGCGCGGCGTCGCCCCTGTCGAACGGTCCCGCGCCGCTTTCGCCCACCATCGCCGCTGCGTACGCGGGGACTTTCAGCGGTGGAACACGTGCACGCTCCGGGCGACCGCAGCCAACGAGGACGATCAGGAACGGGAGCCAACGCGGACGCACCAAACGCCCGCATCATGGTTCCAGGGAGGCCGATCATGTCAACGCAATCGTGACGCAGAACTCCGGCAGCCGCAGGGAAGCGAGCCGGTTCTGAGCATCACCGTCGCATTCCTACGCGCTGAGCCGTATTCGACAGGCCGGTTACCTGTCGAGCCTTCGGACTCCGCCACGCTGCGCGCGCGAAGCGATGGTCAGCGCACGCACGCGGACCGAGGCTGGCTCGATCTCGAGCATCCTCGGCGGACGCGCGAAGCGAGGCCATACGCGACGTGCGCCGTCACCTCGAGGGGGAGCATCTGGCCATGAGGCACCGGTCTCATGGTCCGAAGCTCTTGCCGACGTTCACCGGACCGCCGTCGTATGGCCGTATCCGGATCTCGCGAAAACGCTGCTCGACGCAGACGCCGACCGGCGTTCCAACGAACGGTCCCTCGTCTACAACCACATTCGAAACGCCTCCGTCCGGTTGGAACGTGATGATCGCGTGACCCGTTCCTCCGGAGGGCCCGCAATTCTCGAGATTGTTCCCGGCCAGACCGAGCGCTCTCGCCGCCGAACCGCGGTCGAAGCTGCCATCGGGCAGCTTCTCGGTGGGCTCAGCGACTGCCGGTGCCGGTGCTGTCGTCGGCTCGGCAGCAGGCGGCCCGCAGCTCACGAGCGCGGAAGCCACGACGAGCCCGTATGGCAGTCGCATTCGCATCGGATTCAGGATGGCAACGCTGGACACGCCGGGGGTATGTGTCGAGCAGCTCGAAGCGAAGCGGAGGTCTCGAGCCTACCATCGACGCGACCGAGTCGCTCGACGATCCGCGGAGAACCGTGGTCGGGCGGGTTGGCATGGAAGGAGAGGAGCGCTTCGATGTCGTGGCGGTTTTAGGCAGCCCCCCTCTGCGAAGCTCCGTGCTTGTTCCGCCGAGATCATCGCGCTCACCTCTCCGTGGTCACGCCGCGTCGAAGCGATACTCGGTCCCCCGCGCGCTGGGCCGTTGGGCGAACTGCGAGCGGAAGACTTCAAGCCGGGTCCAGGAGGACACGTCCAGCACCTCCCGAAACGGCAGGTGCGTGACCGCGCAAAAGAGCGCGACCTCGACGAAGCTGAGGGTCCGTTGGGGCGGGAGCGCCGAGAGCATGCCGTCGACGTTCTCGTCGAGGTAGCGCAGGGCGTTCTCGATGCTCCTCATCGTCTTCGGTGACATGCAGCGCCCCTCGCCGCTTGCCTTCGCCATGATGACCGACACCTCGGCGGACATCACGTGGAGCGTCAGCTCCTCGACGTTCGCGACGACGCGAGCGCGCACGTCACCGCGCAGGACGGCCTCCGGCCGCCGGCCCGACCGGAGGGCCAGCTCGCGGCAGATGTTCTCCGTGCCGAAGAGCGGCCCGGCTTCATCGACGAGGACGGGGATCTTGAGGGCCGGGTTGCCGGCGTACATCGCCGGTTCGAGCGTCGTTAGATCGAGCACTGGGCGGAACGTGTGCTCGAGGCCGAGCTCGAGCGCGAAGATCCTCGCTACGCGCGTGAAGTGGGAGCTGCTTCGGCCGACCAAGGAGATCGCGCTCATCGCGTCATGGTTCTACCCTGACTCGGCGTCACCCGATGGACTGGGTGGACGATTTGGTCGAGTGGCGCGCCCGGCAGGATTCGAACCGGCGACCTACGGCTCCGGAGGGCTACGGAAACGCTGAGAATGCCGAACTGATCGCGCGGCGTGACGCGGTCGTGACATCGGCCATCGCCGCGATCGAGCGCGCGTGGGTTGCCGTCGACCGCGGGGAGCCCTCCGCGCTCCGGCAGTGCATCGCCGCGATGGGGACCGCGCATGACGTCCTCATCGAGCTCGGAAGTGACCTGAGCAAGAAGACGAGGTCCGCGTGATCTTCGCCGACGCGGACCGAGCGAGCTATCTCACCGTTCAGAGGCGGCGCGAGGAGGACCTTGCGTTCCTCGCGTGGCTCCGCACGGCGACGCTCGAGGAGATCGATCGGATGCTCTGGGAGGGAAGAGAC